>JAILMZ010000071.1 GCA_024692105.1 Saccharofermentans sp.
ATATCCGCCGTGGCGCTCTTAATCGCAAAGCCGGGACTTCTTCCGGCATGGGCATGCTATCCGTTGAGCCTTATCGCAGGTTTTGCCCTGGCATATCTGCTTAACTTCATAATCTCAAGGATACCGTTCTTCAGATGGGCGGTACTGGGCATCAGCAAAAAGAAAAAGGAGGCAAAAGATGTTCAAGGATAATCTTTTGGCGCTGAGGAAGATCCACGATATGTCACAGGAGGAACTCGCTGATGCGATAGGCGTCTCCAGGCAGACCCTGTCGAAATACGAGACGGGCGAGTCCCTTCCCGATATCGAGAAGTGCATGCTGATAGCGAACGTTTTCGGCGTGTCGGTAGACGATCTTCTGAATTTCGACCCGAAGGACGAGGACAGCCTGGGGCTCGGAGTGCCGCCGAGAGGAAAGCACATTTTCGGCATGGTCAAGATGGGGGACAAAGGGCAGATCGTGATCCCTGCCAAGGCAAGGAAGATCTTTGATCTCAACCCCGGAGACAACCTTCTGGTGCTCGGAGATGAAGGTCAGGGCCTTGCCATAATCAAGGAGAAGGGCCTTCTCGATCTCCTGCGCAACGCGAAGAATCCCCGCGGTTGAGCGACAGTAACACTGTTAAAGTATGATTATCATATAAAAATTATCGTGCGAACCTGACCGACATAAGATACAATTAATCGGATTTGATTAAAGTCAGGGAGGGCAAGACCATGCCTAAGATGAACGGTAATTTCATGAAGCTTGAGAAGAACTATCTCTTCATCAATATCGCGCAGAAGGTAAATGCCTTTAAGCAGGCTAACCCCGATGCCGACATAATCAGGATGGGAATAGGCGACGTAACCCTCCCCATCGCAAAGCCCGTTATCGAAGCAATGAAGAAGGGCGCAGATGAGATGGGCGTAAAGGAGACATTCCGCGGCTATGAAGACAGCGGTGCCGGATACGACTTCCTCAAAGAACAGATCGCTGCTTACTACAAGAGCTTCGGTGCAGATGTTAAGCCATCCGAGATAAGGATCAACGACGGTGCCAAGAGCGACTGCGGCAACATCCAGGATATATTCTCCGAGGACAACGTCGTACTCGTAACGGATCCCGTCTATCCCGTTTACGTCGATTCGAACGTCATGAGCGGCAGACAGATCATCTGCGCAGATTCGAACGAAGAGAACGGTTTCGCTGCAATGCCTGACGAGAACGTTCACGCAGACATCATCTATCTTTGCTCACCCAACAACCCGACAGGTTCCGCTTATACAAAAGAGCAGCTTGAAGTATGGATCAAGTATGCTATCGCAAACAATGCCGTCATCATCTATGACGCCGCTTACGAAGCGTTCATCACGGATCCCGATATCCCGAGGAGCATCTTCTGCATAGAAGGCGCAAGAAAGTGCGCGATCGAGCTTTGCTCTCTTTCAAAGACGGCAGGATTCACGGGTATGAGAGCAGGCTATACTGTTATTCCCGAAGAACTGGAATTCCCGGCACCCGACGGAACGATGATCTCCGTATCACAGATCTGGGGAAGACGCCAGGGCAGCAAGTTCAACGGTGTATCTTACCCCGTTCAGTGCGCAGCTTATGCCGTATTCACGGAAGAAGGCATGCGTGCCACACGCGAGAACATCGCTTATTATCAGGAAAACGCAAAGATCATGACAGAAACTCTGACACGCCTCGGCATCGAGTTCACGGGCGGCGTCAATTCACCCTATGTCTGGTTCAAGTGTCCGAACGGCATGACCAGCTGGGAGTTCTTCGATTACCTGCTGGTAAATGCGCGCGTCGTCGGAACACCCGGTGCAGGCTTCGGAAAGAACGGTGAGGGTTGGTTCAGACTTACTGCTTTCGGAGACAGAGACAGAACCATAGAAGCAATGCAGCGCCTCGAGAAACTGATTGGTTCAGCTTCTTAAGACGCTGCAGGTCTTGCTTATGGATGCTTCAGATCAGAAGCAGCGGTAGACTCCTCCGGGTACCATTCCGCCATTGAGCAGAGCAAGCTCTTCAACAGTGACCAACTGATATCCCTGCGCGGTAAGCGTGGGGATTATTGTTTGGCTGGCCGTAACCGTGCATGAGAGTCTGTCATGCATCAGGATGATCGAGCCGTCCTTAACGTTGGACAGTACGTTGTTGATGATCATCTGGGCATTCTTATTTTCCCAGTCGCGTGTGTCTACAGACCAGAGGATAAGAGGCTTGCCCGTCTGTGCGATTATGCTAGCGACAGTGCCGTTCTGAGCGCCTCCCGGAGGTCTCATGATGCTCGTGGGGCATCCGATGATCGCCTGGACTGCGGCGTCGGTGCTGTTAAGCTCCTGAAGGATCTTCTCTGTGCTGCACTTGGTCAGAGTGGGGTGATCCCATGTGTGGCTGCCGATCTGGCAACCCATGTTGTAAGCTCTCAAGAGCGTATCGGGATAGCCGCCAACGAGACAACCCATTACGAAGAAAGTAGCCTTTCCGCCGTTTGCTTCAAGGATGTCCAGGATCTGGCTGGTGTACTGCGTGGGACCGTCGTCGTAGGTGAGGGCAACCATCGGCTTGTCACCGTCGACTATCCTGTACACGTTGCCGCTGGCGTCAGTGTAGTAGAGTTTGTTGTTGGATAAAATGCGCTGGTTCGGGGCAAGCTTTCCGTTCTCGAAAACGAAATCCGTGCCGTCGATGTTTACCAGGCCGTTTGCAAGGCTTCCGCTTCCGTCGGCATTCTTAAGGATGTAGTATGTGCATCCGCCTGCGGTGATCCAGCCGGTATAGAGACCTTCACTTACGATCTTGTCGAAATCGCCGTCGCTGAATGTCGATTCGGATCTTACACTGCTGATGCCTGCGACATTGCCCGGAGCGCCAGCACCCTTGGCGGTCATTACGACCTGGATGGCCTCAAGTCTCAAGGACAGACCTGAAGTGCCTGCAGACTCGCCGTTCTTAGCCCAGCCGAGCCATCCGAAACCTTCGACATGGACACGGTAGTACACGTCGTAGTTCGAAGCCATGTTGCCCGTGAGTTCAATCTGTATCGCTTCAAGACGCTTGCCCATTCCGGTGGTGCCGGAGAGGTCGCCGTCGAATTTCCAATCCTGCCAGCCGATATCCTGTACATGTGTCCTGTACTTGATGCCGCCGCTGTATGAAGGATCCGATACAGACAGTGTTATTGCCTCAAGACGCTTTGCCTGACCGGTGGTTCCGGATACCGCGCCGTTTGCTTTCCAATCGGATTCCCAACCGTAGTCCTGTCTGTGTACGTGATAGATAACGCTGGATGAGAATGAAGGTGAAGACTTGGGCTCAAGCTTTACCTTGATCTCTTCGACTCTCTTGGATTCGCCCGTGGAGCCTGCGAGTGCGCCGTTGGCAACCCAGCCCTGTGCATCTCCGTAATCCTGGATGTGAGCTCTGTAGACAACGTTGTAATAAGCTGCAAGATCGCCTGTAAGACGTATCTCGATGCCTTCGAGACGCTTGCTCTGTCCGGCAGTTCCGGCATCGGTTCCTGCAGGAAGCCACTCGGTCCATCCGATATCCTGGATGTGTACGCGGTACTCGAGCGAGCCGCCGTAACCTGTGTTGTTCTCAAAAGTGATGTTGATCTTCTCGAGTCTTCTCGCAAGACCTCTCGATCCCAGTGTCAGTTCGCCGGTCTCGGCGTTCCATGATGCACCGGTATCACCCTGGTCCTGAACGTGTGCCACGCCCCCGAGAGTGTATGTTGTCTCTGCTGTGGCGGAAGTGCCCGCAAAAGACAATACCATTGCCGCCGTGAGGATGGCGGAAACAATCTTTCTGAATGTCATGAGTAACGTTCTCCTCAAAATTAATATACCCGGCTATTATACCCCTCATACGCGCATAATGTAAAAACGTTGTGGCAGGTTCTTTTGAAATCCGATAAGATTGAGAAAAAGGACAGGAACCGTAATATGGATACACCGGATAAAAAGGGTATGCCCGACATGAAGCGTAAAGAACGGACCATGAATCTGATCATGGCAGTCATCATGTCCGTGCTCCTCGGAACCATCGCCGTATTCCTTGCAAGAGCCGGAAAAGACGATGTCCAATTGCAGGCCATGCCTCCGCTTCCTGTCATGCTTATCACAAGCATTATCGAATCCGTGATCGCGGGTATAATCGTAGCCCTCGTATTTCCTCTCGGAAAGTGGGGAAGAGCTCTTGCGGCAAAGGCCGGAGCTAACCCGCCGGGCATTAAGTTCACCCTCGTAAACTGCATACCTTTTACACTGGTCAACACATTTGCGATAAGCCTGCCTTTGAGTTGCATAAGCATGGCTCAGGCATACTCGAAGATCGACATGCCGGTCAAGCCCTCATTCATTTCCATGTGGCTCGGACAGTGGATCGTCATGCTTCCGTTTGCACTTGTGGCAGCATATGTCATCGCCATTATCATCTCACCGTTATTAGTCAAAACCATCGGACTCGGAGGTCCCCAGGGCGGTCCGCCGAAAGGCAGGCCTGAGGCGTAACAGTTAGTAATAGTTAACAGTTTATTCAGCCCCTTTTTCAAAAATTGCTGATATATTAGATATATAATTTCAACCGATATATAGGGAGGTTTGCATCTATGGGAAATATGCGTCTTGTTACAAGAAGTGATTTTGACGGTCTTGTATGCGCCATGCTCCTCAAGGAGCTCGATATGATCGGGGACATTAAGTTCGTTCACCCGAAAGACGTTCAGGACGGCAAGGTAGAGATCACAGAGAATGATATTACGACTAACCTTCCGTTCGACCCGAGAGTCGGACTTGCTTTTGACCACCACGAGACAGAGCTTATCAGAACTGACGAAGACGAGTTCCAGGGCAAGTTCATCTGCATCGGCGGAGCTAAGTCTGCAGCTCGCGTAGTATATGAATACTATGGCGGCAAGGATAAGTTCAAGACGGTTACGGAAGAGATCCTCGAAGCTGTCGACAAGGGAGACAGCGCTGACTTTACAAAGGAAGAGATCCTCAATCCTACGGGCTGGGTCCTCATGGACTTCCTCATGGACGCAAGAACAGGACTCGGACGTTTCCATGACTTCAGGATCTCCAACTACGATCTCATGATGGAACTCATCGATTACTGCGTTAACCACACTGTTGAGGAAGTACTTGCTCTGCCTGACGTAAAGGAGCGTGTTGATCTGTATTTCGAGCAGCAGGAACTTTTCAAGAAGCAGCTTGAAGAAGTGGTCAAGATCGAAGGCAAGGTCGCCGTAATTGACCTGCGCCCCCTCGAGACGATCTACGCAGGCAACCGTTTCATGGTATATGCTATGTGGCCTGAAGTTGAGATAAGCGTTCATGTCGCATGGGGCTTCAAGAAGCAGAACACGGCAGTCATGATCGGCAAGTCCATCATCAACAAGGCAAGCGACGTCGATATCGGCGAGCTCTGCTTCTGCTATGGCGGCGGCGGACATGCCAATGCCGGAACATGCCAGCTGGACAACGATGTTGTTGACGGTGAGCTTCCGAACATTATCGCTCAGCTGAACGGGGAGGCATAAGGCGCAGTCCGTATTGAATGAGAGCTGAGAGCAGTATAAAAAAAGCCAAGCACGGGGACATAGTAATGACTGCAAGGTCTTACTATGTCCTTTGTATGTCGTATCTGCTGATACCGGTCATCATCTTCTGCACGGGGTTCCTCAAGCTTTATATAGGCATCCCGATGGCTATCGCATTTGCGGCACTGCTTGTCTTTGCCGTACGCGGTCCCGGATATAAGAACAGCATCGGCAAAGACTTCATCAAACTGCCGCTGTCGTATGTAATCATATGCGTGGTGATCGCCGTCTTGCTGTCACTCGTTACGGGCATAGGCGAATTCGTATATGCACTCGAAGATCATGCTTACCGCCGTGCGATGCTGCGCGACCTTATCGATTATCCGTGGCCGGTCATCTACGATACTTCAACGCAGACCAATCCCGTTGTCATCGAGTATTTTACCGGGCACCCTGACAAGAGCGCGCTTGTGTATTACTTTACTTATTTCCTGCCCGCTGCACTCGTGGGCAAGCTTGGCGGAATGACTGCCGGATCCGTGGCACTGCTGATATGGAATTCCGCGGGATTATTCCTCATCTTCCTCGGCATGACGGTCTTTGCGAAAAGGCCTTCTTATGCGGGACCTTTCATACTGGTCTTCTTCGCGGGACTTGATGTTATCCCGAACGCGGTAAATGCGGTCTGCCACTACGACTGGTGGCTCTGGATGGAAGGATATGTTCCTTATCTTTGCTATGTCGCGAACTTCACTGAACTGTGCGATGTCTTCCATCAGATAATCCCGTGCTTCATCATCGTGCTTCTATTGATGACACAGCCGGATACGAGATCGGAAGGACTTACCGCAGGTTTGCTCTTTGCATACTCGCCCTGGGCAACGATCGGAATATTCCCCCTGGCCATAGCTGCTTTCTTCCGCAAGGAAGGAGGAGCAGGCAAAGGCGTTACTGCCCTGAAGAATATCTTTACTCCCGTGAACATCTTGTCTGCGGGATTGATACTGTTCCTGTTCGGAAGTTTCTACATGAGCAATTCCGGTTCGATATCTTTCCAGGGAATAGCATGGACACTGTATTCCAATCCGCTCTTGTTCATTCCCGCTTACCTGATATTCATTGCAGTGGAAGTGCTTCCTTTTTATCTGCTTCTCCGCGGCAGGTGTCTTAAGGAACCGATGTTTGCCGGTGCGATACTTACGCTCATCATACTTCCGGTCTATGTCGTCTCGGAGATGAACGATTTTACCATGCGCGGATCCATGCCGGCGCTGTTCGTAATACAGCTTTACCTGACCGCTCTGGTCGCAGAAAAAGCGGCTGCAAATGAAGTCCCGAAGGAGACCGGCAAGAAGATAAAGACGGCGCTTGGCGCTCTCGTGCTCATACTCATGATGTTCCCGGCTCTTTTGAACCTGTTTGTCATCTTCGGCAACGAGATCTCAGGTTCAGAACCCAATTCCGAATACATCGGTTCTTACGGCAACATCAATGACGAGAGTTACCTCGGGCACATAACAAATAATTTCATGGCAGAGAACTACGAAGACTCGTTCTTCTTCAAGTATCTCGCAAAGGACTAACATGACGGAAGAATACCCTTATCTGTACGAGACACACCTGCACACCTGCAACGCAAGCGCATGCGGACACAACACCGGTGCGGAGATGGCGGACGCGGCCAAAGCAGCAGGCTATGCAGGCATCATCGTCACGGATCACAACTGGGGCGGCAATACATGCGTTGACAGGAGTCTTCCGTGGGAAGAATGGATCGACCTCTTTTCCGAAGGATACAGACAGGCAAAGCAAAGAGGAGACGAGATAGGTCTCGATGTCTGGTTCGGAATGGAAGCAGGCTTTAACGGAACGGAATTTCTTATCTACGGCGTCACTCCGGAATGGATGAAAGAGCATCCTGAATTAAGGGATGCTTCGCCCATAGAGATGAGCAGGATAGTCCATGACGGCGGAGGAATTTACGTTCAGGCACATCCTTACCGTGTGGAGGATTACATACCTGAGATAAGGCTCTTCCCGGATATCGTCGACGGAGTCGAGATGATCAACGCATCAAACAGAAAACCCGAGTATAATTCGCGCGCCATAAGTTATGCAAATGAGAACGAACTTCCCGGAACTGCAGGTTCTGATATCCACAGCGTTAACCTTCTCGGAGCAGGCATGGCTTTCAGGCACAAACTTGCATCGTACGAAGATTTCTGTGATGCGGTAAGATTCGGAGGAGACTATGTCATGACGGACGGAAAAGTGATGTACGGCAAGGACGGAAACATCATCAAAAAGACCGGCGGCAAACTCGGATTCGGACTTATGCGTCTCCCTCACAAAGGTGCCGGCATAGATGTGGCACAGACTTCGGAGATGGTGGATATTTTCCTCGATGCGGGCTTCACATATTTTGATACGGCATTCATATATCCGGGCTCGGAGAATGCCATCCGCAAGGCGTTGGTGGAACGTCACCCCAGAGAGAGCTACACGCTTGCGACCAAACTTTTCGCGGCGGCGGTGCCGACGGAAGGTCTTGCCAAGAAGGAGTTTGAGACGAGCCTGAAGCGCACCGGTCTCGAGTATGTGGATTACTATCTTCTCCACTGCCTTATGGATAAGAACTATAAACTCTATGAGAAATATCACCTATGGGATTTTGTCAAAGAAGAGAAGGAGAAGGGCAGGATAAAGCATTACGGTTTCTCGTTCCACGCCGGACCGGAACTTCTGGACAAACTCCTGACAGAGCATCCCGATGTTGATTTCGTGCAGCTGCAGATCAACTACAGGGACTGGGAAGACCCGGATGTACAGTCCCGTGCGAACTACGAGGTTGCCAGAAAGCACGGTAAGCAGATAGTCGTAATGGAACCCGTCAAAGGCGGAAAGCTGGCAGATCCCCCGCAGGAAGTAAAGGATATTTTCGACAAGGTCAATCCGGGTGCATCGTATGCATCGTGGGCGATAAGGTTTGTTGCGTCCCTCGACGGAATACTGGCGGTCCTCTCAGGCATGAGCGACGTTGCCCAGATGAAGGACAACACAGAGTTCATGAAGAACTTTACGCCGCTTAATGACGAGGAGAAGGAAGCCATAAGACAGGCTCAGGAGATACTGGGATCACAGTTCGAGATACCGTGCACTGCATGCCGTTACTGCACGAAAGGATGTCCGAAGCAGATACCCATCCCGGACATCTTCAAGGTAATGAACGATGCCCAGAAAAAGGGCAAAAAGAAAAAGGCCAAAGCCGATTATGCCGAGATCGTCTCGAAAGGCAGCAGCGCAGCAGACTGCATCAAATGCAGGCGCTGCGAGAATGTCTGCCCGCAGCACATCAAGATCACCGATATGCTCGACAAGTGCAAGGAGACCTTTTAATCGTTCGGTGCGAAAGTAAGCGTTATCTCATCTGAACCGAAGAGCATCACAGCATCGGGATCGGTTATCGGAGCGGTAACCGTGATGTTGCCGTAACTGTCTATGGTGCCGGTGATATCATCTGTGGTCGAATTGTCATCGCTCCCGCAGAATGTGATCTTTCCGTTGCTTACGGTATATGTGCCGCTGCGGTCGAGTCCGCTCGTGGAAAAACCGTCTAACATGTCCGTGACCTGATCCAGAAGCTGCGACCTCATGTCGGCATAATCATTGTAGCCTGCGATCTTTACAAGCAGTTCGATCTGGTCGGTGGAAGACACGCCGAGCATGTTCGTAACGAGCTTATCGATGTTTGTATCGGCATAGTCGTAGAGCACGGCGGCAAACGTATCGCGGTCTATGCCGAACGAATACGTTCCGTCCTTGTTCAGTTCGAGGTCGACCTGGGCGACAATGCTTCCCGTAAATCCGTTCGCACAACCTGACCCTGCAGTCTCTTCTATCTTTGCATTGAACTCGTTGGTGACATCTACCAGCGCGGCATACGAACCTGAGTAATCACTTATGCTGAGAACAAGGTATCTGTATTTGAAGATGTCCTCGAACTCGCTTGAATTAAGATTGGTGATGTGCCAGGTATCACCGGTCCTTGTGAATTCCGCAGTGAAGACATACTGCATCTTCTCGCTTGTTGCCACTGCTGCGAGCAGTTCGCCGAGACTGTCGTAGCTGTTCTCCGACAAGCTGTCGTAATCTGCCATCTCAATGACGATATCACATGTGCCGTAAAGCCCTGTTATCTCTGCCGAGCCGGAATCTGCCGTTGCCGAGATCGTCGTCCTTACGCTGTTTGCAAAATCAACTTCGTCGCCGGTCATGCCTTCCGCAAGAAGGAACATGAGAGTGTCTTCATCTGTCAAGCCGTCGTCTATCGAGAAGAAATCAGACGATGAGCCGGACTCGATGTAACCTGCGAGTTCTTCTGCCGTCTTGATAAGTGAAGCCCTGCCGATGGTGAATTCGGCGTTTCTGTATTCGAATATCTTAAGGAACTCATCACTGTTAAGATTGCTGACTTTCCATTCGTCATCTTTCTTCGCGAACTCGGCCGTGAAAGTGATGGTGTCCTTATCGCCGGAGTTTACGGCAGACACGAGATCCTCTATGGTGTCGTAATCACCGTCTGTCAGCTTGACGTAATCTGCAAGAGAGATGATGATGTCGCATGTCGCATCCTCACCGTCGACCTTAACGGATGATTCGTCTACGGAATATTCCATAGTCGCCCTGACGGCATCCGCGTACTTGTTTTCCTCTTCGGAGTATCCTTCGCCTGACAAGATGATGTTAAGATCCTCTGAAAGCTGCTTATGCTTCTTGCTCGACAGGGAAAGAATGTCCTCGGCGCTTCCGCTTACGATGGCATTACCGAGCTTATCCGCAGCTTCTATTACGTCCCTGCGTGCGAAGATACTGCATGATGCGAGCGGCATGAGAAGCGTTGCGGCAATCAAAACGGCAGTTATCCTGCAGACCGTATATTTATTTTTCATAGTATTTATTCCCTTTTCCAATAAGCCTGTAACTACCCTTTCATTATATCCCAAAACAAATTGCGCTTTAACTGTTGACATAGTAGCAAATGTGTACTATCATACACGGTGTAGTAAGTATGCCAATACAACTAACTTATGAAATGAACTCTTCATTTCATTTGTCAAAAAATATATACTAATTATTGTTTGAATTTACAAAGGGGAGAAAACTATGGAAAACGTTGCACAACCCAATACGGCGATCACACCCGAAGAGACCGCACGTGCGAACCAGATCATTGCCAGGATCAGGAACTACTACGCATCCAAGATCGTTGGCCAGGAGCAGCTCGGGATATCACTTCTCGTCTCCATGATCGCGAACGGACACATCCTTCTCGAATCCGTTCCGGGTCTCGCGAAAACGACAGCGGCAAGAGTCGTTACGGAATCCGTTAACGGATCGTTCTCTAGGATCCAGTGTACGCCTGACCTTCTGCCGAGTGACATCATCGGTACACAGACATTCAACATGACGAACAATACCTTCGAGACCAAGATCGGTCCGGTATATGCGAATTTCGTCCTGCTCGATGAGATCAACCGTTCCAGCGCAAAGACACAGAGCGCCATGCTTGAGGCGATGCAGGAGAGATCGGTAAGTATCGGCGGACAGACATACAAGCTTCCCGACATCTTCGTTGTCGTTGCAACGCAGAACCCTATCGAGCAGGAAGGTACATACGAACTGTCCGAGGCTCAGCTCGACAGATTCCTTCTTAAGGAAGTCATCACATATCCCGATAAGGCTCAGGAGATCGAGATCTTAAACAGGATAGAGAAAGATATCTATACGGCAGGCGGTGCCGTTGCAACAATGGAAGACGTACTGTTCCTCCAGCAGCTTTGCAAGAAGGTATACATCGCACCCACGATCAAGCAGTATATCGTTGACATCGTTCAGGCTTCGCGTCACCCGAAGGCATTCATCCAGCCCGAACTCGCATCTTATGTTGCGATGGGTGCATCCACACGTGCCGCTATCGCATTCATGGAGACAGCAAAGGCAATGGCACTCATCGGAGGCAGAGGTTATGCCACCCCGGATGACGTCAAGGCTCTCCGCTATGAAGTACTGCGTCACAGGATAATGCTGAATTTCGCGGCCGTAGCAGACGGTGTCAGCGAAGAGACGATAATCGATGCGTTCGTCGGAGCAATCAATACTCCATGAAACTCGAATATATCTCCAGAATAAAGGACGGTCTTAAAAGATATAAGACCATCGCGACCAGCAAGACAACGAGCAGGGTCCTCGATGGTTCTTATAACTCAATATACAAAGGCCGCAGCATGAACTTCGATGAGCTCAGGGAATATGTTCCGGGCGACGATGTCAAGGACATCGACTGGAAAGCCACTTCCAGAAGCCAGAAGGTGCTCATCAGGCAGTATATTGCCGAGAAGAAGCACAACATCATGCTGGTCATGGATACCAACCGCAGGATGCTCGCTGATTCATCCGCAGGCGAAGAGAAGAAAGAAGTCGCGCTTATCGGCGGCGGATCTCTTGCCTACATGGTCGCAAGCAACGGCGATTATGTCAGTGCCATATATTCTGACGGAGAGAAGCTGTGCCGTTTCCCGTTCAGGATGGGATTCCTCAATCTCGAGACCATTCTGTCCGGTTACAACAAGGCAGTTACGATGAAGAATACATCGACCATTGATGCGTCGCTCGAATTCATCATCCGCAACATAAGAAGAAGGATGATCATCGTGATCGTCACCGATATGGAAGGCATCAGCAAGGTATCGGATTCGCTTCTGAGACAGCTGATCCTCGTGCATGACGTGCTGCTGATCAATGTCAGCGATGCGGATGTTTTCGGAAAGAACGTGTACGGCATAGAGCAGAGTGATTACCTGCCCGCCTTCATAACCAGGAGCAAGAAGCTCCGCCGCCTCCAGCAGGAGGAAAAGATGAAGATGCTCGCCGCGTGCGACAACAAACTCAAAAAGAACGGCATTGCCATGACGACCATCAAGTCTTCAAGACATGTCGAGAGAGGAATAATAGAGCTTCTTGAGAAGCACAAATTAAGGAAATAGAAGATGCCTACAAGTGTCACATTACAGAAAATGCTTGATTACTCCACGGGACCGATCGCAATAGTCGGTTCGCTGCTGGCGCTCATCACGCTCGTGGTCGTCATCTATATCCTTGTACGCTTCATCAAGAGCAAGAAGAGCAAGCGCAAACTGACCGCAAAGGCGCTTCTTTGGACAAAGCCGGATATGACCAAGCTCAAGGCAGAGTATCTTGCCAAGCTTGCAAAGATCGAATCTGCTTTTGAGACGGATCCCACCAGCATCCGTCCCACATACGAGAAGATGAGTAAGCTCATCAGGGATTTCGCATACCGTGCAACCGGTATCGAAGTACAGAAGTATACTCTTTACGAAATCCGTCTGGCAAACATGAATGCACTTGCGGATCTTGTCGAAGAATACTACGAGCCTGAGTTCGACAGGATCGCGGAAGGCGACGCGAGAGAATCGCTTAAGAATACAAAGAGGATGATTACGGAATGGAACTGAAGTACGAGATAGCTTTATATATCTGTGCGGCAGTGGCGGTAGTCTATATCGTTCTTGCTTTCATCAGTTTCCGCCGCAAGAAGAAGTATAAGGGCGGCGCCAAGGTTGTCGTTCCGGATTACCTTAAGCAGATGCCTTACTACAAGTTCAAGGTGCGCTCATACAAGGTAATGAGATTCCTTCTGTCGCTTACCATAATCTGCAACATTCTTCTGTCGGGTTTCCTCATGGCACGCCCATATAAGACGGAGACCACCGTCATCGAGAACTATAACAGAGACATCATACTCTGCCTCGATATATCCACTACGGTAGACGAGCTCAACGCGATTCTCATCGACAAGCTCATCGATGTCGTGGAAGACCTTGACGGACAGAAGTTCGGCATCGTTATCTTCAACACGACGCCTGTCCTTATCTGCCCGCTTACGACAGATTATGATTACGTCGTTGATACACTCGAGAAGCTCAAGACAGGTCTCGAGATGAGAACCGATTATTATGACGGAAAGATCGGTTATTCCGACGAGTATGCAGAATATGATGCATTCCTCAGTAACGGAACCCTTATAGGCAACGAGGACCGCGGATCGTCGATCATCGGTGACGGTCTTGCTGCCGCTTCCATGGATTTCGGCAACATAGAAGAAGATCCGGACAGAACGAGGATAATCATATTCGCAACCGATAACGATCTTCAGGGAGAAGAGATCATCACACTCCCCGAAGCAGGTCAGATGTGCAAGGACAAAGGCATTATCGTGTACGGCATCGGAACCGAGTACATGTACTCTTCAGACCGCACACAGATGCAGAAGGCAGTTGAGAGCACCGGCGGAGAATTCTTCTACGGTGAGAGCAAGACAGCCGTAAAAGACATCGTATCCGAGATAGAAGACCAGGTGGCAACACTCGATGATGCCACATATGAGATAAGAGAGACAGACCAGCCGGAGACGCCGTTCTACCTGCTCCTGGCAAGCATTACCGCGATGATACTGCTTGCGTTCGTAACGAAGGTATAAGCCCATGCAAGATATCATGATCAATCCGATAATCCCGATATGGGCAATGGCGATAATCTGTGTGGCGCTGCTGTGTCTGAAGAGACGCGGAGTCATACCTTATATCAGACAGATAGTCATCGTCATATTGTTATTCCTTATCAATCTCAGACCGATGATACCGGACAAGAATATCAAGGTGACACAGGACAAGTTCCAGTGCAAAGTCGTATTTGTTGTTGACGATACGATCAGCATGCTCGCAGAAGATTACGACGGAAAGAATCCGCGTTTCGACGGTGCCAAAGCTGATATGGCATACATCGTCGATGAGCTCGAAGGCGCCCAGTTCTGCGTTATCGATTTCAATAATAATGCGCAGGTACTGACACCGTTTACCGATAATCCGGAATTCGTCAAAGCCGTAATAGACAGCATCTATCCGCTTGATTACCTGTACGCATTCGGAACCAATCTTAGCGTGACAAAAGACGTGCTCGAAGATGTCCTTGAGAATACTGAGGACGACGATATGCCCGTGTACGTATTCTTTATCAGCGACGGTGAGATCACTGATGATTATGCACTCAAATCGTTCGATGATCTTGCTGAATATATAGACGGCGGTGCGGTAATGGGTTACGGCACAAAGAAGGGCGGAGTCATGCACTACTATGATTCCTACTACGAAGAGTACAAGACACTTATGGATGAGAGAGATTATCCCTACGAGCCTGCAGTATCCTGCATCGACGAAGACAACCTCGAGACGATCGCGGATGACCTCGGAATTAAGTATGTTCACATGGATAGACAATCAAGGATAGATTCTACTTTGAACAAGATAAAGAATGGTACGGACATAGATACTGAAGAGAATACAAAGAGCGGTTATACCGACATCTATTATTTCTTTGTCATTCCGCTCAGCATCCTGATAGCATACGAGTTTATAAGCGTTAAGCGCAGAGGTTGATATGAGGATCACTAAGAGAGTCGTAGTCGGAATATGGGTATTGCTCGTGATCTTCATGGGCGTCCTTCTCCTTGCTTATTTCAGCAACAGGAACATGATCAAGAACTTCAAAAAAGAGAAGTATGAGTTCAACCAGTTCGGATTCCTGGGCTTTACAGAGCCTTATGTAAATCCGTACAACAGGGGAAACATCTTCTATTCATTGGGTGATTATGACCGTGCCATCGCAGAGTATGAGTTGGCGCTTTCACATAATCCGTCGGAACCTGCAGACTGCATGATAAGGGTCAATTACGCACTGTCGCTGCTCGCTCCCATCGATGCCGACAACGTAACCGAGGACAATATCGACGAGGTTCTCGAGATACTCGACGAAGCAAGGGAGATCCTTTTGGAGAACGGATGTGCGACCAATGACGGTGACGGTCACGACGATGAGGCGCAGAAGCTTAAAGACGAGATCGACGAGTTCGAGCAGGAACTGCTGAATCAGGTCGAGCCGACACCTACACCTACGCCTACGCCGGATCCTTCGCAAGAACCTTCAGATCCTACGAACCAGCCTACACCTACTCCTCAGGACGGACAGCCGCAAGAAAGCGAGATGACTCCTGAAGAGCAGCTTGCCGAGCTCCAGGACCAGGGACTTGAAGAGAGGGTCGGCGGTTCTGAAGATGATATCTGGACAGCTGAATGGAACTGGGGAGACGTGGCTTACTGGTGAGCCGCTGCCTTATCGGACTTCTTGTATAACGCCTTAAGGATTATCGGTACTGAGATCGAAGTCACCAGGATCAGCAGGATTACGGGCGTAAAGAATTCCTCCGTGATGAGGCCTGCGGAAAGTCCCTTTGAAGCAGTAATGAGTGCGACCTCGCCTCGTGTCATCATGCCGATTCCTATCTTGAGCGAATCGTTGCCGTTAAATCTGCAAAGCTTTGATACACCGCCGCATCCGATGATCTTGGAAAGGCAGGCAACCAGCACGAAGCAGATGGAGAACATCAGCAGTTTTATGTTCATTGATTCGAAAGATACCTTCAGACCGATGCTTGCGAAGAAGACAGGTGCGAAGACCATGTATGCGGAGATGTCGATCTTTCTTTCGACGTAAGACGCATCCTGAAGGTTGCACAATACGACACCTGCGACGTATGCACCGGTAATGTCTGCGATTCCGAAATACCTCTCTGCTACAAACGCCATTATCAGGCAGTAAACGAGAGATGCGATCGGGATCCTTCTCGTGTGCTCATAACGCTTGTCGAGCCACTTGAAGACCTTGTATACGACAAAGCCGGATATGATCGCGATAGCAAAGAACAATACGGCTTTGAATACGATATTCCAGACATTGGTCTCGGTTCCCTTGGCACTCAGTACAAAAGTCAGCGCGATGATGCCGATGACGTCATCGATGATCGCAGAACTTACGATCGTTGTTCCGACGGTGCCGTTTATCTTTCCGAGTTCCTTGAGTGCGGCAACGGTAATGCTGACGGAAGTCGCAGACATTATCGTTCCGATGAATAAACCCTGGAGCATCTGATCAGAACCCCATTCGCCCCAGCCGTAGAACGACATGAACAGCAGTGTACCGCCGATTATGGGGACAAAGACGCCGGCACAGGCTATGAAAGTCGCCTTAACGCCTGTCTGCTTGAGCTTTTGCATATCGGTGGAAAGACCTGCTTCGAACATGAGCATGATGACGCCGATCTTTGCCATCTGTGAGATAAAGGCGCTCTCGTCAACGAGGACCGGGAGCGGCGATGCTGATAATGCGGGAATCGTATTGTTGAGTATGCCTACCACGGCAGGACCTATAAGGACGCCGGCAAGTATCTCGCCGACGACTTCAGGCGCACGGAATTTGCGCGCCACGATGCCGAACAGCTTGGCGACGCACAGGATGATAGCCAGATCTCTTAAGAACGAAAGACTTTCCAAATTCCACCTCTTGGCTTTGTAGCCGATAATATTTATAACACGCACGGCTAACGAGGGCTTGAATAAAACTACACAAAAAAGCCCGCAGAATGACTGCGGTCCTTAAGGTTTATGACAAGAAACACTACATTAGCGAAAACTGCTTGTGATATACTAGTGGCGTCATAATACAGAAGTATTAAATGGAGGAGTGTTTGTTATGAGTAAGATGAATTGGATAGTTGAATGCCTGATCTCCATGGTTACATGCGGACTGTACGGCATTTTCTTCTGGTATAAAGTCGACAAGAACATGCGTGCCATCAATCCCTACCCCACCAAGCAGGTATTGAATTACTGGCTGGCTCTGCTTATCGGACTTGTTACCGGCGGTATCGTAATGTGGGTCTACTACTATCAGGTATTTACGGCTCTTGAAGAAGAGGCAACCAAGCTTGGCATCAACAGATTCTACAGCCCGATCATCTCCGTGCTCATCATGTTCGTACCTTTCTACAGTTTCTACTATCTGTGCGACTACGAGAACACGATCGCAGAGGCAAAGGGCATCCTGCACTGATAACACACGATGAAAGAATTAGAGTACCCGTTTGATCCCGACTATATTCTGCGTAAGAAGAAGGCCATAAGAAGGCAGCTTCTTGAGCGGACCGATGTCAAATACGTCGATAAGAAGATCGCGATCCTCGGAGGCTCCACCACAAGCGACATAAAGCAGATACTCGAGCTGTTCTTGCTGAACTACGGCATCAGGCCCGAATTCTGGGAATCCGAGTACAACAAATTCTTTGAAGATGCAGTGTTCGGCAACGAAGAGCTGGATGCCTTCGCGCCGGACCTCGTTTTCGTGCACACGACAACAAGGAACATCCCGGAATACCCCTGTGCAGGTCAGTCCCCCGAAGTGGTGGACGGTCTTCTCGATGAGACGTATCAGCGTTTCGAGAAGGTGTGGCAGTCCCTTGAGGTAAGGTACGGCTGCACCGTCATCCAGAACAATTTCGAGATGCCGTACTTCAGGCTCTTGGGCAACAGCGATGCAACGGACATCCACGGCAGGCTGAACTTCGTAACGAGGCTGAATTCCAGGTTCCACGAGTACGCGAGAACACACGGCAGTTTCTTCATCAACGACATTAATTACATCTCCGCAGAGTACGGCATCAAGCGCTGGGCAGACCCCGGTGACTGGTACAGATACAAGTATGCGCTGAGCGTCAGTGCGATCCCGGACTTCGCGTTCAATCTTGCCCGCATCATCAAGGCTATCTACGGCAAGAACAAGAAGGCGATCGCGCTCGATATGGACAACACCCTCTGGGGCGGCATCGTAGGTGACGACGGTCCTGAGAACATCCATATCGGTCATGAGGACGCGGTCTCGGAACTCTATACCGAATTCCAGCAATACGTTAAGGCTCACAAGGACATAGGCGTGCTTCTTACGGTCGCTTCGAAGAACGACGAGGAAAATGCCCTCGCAGGTCTTAACAGGCCTGACTCCACACTGAAGCCGGATGATTTTCTTGTCATCAAGGCAAACTGGGAGAACAAGGACCGCAACATCGTGCAGACCGCGCAGGAGATCAACATTGGCGCGGACAGTTTTGTCTTCGTCGATGACAACCCGATGGAACGAGACCTTGTCGAAAGCAATATTCCGGGCATAAGCGTGCCTGCTGTGGGCGCACCCGAGACCTACATCGGGACTATGGACAGGAACGGATACTTTGAAGTAACGGGACTTTCCGACGAGGACTTAAAGCGCGGCGACATGTACAAGGCAAACATAGAACGCGCCAGGACGCAAAGTTCTTTTGACAACTACGAAGACTACTTAAAGTCGCTCGAAATGGAGGCAGACATCGGACCGTTCCCGCCCGTATACATGGAAAGGATCGCGGAGCTCACCAACAAGAGCAACCAGTTCAACCTTACGACCAAGAGATGCAGCAGGGCGGAGATAGAAGCCTTTGCAGCAGATCCCAAATACATTACGCGCTACGGAAGACTCGAGGATAAATTCGGTGACAACGGCGTTGTCGCAGTAAGCCTCGGACACGAAGAGGACGAAGCCGGAGCGAAGGTCTTCATAATGGATCTGTGGCTCATGAGCTGCAGGGTACTTAAGCGCGGAATGGAATATGCGATGATGGATGAGTTCGTAAAGGAATGCAAAGCCAGAGGAATAGCCAAGATAAGAGGCTGTTATTATCCGACGGCTAAGAATAAAATGGTGAAGGATTTTTACAAGGACCAGGGCTTTGACAAGATAAGCGAAGACGAAGAAGGCAACTCCTTCTGGGAACTCGATCTGTCGAAGCCGTATGAGAGTAAGAATGTTGCGATCAAAGTCAATTGACGGAGGAAAGATATGACAAGAGAAGAAGTATTTGCAAAGCTTAATGAAGTATTCAGAGACGTATTCGATGACGAAGATATCGTAGTTACCGATGAGACGACTGCGGCTGATATCGAAGATTGGGATTCTCTCGAACACATCAATCTCCTCGTTGCCATCGAGCGTTCTTTCGGCATCAAGTTTACTATGGGTGAGACGACGGGAATGAAGAATGTCGGTGAGATGGCCGACAAGATAATGGCTCACCTCGGATAACAATCAATGTCATTAGTATCTGCAGCATATCTCGCGTTTGTACTCGCGGCGACGATCATCTACTATCTTCTCCCGGGCAAGGCGAGAAGATGGTTTTTGCTTGTGGCAAGCATTGCCTTTTGCTGCTTTTGCGGATTCTATACACTGTTCTTTGTACTGCTTGCGGCACTAACGACTTTCGCAGGCGGCCTTCTTGCCGGAAGGCAGGTCAAGACATGGCAGCGTAATCTCGCATGCGTGATCACAGTAGTTTTTAATCTCGCGATAATGTGCGCAGTCAAGTTCTACGGCGTGATGGATCTCATCGCTGCTGACCTCAACGCGTTCTTCGGAGCATCCGAAGGCGTCAGGGAATTCATGCTCTATCTCGTTCCCGTGGGAATGTCTTTTTATACTCTGCAGATGGTCGGTTATGTCCTCGACTGCACATGGGACAGGATAAAGCCCGAGAAGAATATCGCAAGATACCTTTTGTTCGCGACTTACTTCCCCTACATAACGTCAGGTCCGATGAACACATACGCGGGGCTTTCCGCGGAACTGGACAAGGCTGAGACTGCGAAGTTCTCGCTTGTCCGCCTCAAGGAAAGCGCGATAAGGATCGCATGGGGTTTTTTTAAGAAACTCGTTATCGCAGACAGGATAGCTGTTATCGTAAACAGCGCTTACGGAGACCATGTGACATACACAGGCCTTTACACAGTGATAGGTGTGTTCTGTTTTGCCATACAGCTCTATACGGATTTCTCGGGATGCATCGACATCGTGCTCGGTACGTCACACCTGCTCGGGATCGAACTCAACGAGAACTTCAACAGCCCGTATCTTTCACGCTCGATAAGAGAATACTGGAGACGCTGGCACATGACACTGGGATCCTGGCTCCGCGATTATCTTTACTATCCCGTGCTCAAATCCGCACCTCTTATCAAGGCGGGTGATGCCGCAAAGAAAGCACTCGGCAAGAAACGCGGCAAGAAGGTACCCGTCTATCTCGGCATGCTTATCCTCTGGTTCTCGGTCGGTTACTGGCACGGAGGAATGTGGACATACATCATCGGCTCGGGACTTCTGCACTGCCTGTACATCGTAAGCGGCATGCTCTGCGAGCCTTTGTTTGAGAAGGTGAGAGGACCTTTGAAGGCTGATAAGATGCCGTACAAGATATTCCAGATCGTACGCACATTCATCCTGGTCCTTCTTGGTTTTGTCTTCTTCAGATCCGCTACGGTTGCCGACGGAATAGACATGTTCAAGGCTTTTGTAAGACCGGGCGGGATTGCTTTTACCGTAGATGGCATTTATTCTATGGGTCTGGACCTTGCAAATCTTATAGTACTTGCCGTATCCGTGGTGATTCTTACCGCGGTGGATATATATCAGTACACGGAAGACGATGCCGCCGAGCACAGATCGGCACTTTCGCTTGTCTGCAGCAAGCCTGCGGTAGTATCGTGGGCAGTCTTTATGGTACTGGTATTGGCGGTGCTTGTTTTCGGAAGATACGGTCTCGGATACGATGCGGGATCTTTCATATACGCAAGGATATAAGGAGGAATACAAATGAACATTGTTTGTCTTGATATGGAGGGCGTACTGGTACCCGAGATATGGATCGAGTTCTCGAAGAAGACCGGCATCCCCGAGCTCACGAGAACAACGAGGGACGAACCTGATTACGATAAGCTCATGCGCTGGAGGCTCGGCATACTTAGAGAGCACGGTCTTGGACTCAAGGAGATCCGGGACGTAATCTCGCAGATCGATCCGCTTCCCGGTGCAAAGGAATTCCTGGATGAGCTCCGCAAGGACACACAGGTGATCATCATCAGCGATACGTTCACGCAGTTTGCCATGCCCCTTATGAAGAAACTCGGCTATCCCGCACTCTTCTGCAACTCGCTTGTCGTAGGCGAGGACGGAATGATCGAGGACTTCAAGATGAGAATCGAAGACTCCAAGCTCTCGACGGTCCGCGCGCTTCAGTCCATCGGATTCGATACCATCGCATCAGGCGATTCCTATAACGACCTTGCAATGATCAAAGCATCCAAGGCAGGGTTCCTCTTCAGGAGCACGGAGAAGATCATCGAGGACAACCCGGACATTCCCGCGTTCGAAGAATTTGACGATCTGCTCGCAGCGATCAAGGCAGTACCTGATTCGAATTAAGCTTCCGATAGTTCTTTTTGTTATTGGATTTGAGCTCTCACACTAACTAAAGAGGGGCTTGCAATAAGCCCCTCTTCGCAATACTTGAACTGTATCGATCATCACTTCTTGATCAGCAGTGACTCGCCTGTCATCTCGGCAGGCTGGGGCAGACCCATGATCTCGAGGAGCGTAGGTGCGATGTCGCAGAGTCTTCCGCCTTCACGGAGTGTGTACTCGGGATCGTAGTTGTAGAGGATGAACGGAACGGGATTCGTTGTGTGTGCA
>JAILMZ010000059.1 GCA_024692105.1 Saccharofermentans sp.
GTTCCAGGGGTATTACTTCTCCAAGCCTATCCCGCTCGAAGAATTCGAGAAGCTCCCGCCCAGGATCTCTTAACCTAAGAAATCCCTTATAACGGCATCGGCAAAATCCAGACCGCTCTCCGTGAGCTTGATCTGCCCGTCTTTATCTTCGAGCAGTCCGCGGGAGATGTTGGTCTCAATGACATCGCCGAATACTTCATATACATCTCTTCCGAACTTTCTCTCGAAAGCTTCCGCCTCTATCCCCTCGCTGGTACGGAGCCTTAGGAACGGGTACTCTGCCATCCTGTCTTCAATTGTCATCTCTTCTTCGACATATATGAGACCTTCCGGCAGACCGCTGCCCGGGCGCGCACCGCTCATCACACGGATATATTCATCGATGCTGTCGGCATGACCGTACCTGACACCGTTCGTAAACCCGTGCGAACCCGCGCCTATCGCAAAGTATTCGCTGCCGTTCCAGTAAGAGCAGTTGTGAATGCTCCTGAAGCCCTCACAGGCGCTGTTCGATATCTCGTAAGGTATGATCCCGTATTCTTCGAGACGGCGCCTTACGGCGTGATATACGGCACGTTCTTCTTCGGGAGGAACTATATCTTCAAGCCTGTCCTTGTACCTCGCATAGAAGGCCGTCCCCTCTTCCAATGTAAGGGAGTATGTGCTGACGTGTTTTACGCCGAGAGAGACGAACCTGTCGATGTCCTGCAGGACACCTTCCATGGTCTGTCCGGGAACGCCCGTTATCAGGTCTGCTGATATGTTTGTAAACCCTGCCAGGCTAAGCGTCCTGATGGCTTCTATCGCACCCTGCGAATCGTGCAGCCTGCCAAGCGTCTTCAGCACATCATCAGACAGTGACTGCACGCCTACAGACACCCGGTTAAATCCCGCATCAAAGTAGGCCTTTGCCTTGTCTTCCGTAAGAGAAGAAGGATTGATCTCTATGGTTATCTCGGCATCGGGCCTTATCGCAAACTCATCTTTGATGGTCTTAAGAAGACCGCACACCAAAGTGCTTTCTGGAAAAGACGGTGTCCCGCCTCCGAAATACACTGTATCGATACCGCTGTCTGCGTCTTTTACTCCGCCCTTTGCCAGAAGCCTTGCCTCTACTTCCGCACACCTGTAGAACGCTTCTGCCCTTGCCGTTCCCTCTTCCGAGTAGAACCCGCAGTACGGGCACTTTCGCGCGCAGAAAGGGTTGTGGACATAGATATGGCGTCCCATCAGAAACTCGTTTTCCTTACGATGGGTTTGGGGTTCTTGAGTGCTGTCTCCAAAGCGTATTTGAATGTCGTAAAGCTCGGGGAGACATTGGATTCCGGTTCCATGTATTTGGATATCTCGAGAGCCCACTGCGCCTTGTAGTGGCCGATGGCGGGATATCCGATATCGATGAGTTCGTCATAGTCCTCGCTTATGGCATGGCAGAGGACCTCCCACGTGCCGCATACGCTGTCCTGCTCATAGGAATCGAGTACACTTACGTCTGCATCCGGGTAGGCCTTGAGAAGGGCTTTCCTGTCGCCTAACATCCATGCCTCTATCTCTTCCGTGCACAGTCCGACCACGCTCCTTACGTCCGGAGCATACTTTCTGGCACAGTCATATATCTCGCTTCTCAGCGTCTGCGGATCCTTGTCATCGGAATCCATTACGACTATTAGGATAAGATCCTTGCCGCCGTATACGGAATTGTACGCGCGGCACTTGGCGGGAAGCAGGTCAAGGAGTGAACTTGCAAACTTGGCAGGCTTCGCATCCATGTCCTTGGGGAAGCTTCCGCAGCCCCTGTGAGGCCTTACATTGATCTCTGTCTTGACGCCGGCTTTCCCGCAGATCTGTTTTACTTCGCGGCTTACTACGTAAGAACCGGATTTATCTTCGGATAAGATCTCGATGATCATATCATTCTTCCCTTCCTTCATCAGGATCGAGGTGTCCGCCGTACCAGATGGCGCCCATGCCGACACCCTGGTCAAACATCTCATTTACCAGCGGATCATCGCCCGCACACCTGATGGTGACATCTCCGGAATCCTGCTCGAAACTCCTCTCGAACACCCAGACTTCCTTCGGAGACATGGACTCGATTATGTAAGGGTTGTGAGTCGAGAATACTATCTGGCAGTATCTGTTCTTTATCGAGTATTCGCGCATCTCGTCTGCAAGGACATCGACCATGTCGTGATACAGGTCCTTGTCGGGCGTATCGATGAAGATGGTCGATCTGGGAGATCCGTCCCTTAAGAGAAGCAGGTACAGGAACAGCTTGTTCGGGCTCTCTGCCAAAGTCTTCGGAAGGTTCTTTTTCTTCTTCATCGCAGGAATCTTGTTCTTGATCTCGGATACGATGCGCTCGTATTCTTCCTCGTTGCTCTGCTTGATGAACTCAAGGACGTTGCCAACATTCGAACCTGTGCTGTTAAGGTGCTTGTGGCCTCCCGGGGCTCCGCCGTCATTGTAGTAAGAACTCTGTTCATCCGACGAGAAACTGCAGAAGAACCATGTCGCTATCTCGTGGTACAGATCACAAAGATGCGTGTATCTTCTCAGCTTTCCGAAAAGGCTCAGCGCGGTCCTGTGGTCATCATCGAGAGAGAGGTCCTCTTTCTTTCCGCCCTCGCTTTCGGGACGCAGGACAAAGCCCTCGCCGTTGCTTACTTCCAAAAGCGTCGTCACATCGTATGTTCCGTCTTCTTTCTTCTCGCTCATCGTCGCTTTCTCGTATGAGACATATGGTGTTCCGAACCTGTTAGCCGAGATGGAGATCTCATACTGGATATAGTCTGCCTTGCGGGTCTCCCTGTCACCCAGCTTGAAGAACACCTTGAACTTGGAAGGCTTGGTGTTATCCGGAGTCATGTTGGAAAAACCAGGTCTTCCGCAGCTTATCGAAGCATCCGTTACTCCGTCTGTAACGCAGTCCTTCAGGTATGCCAGGCATCCCATAAAGCTCGTCTTGCCCGTGTTATTGCGGCCGATGAGAGCGTTGAGCTTTCTCATCGCATTGGCGCGCTGCTCGCCTGCAGGCACCATGCTCTCATCAATGAGGATTCCTGCCTTGTCGCAGTCGAATATATCAAAATTGATTATCTGTACACCGAGTATCATGCTTATCCTCTTTCTTAAAGCCGAAGCATATTGATTTCCTGTCTTTCATTATAATACTTTCAAAAAGATAAAGCCCCGTGCGGGGCTTTATTATTCCAATCTCATTCCTGAGCGAAGTATTGCCTGCGAGCGTTTTCCGCACAAGCGAAGCGCGGAGGACCTAAGCGAGCAGGTAATACCGAGCGAGTGCGGAGGACCTAAGCGAGCTTAAGTATTATTCGCCATCCATTGTCGTGTCAATTTCCTTCAGATTCGTCTGAATCTTAGCAGAGCATGCAGCGAGATCCTCGTTTACACCCTCGAGCAACTGCTTAACATACAGATGAGCATTCTTTCTGAGTTCTTCTGCCTGAGCCTCTGCATTAGCGATGATCTGAGCTGCTTCTTCTCTTGCGCCCTTTGTGATCTCATGATCATTGACCTTGATCGCATACATTCTGTTGGCGTCGTCGATGATCTTCTTGTTCTTATCGCGTGCAGTGCTGATGATATCCTGTGCTCTTGCAACGATATCGTTAGCCTGGGATACAGCTCCGGGAAGATTATTCTTTAATATCTGGAGAGAATTGATCGTCTCTGTTCTCTCGATAGAACACTTATCAGAGAACGGTACACCCGTAGCATCCTTGATCGTATCGATAAGATAATCGATGTGCTTGATGGCGTCGTAACGCTGGCCTCCCTGATTGAAGTTACTGTTCTCCATTATTGTTTCCTTCCTTTCATGAATTTTTCATTTACTGTATCAATTATCTCGGCAGGAACCATCTTCGAGATGTCGCCGCCGTAAGAACCTACTTCCTTGACGATAGTGGAGCTGATGAGCGACATATCGTCCCTGCAGGGCAGGAGGATCGCATCGTAACCGGGATGCAGGAGCCTGTTTGCGAGTGCAAGCTCGGCTTCATAGCGGAAATCCGACTCCGACCTGATGCCTCTTACCGAAGCGCAGCAATCAAGCTGCTTGTAGAGCTCGACGAGAAGTCCGTCCCATTTCATGACTTCCACGTTCTCAAGCCCCTCACCCGCAAGAGATCTCTTTACCAGATCAACTCTCTCGTCAGGTGTAAAAAGAGGAGTCTTGCTGCTGTTCTCCATGACAGCCACGACAAGCTTGTCGCAAAGCTTTGAAGCACGCCTTACGATATCCCGGTGACCTCTTGTGAACGGGTCGAAGGTGCCCGGAAAAAGCATTACCTTCAAGTATTTCCCCTCTTTTCTTTATTCTTCTTAAAAAATGTTAACACTGTAATCCCGTAACTACAAGAACGAACATGCTCAAGCGGTATCTGATCAAACACCGGCGGGTTGTCATCCGCGTGTTCAACGATCAGCATCCCGTCTTCTGTGAGCATATCCTCACGGCTGATGATCTCAGTTGCTTCCTTCGCCAGATCAGGCGCGATCCTGTACGGGGGATCCATGAATATAATATCAAATTTCTCTCCCTTTGAGGCAAGCATTTCGAGGGCCGGGATGACGCCCATGCGCAGGAATCTGAACTCTTCCGAGTCCTTCATGCGGATCTTCTCGAGGTTCTGCGAGATCATCCTTGCAGGCTCCCCTCCCTTGTCCACCATGGTGGCGCGCACGGCTCCCCTGGACACCGCTTCAATGCCGATCTGCCCGCAGCCTGCGCACAGGTCGAGGAACTCCGAACCCGGCACATCCCTCTGGATTATCGAGAACAGCGCTTCCTTGACCTTGTCGGTCGTAGGTCTTGTCTTATCTCCTTTGGGAGCCTGAAGTACCGCTCCCCTGAATCTTCCCGATACTACTCTGGGCATTACAGTGACCCCATCTTTCTTCCGAACCTTAACTCGAACATGGCCGTAATGGCATTATAGAGCACGGCCGCCTCTTCCGTCTTCTCCTCGAAAACCTTATTCACGGCATCGCACGCATCCGACGCGATGGCGATATCCGTATAGAGGTTTGCAGCACGAAGCGACGGAATGCCGTGCTGTCTCGTGCCGAAGAAATCGCCGGGGCCTCTGAGTTCGAGGTCTTTCTGGGCAAGTTCGAAGCCGTCCGAAGACTCGCACATCATCTTTATCCTCTGCAGGGCAAGCTCTGACCTTGATTCAGATACCAAAAGGCAGAATGACTTGGACGAACCTCTTCCGATCCTTCCCCTGAGCTGGTGCAGAGTCGACAGACCGAACCTGTCGGCATCCATTATTACCATGACATTCGCGTTGGGGTTATCAACTCCGACTTCGATGACCGTGGTGGATATGAGTATCTTTACCTCGCCTTTTACGAACCTTTCCATGACGCCCAGTTTTGCGTTCTCGTTCATGGAACCGTACAGCGTCTCCGTGCAGTACTTGCCGGACAGCCCGCTCTTGTCTATCATCTCCTTCATCTGTACGACGCTGATTATCTCAGATTCGTCGACATCGGGCGTCAATCTGTATCCGTCATCGGGTTCCATATGCTCGTCATCGATCTTGGCGCAGACGATGTATGCCTGCTCTCCCGCTTCGAGTTTCGACTTTAATACTTCGGTTATGTCCGGGCTCGTGCGTGAATCCACAAACCAGGTCTTTATCGTCTGGCGTCCTGCAGGCTTCTGCCTGATTACGGATGTTGCCATGTCGCCGTAGAGGACCATTGCGAGCGTTCTCGGGATAGGCGTTGCCGTCATGACGAGGTTGTGCACGCTGTTGATCTCGCCCGATGCACTTGCCTTGATGAGGAGTTTCTCTCTCTGCTTAACGCCGAACCTGTGCTGCTCGTCCGCGATTACAAGTGCCAGGTCATCGAATTCGACATCATCCGTGAGAAGCGCGTGCGTTCCGATTATCACGGCAGCCTCGCCCTGCTTCATCTGTTCCTTGATCTCTTTTTTTACCGACTGCTTGGTCTTGCCGAGGAGCAGGACGACATTGATACCGCTGCCTTCCAAAAGCTTTACGGCCGTATTGTAGTGCTGGCTTGCGAGCACCGAAGTCGGAGCGAGAAGTACGGACTGCTTGCCCATAAGCGCGGTCATAGCCATCGCAAGTATCGCGACCACGGTCTTGCCCGAACCTACGTCTCCCTGGACCAAACGGTTCATCGGGGTATCCTTCATAAGATCCATCTGTATCTCGCGTACGGCCTTAGCCTGGTCGTCCGTAAGCTTGAATCCCAGGTTGGATATGATCCTGTTCCATCTGGTCTTGATGTCTTCGTTAAGCGCGGATCCCGGCGGGGGCACGACGCGCTCTGCCTTCTCCGCTACCGTGGAATCGCTGTTCCAGAGTTTCATTCCTATGCCGAGGAGGATAAGCTCTTCGTATGCTATCTGTCTTCTTGCCCTGTCGGCTTCTTCCATATCCTTCGGGAAATGTATCATCCTGTAGCATTCTGCAGGACTTACAAAGCCTTCCGCCTTTACGATGTCGGCAGGAATGACATTAAGCAGCTCGCTTCCGCACAGATCAAGAGCAGTCCTTATCCACCTCGAAATGTTATTGGACGTGACGCCTTCCGTAAGCGGATACACGGGCTTTACCAGTTCGTCCGGATTCACCTTGGAAGCGTTCTCTATGTAGGGATTTACCATCTGCGGCTTGCCCGCGAACAATGTCACCTTGCCGTGCACGAAACACTCGTCTCCCACCGCAAACTTCTTTGCAATATAAGCGGAGTTGAAGAACATGACCTTGATCCTCTTGAACCCGTCGGAAAGATAGAAACTGACGGGCCTTGTCTTGGATCTGATGTTCACTTCGGGCTTAGTCGCAACATGCGCGCGGAACGTGATCTCCATGCCGTCCCTGGCATCGTAGAAATCACCCGCGTTGTTCCAGTCGTTGTATCTTCTGGGAATATAAGTAATGAGGTCATAGATGGTCTCTATGCCGAGCTTGGCAAGTTTCTCTTCCGCGGAAGGACCGATACCGTAAAGCGTCGCCACGGGGCTGGATAGATGAATGGCTGCCATCACACCCTCCTTCTGCAGAACGCACCGAGCGGGCATTCTTCGCAACGGGGATTTTTGGCAATGCAGTATTCTCTTCCGAGATCGACGGACAGATGTCCTATCTGTATCCACTTGTCTTCCTCAAACACCTTCATCATGTCTTTCTCGACATTAGCGGGATCTTTTGAATCCGTTATGCCTATCTTGTACATGACGCGCTTGCAGTGAGTATCGACAACTATCGCAGGCGTTCCGTAGATCTCGCCTACGATGAGGTTTGCGATCTTGCGGCCGATGCCGGGCACTTCCATGAGTGCATCCACATCGTTGGGGATCTTCCCTTCCCACTCACCTGTGAGCTTTTCCGCAAACACCTTTACCGACTTGGACTTGGAACCGGTAAGACCTACAGGCCTTATCATCTCTTTTATCTCTTCTATATCAGCTGCGGCAATATCTTCAGGCTCCGGCCACTTCGCGAAAAGGTCCTTCGCGGTAAGGTTCACTCTCACATCCGTACACTGCGCCGAGAGTATGCCTCTTATCGCAAGACGCTCGGGTCTGTCGGTATCAAGTGAACATGAAGAATCAGGAAATGCCTTATTAAGAGCATCCCATGTCAGAACTGCCAGCTGTTTTTTTCCTATGCGGGACATAGGTCAGCGCTTCTCATCCGTCTCGGTCGGGAATGAGAATACGAACTTGGCACCGCCCAGTTCCGTTCCCTCTTCGCAGACGATAGTCTGGCCGTGACCTGCAAGGATCTGCTTGCAGATGTAAAGACCCAGGCCAAAGCCTTCGACCTTACGTGACGGATCTCCCTTATAGAAGCTCTCGAAGATCCTCTTTCTCTTTGATTCTTCGACGCCTGCGCCGGAATCTTCTATGGATATCCATATCTTGTTATTGCGTATATCGGTCTCTGTGGACACCTTGATGGAACCGCCCGACGGCGTGAACTTGATCGCGTTGGTGATGATATTGATTATTACTCGGCAGAGCTGCTGGGCTTCACCGTAAGCTATGATGCCGGGACCGGGATCAAGTGACTTGATGACCTTGATGTTCTTGTCCGTAAGCTGTGCTTCGAGATTATCGACGATGTCTGTGATCATCTCATTGATGTTGAATGATTCCATCATGGAAGGATCAACATGTGAAAGAGACGATGCTTCCGTCATCTGGGTTACGAGCGTTCTGATACGGTCGGTCTGCTGCTTGATGAGATCAAGGTAGTGCGGCTGCTTCTCGGGCGGAATGGTACCGTCCATCATGGCAGTGACAAAGCCATTGATCGAAGTAAGCGGAGTCCTTATATCGTGTGCGATGGAAGATATGAATATCTCCCTGTCGTGCTCCTGGTTCTCAAGGGATTCGATCATGTTATTGACCGTGCGTCCCATCTCGGTGAACTCGCTCGTTACGGCAAAGCTTCCGTAACTCTCGGGCTCGGAATACTTTTGCTGTACCCTAACCTTAAAATCACCTTCTGCTACACGTGAGATGACATATGAGATATCCTTCATCGGCATGAGCGAAAGGTATACGAATACAGCATAGAGGATTATCGCTATGACCATCGCGATCATGGCGGGGAAGAATATGACGTAGAGATATTCTGTCCTGGTGTCAGCCGTTGATTCCGCATTGCTTACTATGCAGTAATAATCTGTTCCGTAGACCTTGCAGCAGCTTACGGAATAGACATACTTGGCATTATGCTCATCCCAGGAGACAAGCTCACCTGATGCGGCATTGACAATGAGTTCAAGTATTAGCTCATCTGATATATAGAGTTTTCCGCCGGGAACCTCCGTAACCATGACGGAATCTTCAGCATTATCCACGCTGTATCCCCTGCTTAATATCCTGCCTTCGTAATCGACAAGATAGACCGCTCCGTAATTGTTGTACAATTCCGAATTAACGAATCTGTCTACTATCCTGGAATTCTTGAATCCTGCAGAACCGTCGTTATCGACAGTATAGATGAACTCGCTGTTATAAGAACCCGTAACGGCTTCTATGTCGATTGCAAGTCCATGGGCAGCAGCACGTGTCTCGTAAGCTACCTCTGAAGACAGCACCCTGAGCATGTTCTCATATGAGAGAAACAACAACACGGCAAATACTACAAGCGTGGTGAATATAAGGATTGAGATGATGAAGACGGCAACATTGGCCGATACTCTGCGGCTGTCCGACTTAGAAGCCATGGGTTACCTCGTCTCGAACTTGTAACCCTTACTCCAAACGGTCTTAATGCACCAATTCTGCTCTCTCTCGGGATTTTCTATCTTCTCTCTTATCCTCTTGATGTGAACGTCTACAGTTCTTGATTCTCCGTAGAAATCGTAACCCCAGACATTCTCGAGAAGCTGTTCACGTGTGAAGACTCTGTTGGGATTGGATGCAAGGAAGAACAGGAGTTCGAGTTCCTTCGGGGGCATGTAGATCTCATTGCCGTCAACAGTTACAACGTAACGGATCTTGTCTACAGAGAAACCGGGATATGTGATGATATCCGTATTCTTCTCCTCTGCTGCAGGTGCAGCCTGGGGATTATCTCTTCTCTCTGTACGTCTGAGGACTGCCTTAACTCTGGCAAGCACTTCCTTAGGCTCGAACGGCTTCGGGATATAATCGTCGGCACCGAGTTCAAGACCTATGATCTTATCGAGTGTATCGGTTCTGGCGGTAAGCATAATAATCGGTACATCAGAGGTCTTGCGGATCTCGCGGCAGATATCGTTGCCGTCTGTACCGGGAAGCATGAGGTCAAGGATAATGATGTCAGGCTGGCTTGTGTTGAATACGGTGAAAGCCTTGTCGCCCTGCATGCAGGTTACGACCTGATATCCTTCTTTCTCAAAATAGAGCTTAAGAACTTCAATTATGCTCGGATCGTCATCAACGAGCAGTACCTTGTTTGCTGCCATCTTCTCACCCCTGTTATTTTATACTTACTCAGCCGTTCCCTCTTTGCTGGAGATCTTGTCGACCTCTTCCGTAAAGAACTTAGGATCGGTAAAATCCTTGTATACCGAAGCGAATCTCACGTAAGCCACCTTGTCGAGCTCCCTGAGCCGCTTCATGATATGTTCTCCGATAGCCGTGCTGGTTATCTCACGCTTGAAGTTGTTGTTCACCATGTCCGTTATCTCGGCGGCGATACTGTTCATCTGTTCTGATGATACAGGTCTCTTCGAACATGCAACCGCAAGGCTTCGAAGTATCTTGGATTCGTTATAAGTCTCCTTTACCCCGTTCTTCTTTACGACCATGGGGATAAGTCCTTCTATCCTCTCGACCGTGGAGAATCTGTAGCCGCACTTGAGGCACTCGCGACGACGTCTTATCTCATAACCTTCGCTTGATGCTCGGGAGTCTAAGACCTTGTCGTCATTCTCTCCACAAACGGGACAGATCATTTGATTACTGACCGTCCTTACCGAACATGAACCAAGGCTTAGCAGACTTCTGCTGAGGTCTCTCCTCAACCTGAGGTGCTACGTTAGCCTGAGGTCTTCCGCCCATCTGAGGCTGCGGCTGAGGTGCTGCTGCAGGCTGTGCCTGGGGAGCTGCCGCAACGGGCTGAGGTGCTACGGGAGCTGCTTCCGGAGCAGGTGCGGGGGCAGCAGTAGGCTGGTTATTTGTAGAATCGTCGCCGAATCTGAAGCCGGGCTGTGCTCTCTGTACGGGAACCGGTGCAGGCTCAGCGGGCTGAGCTGCCTGTCTCGGAGTATATTCAGTCCTCGGAGCCTGGGGCTGAGGCTGTCTTGATGTGATGATCGTAGGATTCTCTCTGGAAAGAACGGATGTGCTTGCTCTGTGTCCTGCGGAAGCATTGATCGTGTTATCAAAACCGGAAGCGATAACCGTGATCATGAGCTCATCCTCAAGTGAATCATCAATGACTGCACCGACGATGATCTCTGCTTCGGGAGCAGCTTCCGTACGGATAACGGAAGAAGCAGCATCGATCTCGGAAAGACGCATTCCGCGTCCGCCCGTGAAGTTAACGATAACGCCTGTGGCACCTTCGATGGTTGTATCGAGGAGAGGCGAATTGATAGCCTGTCTGATGGCAACCTGTGCACGGTCTTCACCGGAAGCACGGCCGATACCCATGTGGCAGATACCTGCGTCCTTCATGACTCTTGTAACGTCTGCAAGGTCGAGGTTGATAAGTCCGGGGATAGCAACGAGGTCTGAGATACCTGCGACACCGAACTTGAGTACCTGGTCTGCCATATTGAAAGCTTCCTCGAAAGATGTGTTGTCATCAACAACATCAAGGAGCTTGTCGTTGGATACGATGATGAGTGAATCAACAGACTTCTGAAGTTCGCGGATTCCGCGCTCAGCGTTTGCTGCTCTCTTTGCACCCTCGAATGTGAAGGGGCTTGTAACAACAGCAACTGTGAGGATGCCGAGGTCACGTGCGATCTGTGCGACTACGGGAGCAGCACCTGTTCCTGTTCCACCGCCCATGCCTGCCGTGATGAAGAGCATGTCTGTATTTGCGATAGCTTCTGCGATCTCATCTCTTGACTCTTCTGCAGCCTTCTCACCAACGCTGGGATCAGCACCGCATCCGAGACCGCGTGTTACCTTCTCACCGATCTGGATCTTAACTTCGGCCTTATTCTTTGCAAGCGCCTGATTATCTGTGTTTACAGCAATAAAAGTTACGCCCTGAACACCGCTCTCAACCATACGGTTAACAGCATTGCTTCCGCCACCGCCGACACCGATTACCTTGATGCTTGCGACATTCGATTCATCCATTGAATAGCTGTGCTTGCTTTCAGACATCCTTCATTTCCTCCGTTGCTTCGGTTTATCTCAGATTCACCGTTAATAATAAAAAATATATAAACAAAGTTTACAGTTTTGAATTTTAACCCAAATAACAGGCTCAATCAATGTTTTTACCTGATTGACCTTTATTTGTAAAATAAACTCCCATGGTCATTTTAACATTATTTCGCGGATATCAAGCAGAAATTCGCAAATTTATTTATATTCTCGGTAAATATACTCGTCTCCGGTCATGTCGAGAGCGCCGCTTGAGGTTACCTGGTCGAAAGCATTGGCATTAAAGGCATACAGAAGCCATGCCATGTCGTCATCTATGGAATCCATGTTGTTCAGCTTTATCTGGACCATATTCCCGCTCGGAGAATAGATCGTCAGGAAGATAAATCCGCTCGGCAGTATCCTTACTTCCGAGGTGTTCTCAAACATGTTGTAACTGCCGCCTACCGAAGCGTTGTCGGCATTGAGGATCGCGCCGAGGATGATTATCGCCTTCTTGAAGCCGTTGATGTTCTTTATCGTCAGCTTCTCACCCAGTTTGGCGCCGTCTATCTGCATTCCGCAGATGACCGGCCTTACGTCTGATGCATTGGCCGCAGAAGACAGTTCCAGCACGATGCCGTCCCTGTCGATCGCAAGATAACCGTCCGCAGTCTTGATGTATGCGATCTTCTGTCTCTCCGTGACCCGGATCTCCACTGTGGAAGGGATCTTGACTGTTATGGTTATGCTCTCGACATACGGATTCTTTTCCATTATCGCCTGCTCGGTCTTACCGTAGTTCATGCTCAGGATATCAAAGATATTGCCGCTTACTCCGCTCATGAGATGGTCGCCGTACTGCAGCCCGGTCATGCTGAGGATCTCTTCATCAGACAAGACGACGTTGCCCTCGATGTTTACCGTCTTTACCCTGAATGCCGGAAGGAATATGACGCACAGGATCATGGTGACAAATGCCATTCCAAGGACAAATGCCGCGATGGTGGCATTTGAGAAAGGGATCATGTCCCTTATCGAGCCTTCAGTTACAGGAACTATATGCTCTTCGGGCTTGGGCTGTCCGGCCTTCTTCTTTATCGGCTTTGGTGCGGGCTTTTCTTCAGGGGCAGGCTCTTCCTTGTCTTCGGGTTCCTCCCCTTCTTCCGTTTCCTCTGCCGTTATCTCGGGAGCATCTTCCTCTTCGGGTTCTTCTTTCCCGTTTTCAACGGGCTCTTCTTCCTTCTCGGAAGGTTCATTCTTTTCTTCTTCCGGTTTGTCTTCGGAGACAGGTTCAGACTTCCCGGCGGGCTTTTCTTCGCTCTTGCCGGGCTCATTATCTTCGGAACCGAATCCGAATAACTTGTCTAATTCCTTGTCGTCCATTACTTTTTTTCGAGTGCCTCGTTGATGGCATTTACTATTCTGTCGTCACAGTCGCTGACAGCCAGCTCGCCTGCTGCCTGCCTGATGTTTTCGCGTCTTTGTTCATCTGATAAGAGTTCACTTAAGACAGGAGTAAGCTTGCCTGCCTTTACATCGTCATCAGATATTACGATGCCGCCGCCCTTTGAAGCAATGGCCTCAGCATTAAAGGTCTGATGGTCGTGTGCCGCAAAAGGATACGGGACCATTATCGCACAAGCTTTCGATGCCGTGATTTCGGCACAGGTTACGGCGCCTGCACGCAGTATGCACACGTCGCTTCCCGCGATGTAATAAGATGGGTTCGGAATATACGACTCTATCCTGATGTTCGGATTGTCTTTCGCCGCCTCCGGGATCTCGACGGAATTATGCTTGCCCACGCTGAGGACGAACTTAACGTCCTTGAAAGCCTCTTCAAGCGCACAGTTAAGCACGAATCTCGTTATCGTCGCGGAACCGAGCGAACCGCCCATGGCAAAGACCAGTTTCTCGTCAGGCGCTATGCCCAGAGTCTTTCTCGCACTCTCATACGTGTTCTCGAAAAAGATCGGCCTTACGGGGTTGCCCGTGCACACCACGCGCTTTGCTTTCGGGAAGATATCCTCCTGGCCGGGAAATCCCGTCATGACGAGAGCGGCCCCCTTGGAAAGCTGTTTGTTCGCTCTTCCCGGGAATGCGTTTGCCTCATGGATTATTATCGGCACATTAAGGCTTCTGGCCGCATAGAGCAGCGGCGCGCTGACGAATCCGCCCGTGCTGATGACAGCCTCAGGCCCAAATTCCTTTATGAGCTTCTTGCATTCGGTCCTTCCTTTCAGAAGTGCCGTTACTGCAGGGATTATCTTGGGTGACGGTTTGGTGGGGATCGCTTTGGCTTGGACGTTAACGAATTCATACCCTGCAGCGGGAACAAGTTCGCCTTCCAACCCTTCTGTCCTTCCGGTAAATATGATCTTGCAGGTATCACCCGACTCCGTGGTGCTCTTATCGAGCATACCGGCTATTGCAAGTGCGGGATTGATGTGACCCGAGGTTCCCCCTCCTGTAACTATAAAACGACGTTCCATCCGTCAGCCACCGGCCACTTTCTTCTTGGGTTCCGGGTCTGTCGCATAACGCGATACCGACAGGATAAAGCCGTAAGCCGTGAGAAGGAATATCTGCGCCGTTCCGCCGTAACTTACGAACGGAAGCGTAACGCCGGTCGAAGGAATGACCTGAAGCTCAACCGCAAGGTTCATCAGCACTTCTATGAAAATGAGCGCGGTACACCCTGTGGCGACAGTCCGGGCAAATAGTCCTTTGGCATTCCATATGACTTTTACGCACATGAAGAACATGATCATGTACAGCGCTATGAGTATCACGCCTCCCATAAAGCCCGTCTCCTCGATGTAGATCGAGAAGATATAGTCATTCTGAGCCTCTGAGACGTAGTTGTATTTTGATCTTGAATTGCCGATGCCGGTACCCCACATTCCGCCGGAACCCAGGGCATTGAAAGCGTTGTCGATCTGCCTCGTATCATCTGCCGTAAGCTGCTGTTCCTCATCCTCCGCAGCCTCGTCATCGGCAGTAAAGATCGCAAGTCTCTTAAAAACGTGAGCGTAGTTCTTTGTGATCTTCTCCTGGAATGAAGGCACCGCAAGCATGACGATCGTCAGTGCAAGAACACCGACCATTGCCGTTATAAGCCCTCCGACTATCCAGGATTTAATCGGGATCTCAGAACTCAAAGCACACATGAAGATAACGGCGCCGATGATAAGGAAGCATGACAGGTGCGGCTCCATGAGGATGACAAGGTCGACCACGATCGCACCTACCACTGGGACAATGAAGTCGAAAAACGCATCCAAGAGCATCTGTTTGCCGGGAGTCTTTGCCTTCATCTTGCCCTTGCGGTGCCGTTCATCGATCATTGACCTGTAACCTGCAAACGCAATGATCAGCGCCACCTTGATAAGCTCCGAGCTCTGGAACTGGATGGAGCCGATCGTGATCCATCTGCTCGCACCGTGCTGCTGGCCTCCCTGACCTAATGCAAGCGTTATCAACGCCAGAGCAAAACTCAGACCGTAAGCGCCGAACATGATCCATTTTCTCTTGAAGAAATTGATCGGAATGACCGCCGCCAAGGTGCAGCCGAACAGTCCGATAAGCGTAAGTCCCAACTGTCTCTTTAAGAAGTATGCGGAATCCTGGAACTGGCCGTAAGCGTCAGGTCCGGATACCGAGTAAAGGACAAGAAAACCGAAATTCAGGATTATGGCAAGGATGATGATCATCGGAATGTTGGTCTTATACCTGCGTTCCGGCAGAGCACGCGTTCCGTCGGGACGCATCTCGGGCGCGGACTTCGTAGGTTCGATCAACTTTTCAATATCGCCGTCTGTCTGCATTACTCTTCCTCGTTGCCCTTTTCCATGAAGGTCTTCGCCAGGTCTTCAAATCCGAATGAATGAGACGCCTTGAACAGTATGGCATCACCGGTCCTTGCACATTTTTCGAGCTTTTGACCGACAGCCTGTGTATCGGGGCACTTGATTATCTCAAGGCCGCTGTCGACCTCATGTGCTCCCCTTATGAAGTCATCCGCATTCTCACCTGTAACGATTATTATATCAAAACCATACTTGGCGCATGCCTTGCCCGTCTGCTCATGAAGGGCCGGGGCGTAATCGCCGAGTTCGAGCATGCCGCCCAGGACTGCGATCTTCCTTCTTCCCTTCGCGGTCCAGCCAAAGCTCCTGAAGGCATTCTCCATCGACTCGGGCGCTGCGTTATAGGCATCGTTTACGATCAGATACTTCTTAGTCTCTATTATCTTGCCCCTGCCTTCGCCGAGGCCCGCATTTGCTATTACGTCCCTGACCGCATCAATGTTGGCGTGGTCATTCATGAGACCGCACTTGTAAGCGCAGAAGAGCGCGAAGACTGCATTGCGGATCGCAAACGCACCGTGATGAGGCACGGTAAAACGCTTCTCCGAATCGTACTCTTTGTCCATGCGCTTTAATCTCACACTGAATTCCATTCCGCTTTCATCTTCGGTTATGCCCTCTGCGGAAATGATGACGGGGCAGCTCGAAGGACAGGGCACATTCTCGCCGTCATTAACCGACACTGCCGCGATGAGCTTGTTGATGGAAAGGTTATTGCTCGCATATCTTAAGAGATCGCCGTCATCCGCATTGACCGCAAGTATTCCGCCGTCTGTGAGGCCTTCTGCTATCTCCATCTTTGCCTTCATGATGTTCTCGCGGGAACCGAGCCTTCCGATGTGCGAATAACCGACATTGGTTATCACCGCGATATCAGGTCTTGCGATGCCCGTAAGATACGATATCTCGCCCAGTCCTCTCATACCCATCTCGAGCACCATGACCTGTGTGTCTTCCGGTGCCGCAAGGATGGTGTTGGACATTCCTATTTCGTTGTTGTTGTTTGCCTTTGTACTGTGGACCGTAAGACCTGTGCGGAGCACATCCGTGATCATGTTCCTGGTGGATGTCTTGCCGACGGAACCGGTTACGGCAATGACCTTGGCACCCAGCTTGAACCTGTAGTGCTTGGCAAGAAGTCCGAGCGCCTTGACCGTGTCTTCCACCACGATGCCGACACCGCCTTCAGGAATATAGGAAGCATCGTCGACGACAACGCATACCGCTCCCTGCTCTATGGCCTGGCCTGCATATTCACAACCGTTGAACTTCTCTCCTCTTATTCCGAAAAAGATATTACCCTGCTCTATGTGCCTGGTATCGGAAGATACGCCTGATATCGTTATTGATGTATCGAACACCGGTTCGGCGGTCTTGTAGATCATCTCACCGCCGATGGCGTGTCTTACTTCATCAAGGGTAAACATCTGTCTCATGCGCGTCCGGCCTCAGCTTTCTTTACCGCAAGCTGTGCCTGCTCGTAATCATCGAAATGTATCGTCTTATCCGCGAATATCTGATAGTCCTCATGTCCCTTGCCTGCGATCAGCACGGTATCACCGGGCTCGGCCATCTCTATCGCCTTGCAGATCGCCTGCGCACGGTCGACGATCACCTCATATTTGCCGTCCGTCTTCGAGATGCCTGTAACGATATTCGCGATTATCGCCTCGGGCTCCTCATTACGGGGGTTATCGGATGTTATCACGGTATAGTCGGACATTTTGCCCGATACCTCTCCCATCTCGAAACGCCTTGACGTGGCTCTGTTGCCGCCGCAGCCGAACACCGTTATTATCCTGCCGCTCGTGTAATCCCTTAAGGTCTTGAGCACGCTTTCAAGCGCAGCTGCGTTGTGGGCATAATCCACGAGGATGGATACGCCGAGATCGTTCTCGACGGGCTGTACTCTTCCGGGAACACTTACCTTGGCAAGAGCCTGCTTTACGTACTCAAAGTCAATGCCCAATACTCCCGCACAGCTTATGGCACAGAGAGCATTGTAAACATTGAATTCTCCGGGAAGTGCCGTGAAGACAGTCCCGTTATAGAAAGGACTTGTCAGTTTGAACTCGGTCCCCGTTACGTGTCCCATGCGCTTCTTGGTAAGATCCGTCGCGCGGACCATTGCGCCTTCTGCGAGGCCGTATGCTATGATCTCACACTTGCCCTTCGCATATTCTTCTGCGCGTCTGCCTTCTTCGCAGTCGGTGTTGATGATGCCGTATTCGCAGTCATCGAATATCTTGAGCTTGCACCTCATATAGTCTTCCATATCGGGGTGCTCTTTATCTGATATGTGATCTTCGTAAAGGTTGGTAAAGCATGCGCACTTGTATCTGATGCCGTAAACTCTGTCGAGCTTCAAACCCTGGGATGAGACTTCCATTACAAGATGCCCTACCCCTGCATCTCTGAGCTCGCTTAGCATTCCGTATACATCTTTTGCCTCGGGAGTCGTGTGCTCGGCATGTCTGACATCGCCTGCGATGATGTTCTGCACGGTTCCGATGAGGCCTGCCTTAAGGCCTGCCTGTTCGAGTATCGCATGGAGCATGAATGTCGAAGTGGTCTTGCCCTTCGTGCCCGTTATGCCGGAGATGAGGATGTCTCTTTCGGGATGAGATGCAAAAGCAGCGGAAGCAAGAGCTAAGAACCTTCTCGTATCGCAGACTTCGACGATGGTAACGTCATCCCCGCAGACTTCCTTGAGCTGTTCAGCCGTATTGCCTTCTCTCCTGCTGTCAATGAGGACTGCGGAAGCGCCTTTTCCCACAGCCTGGCTTATGTAGCTGTGTCCGTCGGATTCAAAGCCTATTATCGCGACAAAAAGACTGCCGGTCTGTATCTTTCTCGAATCATATTCGACCGAAGTAATATCGCAGGAGGCAGATCCTGATATAACGCGGTATTCTTCATTTCCCAATATCTCAGACAATTGCATTGTTGTCGGCTCCTTGCTTTTAGATGCGTCCCTTCATAGTAAATCAAAAACGGTCAAAATCATCGTGGCAATATAGAAAGAAAATACTCTCAGGGCCCGCGTTTTATGTGTAACCTAACGTTACCCGGCTTCTTCGGTTTCCTCTTCCTCCGGGGGAAGATCCATATCCACGAGCATTCCGTCCTCGCCCGTCGTGTCACCGTCGCCTGAAGCATCCTCATCGGTCTCTGAAGTGTCGACCACAGCATCCTTAACAAGCGTTACGTGGATTATCTCGCCTGCATATACGGTCTCGCCCAATGCATAGTCCTGCGCCACGCAGACGCCTCCGACATCACCGTCGATCTTACAGTTGAGGTTCAGGTCGAGGCAGGCCTCGATACATTCGATGGCCGTCATTCCGGTCAGGTTCGGTACCTTTGTGGTAAGGAACTGTGACTCCGTAACGCCTTCGGGGTACATGACAACGACGCCGGTCTTGTAGAGCGTTGCCGTATAGCTCGGGTATGTCTGCGCGATTATCGTATCGGCATCCATATCGAGCGTTCCGTAGAGAGTGGAAAGACCGTTCGTGGAGATCTTCGAAGCGGCTTCAGAAGCCGTCATGCCGTCTACCTTCTGAACGTAGAATTCCTTGAGGAGTTCTTCGTATTCGTCTTCGTTGAACTTTCTCTCGACGCCCATGTATGTAAGCGTTCCCTCAACGATCTTAGCCGCAGTTGCAGCAGCGGAAGATGAACCGACGGAATGATCCTTCGGCTTGTTGATAACTACGAGGACCGCGATCTTTGGGTTGTCCGCAGGAGCGTAGCATGAGAACGAGAGCACGTGGCATCCTGCAAGCTCACCGGTCTCGATCGTGGATGTGGAGGTCTTGCCGGCTACATTGTATCCGGGGACCTTACCTGCGGAACCGGTACCGTCGGAGACAACGAGTTCCATCAGTGCCCTTACTCTTGCGCAGGTCTCTTCCGAGAAAACCGTTCTTACTACCTCGGGTTCGATCTCGTCGACGATGTTGCCTTCGGAGTCCGTGATGTATTTCGCGATGTGGGGTACCATGAGGTTTCCGCCGTTGATGATGGCACAGTAAGACATGAGGAGCTGTATCGGCGTGACCGTCGCGGACTCGCCGAAAGAGAGGCAGGCCATATCGAGCTGCTGCGGATCGGAGTGGAAGATACCCTTACCTTCCGCGGGAAGGTCGATGCCCGTGATGTCGTAGAAGCCGAGCATTCGTACGTATGAGTAGTATTTCGCGACGCCGATCCTCAGCGCGAGCTGGGCGAAGATCGGGTTGCACGAGTTCTGGAACGCCTTCGTAAGCGTTTCCTCACCGTGGTTGTAGCCGCCTGATTTCTGGAGCCAGCAGGAGATCGCATAACCGGCGATCTCGACGGGGGCATCGCTGAAGACTTCTTCTTCGTCAGTCAGATTCTCTTCCAGGGCAATGCATGTCGTAAGGGCCTTGAATGTTGAACCCGGCTCGTATGTATCGGATACGCAGCGGTTACGCCAGCAGTTACCCATTATGTACTGGATCTTGTCGTCGTCCGACATGAAGTTCCAGGTATTGATATCCATGCCGTACGGCATTCCGTACGGGTCGTTGAGGTCGTAGTTCGGGAGCGATACCATCGCAAGGATCGCGCCTGTATAAGGATCGATGACGATCGCGCAGACGCCGTCGATCGGGTCGTATTTCTCGTAAGCCTCGTAGCACGCCTCTTCCGCGATCCTCTGGATGTTGATGTCTATGTTGGTGACGATGTTGTATCCGTTCATCGCAGGCTCGACCGTCGCCTCCGAATAAGGCAGGACACCGCCCGTGATCTCGTCCGTCTCGGAATATCTGTAGCCGTCAGTACCGGAGAGGACGTCGTTATAGTAAGCTTCAAGGCCATACAGGCCGTTGAGGCTCACGCCGTCGTTCTTGGCATAGCCGATTACCTGCGCGGCAAGGCTTCCGTAATTGTAGTATCTCTGGGGGACCGCAACGAAACCGAAACCGTTTATCTTGTTCTCATCAAGGAAGACCTCGAAAGCCTCCTTCGTCTCGGCAGGAATGTTCTTTGCTACGTCGCAGCCCTTGACGGAATTCCTTTCGTCGTTGGGGTCATCAGGATTCACCGGAATGATGCCGTCCATCTTCTCGTATGTGACACCGAGATAATCGATGCAGGCTGAGATTATCTCTTCTCTCGAAAGCACCGAAGATTTGACCTGTGAAGGAGAGCATACGACGGTATAGTCGTAAGTATTGGAAGCCAGAGGCATTCCGTTGCAGTCATAGATGATGCCGCGCTCGGCAGGGTATGTCATAAGGGTCCACTGCTGGCTTGCAGCCGCCTTGGCATACAACACGTTGTTGCTGACCGTGATGTCATAAAGTTTGTATATCAGGAACAGAAAGAACACCGCCATAAAAACAAATACGACGATGGTGACTATCCTTGAAGAAGTCGCTCTATTCTTATAATCTTCAGGATTAACGGCAGTGGTACCGTTTTCCATTTACTGACCTCCGGGACTTATGCTTCCGGATGCTGCTGATAGTAGTTCGCAAGTGCGTCCTCGGAATCAGCCAGCATCTCGTCACTAATTCCGTCCGTGTTATATGTTACCACTGTTTTCAGGGAATCATTATTCGGAACCGGAAGATTTACGACCTGATTCTGATTCGGGTCCTGCATTCCGAGCGCAAGAGCCTGTGCGCGGATAGTATCCATATCCGTGATCCTGTTGGCATTCTCTTCCGCATCGAGTATCTCTGTCTTGAGACCGTTGATCTGGTCTTTAAGGTTGGAATTGTCCCTTGCAAGCTCGGACAGCTCTGTCTGAGGGTAAAGGAGCAGCATAAAGAAGGCGCCGATGAGAGTTACCAGAAGCACGCAGGCGATTGGTTCGAAGATCGTTCTTGCAGTGATCTTCTTCGCCTTTATCTTATGCTCCTTGTGAAGGGAACCGTCCTCATGCTCGAGCATGCGCTCGCGGCTTCTGCGGTTAACGTCCTCGTAGCTGACAGTGGAATCATGGAGACGGTGATCGGCACCGGAAACGATATCGAGCTTTTCCTCGACATAGATCTTCTCATTGTAAGGTTCGACAACACCGTTCTTGAACGAGAGCTTGGTGCGCCTTGCGGCCAGGGTCTCACGGAGATCCCTGTCTTCCTTGCTGATGTAAGTTCTGTGTTCCTTAACTGCCATACCCCTCACCTGTTAACCGTTGTCAGAAATACTGTTCGTTATCGTTCCTTTCAAATACTCTTAGCTTTGCGCTGTGTGATCTCGGATTTTCGAACCTCTCGAAATCACCGGGTTCTATGGGTTTCTTTGTTATTACCGTTCCCAGAGGTTTCTTGCCGCATACGCAGACAGGGAAATCTCTCGGACACGTGCACGGATTCTCAGCTTTTCTGAATCCTTCCTTTACGATCCTGTCTTCGAGCGAATGGAAGGAGATGATCGCAAACCTTCCGCCCGGATTAAGGTATCTGATGCCGTGTGTCACCAGGTTCTCGACGCCTTCGAGTTCGTGGTTGACTTCGATCCTCAGAGCCTGGAAGCAGCGTCTTGCGGGATGCTGGTCCTCTCCTCTGCCGTGACCGGGCATGTATTCCTTGATGGCTTCCGCAAGTTCGACCGTCCTTCTGAACGGCTTGACCTTACGTCTCTCGATTATTCCTTCAGCGATCCTGGCTGCATGGCGCTCTTCGCCGTATTCGGTGAACACCTTGATGAGCTGTTCTCTTGTATAACGGTTTACGACGTCAGCTGCCGTAAGGCTCTCGCCCGTATCCATTCTCATGTCGAGAGGACCGTCGTGCATATATGAGAATCCTCTCTCTGCCGTATCCAGCTGATACGAAGATACGCCGAGATCGGCAAGGATGCCGTCGACTCTCTTTATCTTCATGCTGTCCAAGACATCATCAATGTCGCCGTAATCGGACTTGACCGGCATCCAGTTGATGTTTGCGAAACACTCTTCACGTCTCAGCATGCACTTGCCGAGCGCGGAATCATCCTTATCAATGGAGATCAGCGTGCCTTCCGGGCTGAGTCTGGCAGCAATCGCGGCAGAATGACCGCCGCCGCCTGCAGTGCAGTCAACATATACGCCGTCAGGCTTAATGTTAAGAGCCTCCATCGACTCCCTGAGAAGAACTGATATGTGCTTAAACTCAGAGCCCTGTAACATTGAACTGTGTCTCCAATCCTTCTAAGCTGCCAAGGTCGAGGTCCTCGTTGTCGTAGAACTCCTTCCTGCAGATAAGCAGCTTGTCATCATCGTTAAATACGCATATCTCATCGCCAGGCTTGGCGGATATCCTCTCCCATAACTCGCTGATGACGGGGATCCTTCCCTGTGCATCGACATTTACTTCGCTTGCCTCGAGGATGATGGCTTTCTCGAGCTTACGGCCGGCAGGAGACAGTTTGTTGATCTCGTGGATCTGCGGCTTGATCACGTTGTGGAAACGATTGCTCGAATAGACACACAAATAGCCCTTATCAAGGCTGTTTGTTACCACAACCTCGTCTCCGAGCTTATCTTTCTGCTTCGCAGGGATGAAAAATCTCCCCTTAGCATCAATTTTTTTGATGTCTCTTGCCATTTTTGTTCTCTATCAGCCTGATATTGTGTGTGTTATGAATATTTTTACCCTAATGCACCACTTTTCTACACCAGAGTGGGAGAAATCTCCTCTTTTCACCACCACACAAATGTATTGTATTAGTAATATTCCTTTAATGCAATACAATTTTTGTAATTTCTTGGAAATTTTTAACAATTTGTGTTTCTTCTGATTCCGGCAATAAAAACCGACGCCCCTTCGGCGCCGTTCCCTGTTTTATATATAGATGACCGTAACTACGTTTTCCCTGTCTCCAGACCACGGGACATCGAGATGTTTAATATTATTCCGAAAGCAATGAAGTTGATCAGCTGAGCTGTACCTCCGAGGCTTATGAACGGCAGCGGGATTCCTGTGATGGGAAGCAGTCCGACAGCCATGCCCATGTTCTCGATGTAGTGGAACGCGAAGTATCCCGCCAGTCCCGCGAGGATGTAAGAGGATGATTTCGAGGAGACCTTGTCTGCAACATATAGACAGCGGCATATGAAAAAGAATGCCATGATGATGACGGTCGTGGTTCCGATGAATCCCATTCGCTCGGAGATGGCAGCAAAGATGAAGTCACTCTCCTTTACCGGCACCGGCGTAAAGATACCCGTATAGTTTCCGGCGAGACCGCCTGACATTATCGCTGCTTTGGACTGGAGAAGGTTATATTCCGCCTTCGGATCCGAGCCTTCGAAAATGTGCGACAGGATCCTCTCCTTCTGGTAATCCTCCAGATAGAAGTTCCACAGGAGTGGGATGACTATGACTATGACGGATGATATCGCCAGCAGGAAGTATCTGTACTTGATGCCCCATGCGAACATCATGCATACGAAGGTGAACATGATGACCATCGCGGTACCGAAGTCAGGCTGGAGCAGTATCAAAAGCATCGGCGGCGCATAGACCGCTGCGATAAGGCCGAAGCCCTTGAGCATTGACACCTTTTTCTCGGCTATCGCTTCGAGGATGTCTGCCGCAACGAGTACAAGACCTATCTTGGCGAGCTCAGAAGGCTGGAAGTTACCGACGACCGGAAGGTTCAGCCAGGAGTCTGCGCCCCATGTTGCCTTGAGGGAATAACCGTCAATGGGAACGAGTATCAAAAGGAAGATCGAAGCGGCGTATATCACCCTTCCGACCATCTTGAGAAAATGCGTATCGAGAAGGCAGATGAAGACCGCTACCAGGACGCCGCCCAATGTGGCGACTATCTGGCGGTAGTAGTTGCCGGGGTAAGCGGCATAACCATTGGATAAAACCTTCTGAAGAACATAAAGGCCGATGATGGTAAGGACAAGGACCGGAATGACAAGAAAATAATCTACCGATCTGATACCGGCACTATTACGCAGTTTGACGAAACCGGCGCTTCTGTTATCCATTAACCTGCCTTTTTGGCACTTTCCTCGTAAAGCTTAGCGGGGAACGGTGCGCGTTCAATCCTCTTAAGGTGAGCAATACCGATGTAAACGAGTGTTACGACGATGAGCACGAGTGAGAGCGCCTGCGAAGTGCGGATGCCCGTGCTGCCGATATAGAGTGAGTCGGTGCGCAGACCTTCGATGAGGAATCTGACGGCACCGTATGTTGCAAAATAAACACATGCGGTCTCAAATGCGGTCTTGCTGTGTTTCCTTACATAAAGGAGCAGGAAGAAGATCGCGAGATCAGCGATGGACTCATAGAGGAATGTCGGGTGTACCGGCATGGTGGATACGAGCGTCGGGCAGTGGGATGCGAGATAGTTCTCGACTGTCGGGCTCGTCATACCCCAGGGAAGCGTCGTTGTAGTTCCGAATGCTTCCTGGTTGAAAAAGTTGCCCCATCTTCCGATAGCCTGTCCCAGAGGGATATAGACTACGCAGTAATCAGCGATCGACATGAAGGGGATCTTACGGATCTTGCACATGATGAACACACCGAGGAAAGCGCCGATGACTCCGCCGTAGACTGCAAGTCCGCCGCTTCTCGTATCAAAGATCCTTCTTAAGTCCTGGGAGTAGTATCCCCACTCGCAAGCGACGTAATAAAGCCTTGCGCCGACAATGGCGGAAGGGATGCCGCAGAGAAGAACATCGTATACAAGTCCGTCGGGGAAATTATTCTTCTTGCACTGCTTCAGCGCAAGGAAGCCGCAGAGGACCATGCCTGCTGCGATAAGGATTCCATACCAGTAGATATTAAAACTGCCGAACGATATTGCGACCGGACTTACGTTGAATGATATCCCGAGACCCGGGAAGCTAACCTGAACACCTTCCATGTTACCTGTTCATCTCCTTACGTGCCCTTTCGGCACAACAGTTATATTACCACAGTAAGAATGCCAAAGTACGGCAATTTTACATAAAACCCTTCTCCTTAAGGTACGCTCTCGCCTTCTCCTTATCGGCATTGACCCTGAATGCGAGTTCTTCCTGACCGGAGAAAGCCTGCTCGGGCCTTAAGAACTCCAGAAGCTCCGTCTTAAATTTTGCACCGTAGATATCCTCGTCGAAATCAAAGATGAAGGTCTCGACGATGTCACGGGTGTCGTTCTCGACCGTAGGTCTTCTTCCGACATTCGCAACACCGTAAAGGGTGCTGTGTCCGAGCGTCACCTTCGCAACATACACTCCCCTTCTTACGACAAACTTCTCTTTAGGGATTATTATGTTTGCCGTCGGGAATCCGAGTTTTCTTCCGAGCTGCTTGCCTTGGGATACGGTACCGGAATAGAAGTAATTCCTATCACCGCACATCTTTGATGCCGTAGCGACATCACCATTCTCAAGAAGTTCTTTGAGCCAGGTGGTTGAGCACTTCTTTCCCGTATCTTCGAAATCCCTTTCCTTTACGATGCGGCAGCCTATATCGAAATCAGCGCAGAATCGCTTCATGAACTCAGTATCGCCCGCGCCGCCTTTGCCGAAAGAATAGTCGAATCCCATTACGACACCTACGCTTCCGGCTGACATTCTTAATATCTTCTCGCAGTATTCTTCTGCGGTCATATCCTTGATCTCGGGGAAGTTCAGTATCAGCACTTCATCGGCGCCCATCTCTTCGATCAGAGAGATGCGTTCTTCAAGCGTATAGAGCATTCCGTTGCCGGTCTTGTCGAACCCGGCAAAAGTCTGCACGCAGCACTTGATGCCGGCTTTTTCTGCGAGACCTGTTGCCTTGCTGATGATGTCCATGTGTCCCAGGTGCATACCGTCAAAAAGGCCCAGTGCCATTATCCTGCCGCGGGGCACGATCGGAATGGTATCAAGATAATGTCTCTGTATCGTCTTAATCATGATCGAAGAGCCTTTCTATCCTGAGGATCGCCTTTCCGTTATCCAGCGAAGGATATACGACCGCTATGAGTTTTCCCTCATGGCAGGCACGGTAGTACTTTCTGTCAGTTCCTTCCTCTGCCGCACCGTTATATCTTATCTTTCTTCCGAATCTCAGGTCCTGTGCTTCTTTCGCAGTCATCTCGAGGACGGGCATGTCGGAAAGAGCGGCCTCTGCATCAAGAAGGAACGATATGTCCCCTTCTTCCTTAAGTGCGAAGAGTTCGTCCGGCGTGCGTGCTGTTTCGATGGAATACGGTCCGCAGGAAGTGCGTCTTAATGTAAGCGCGCAGGCACCGAACCCGGTCAGCCTTCCCGCATCGTCGCAGATGGTCCTGATGTACGTGCCCTTGGAGCATCTGACGTCGAAGTCCACGACAAAGCCCTTATCCTGTCTCTCGATCGTATTGATATCTATAGAATATATCTTTACTTTTGTACTCTTGAGCTCGACCTCAACGCCTTCCCTTACGAGGTCGCATGCTCTCCTGCCGTTTATCTTCTTGGCGGAATATTTGGGCGGGATCTGCTCTTCCGTCTGCCTTACCGTCTCGAAAGCATCGCGCACTGCCTTGTAGTCCGTACTCTCGAGTTCTGCCATGACTTCTTCTGCAGGGTAGTTTTCTTCTACGGTCTCGCCGGTGATGTCCATAGTGTCGGTAGTCTTGCCGAACAGCGCCCTGCAGTTGTAGCTCTTATCCCATCCCTCGCAGAAACGCATGTATTTGAGGCCCTTGCCGCAGAATACCGGAAGCATTCCCGTGGCAAATGGATCGAGCGTTCCGAGATGCCCGACTTTCTTAGTCTCTGCTACTTTTCTCATGGCGATGTCGACCGCAAACGAGGTCATTCCCTCAGGCTTGTCGACAAGGATAACACCGTCAAGTGTCATAATATCTCAAGCACCTTGGTCTTAACATCCTCGGCCAGGCTCATTATGTCGGCGCCCTTTACGGTAAAGCCTGCCGCGCGCATATGTCCGCCGCCGCCGTAGTTCTCGGCAAATGCCGCCGAATCAAAATCGTTCTGCGATCTGATGTTTGCCCTTATCTCTCCGCTCTCGAGTTCTCTTAAGACGATCGCGACTTCAACGCCGTCAATGTCTCTCATGCTTGAGACGACATCGTCAACTCCGTCGGAATCAGCACTGTGCTTCACGAAAAGATCATGCGGGACGGCAACGAAAGCAAACTTTCCGTCAGCATAGAATTCAACCTTGGATCTGGCTTCAGCGGAAAGCATGAACTTGCCCTTCTCTTTCCTGTCGAATAGGTTGTAGCATACGGAACTTACATCGGCTCCGAGTTCCATCAGATCACCTGCAGCGATAAGCGTCTCGGAGTGAGTGTTTTTATAAGTGAACCTTCCTGTATCGGTAACGATCCCGGCCATGAAGCATCTCGCCGAAAGGGTATCTATGACTTCACCACGCTCCTTACCCAGGAGTTCTGCGATCTTGCAGGACACATAGAAACATAATTCGCATGCAGATGATGCCTCGGGGACTATCCACATGTTGTCTGCTCTTGTAAGAACAGAGCAGTGATGGTCGATGATGATATGGTCTTTGCAGGAATCGAAGATCTCTCCGCAGCCGCCCATCCTGTCGCCTTCCGCGCAGTCGACCGCCACGGCAAAACTGAAAGGCTTTCCGTTAATGGTCCTGCTTGAAGCAAATTCCTTTGCTTCCGGTGTATCGGCCAGGGGATGGAAAAGAAGGTCTCCGACATTAAGGAAACTCATCTTCTCGGGAAGTTCTTCAGGCATCATGACATAAGATTCGGCACCGAGAGACCTCAACACCTGGCATATGCCGCATGCAGAACCGATGCAGTCGCCGTCTACACTCTTATGGAGGAATACCAGTATGGCACCGCCTTTGGCGTTAACATCAGATACCGCCTCGATGAGGTTTCTTGCTGTCCTTGTTGCGCCTTCGGTGTAACTTTCCTTCATTAACTGTTCTCTCCGTCCTTGTCTGTTCCTTCTTTGGCTTCACGAGCCTTTGCACGCGCTTCATCATCTGCAATGGTCTTCTTGATGAGAGCGTCCATGCGCTCTGCTTCATCAAGAGTATTGTCGAGCTTGAAGTGAAGTTCGGGAGCCACTCTCAGATTGATCTGCTGGACAGTCTCATATCTGATGAATCCCTTGGCATGCTCTATCGCATCCATGGCTTCCTTCTTCGTCCTCTCGTCGCCGAAGACCGAGATGAACACAGTCGCGTGAGACAGGTCCTTGCTCATCTTGACCGCCGTTACAGTGGTCATGAGCGGGACTCTCGGATCATTAAGCTTTCCGGAGATGATGCCGGATATTATCTTCTGGATCTCATCTCCTACTATTTCCGGTCTTCTTGATCTCATTAATCTCTTGCAACCTCAACTTCGCCGAACGACTCGATGATGTCGCCCATCTTGATATCGTTATACTTCTCGATGGTAAGACCGCACTCGTGTCCGGAAGCAGCTTCCTTTACGGAATCCTTCTCGTGCTGGAGAGAACCGAGAACGCCCGTATAAACTACGACGTCGTTCCTGATGACTCTTACGCTGCTGTTGCGAAGGATCTTACCGTCTGTTACATAGCAGCCTCCGATGGTGCCTAAGCCGCTGACCTTGAAGAGCTGGCGGACTTCCGCATGACCCCAGACGACCTCTTCGATCTTCGGAGCGAGCAGACCCTTCATGGCGTTCTCGACATCCTCGATGGCGTTGTAGATGACGCTGTAGAGTCTGATGTCTACGCCTGCTTCCTTGGCCTTATCAACGATGATCTGGTTAGGTCTTACGTTGAAGCCGATGATGATAGCGTTGGATACGTCAGCGAGTACGACATCGGATTCGTTGATCGCACCGACACCGCCGTGGATGATCTTGACCTTGACCTCGTCGTTCGAGAGCTTCTCGAGTGACTGCTGTACGGCCTCGACAGAACCCTGTACATCTGCCTTGATGAGGAGGTTGAGATCCTTGACATCGCCTGCTGCCATCTGTGCGGCAAGTGATTCGAGGCTCATCTTCGAAGATCTTCTGAGCTGTTCTTCTCTCTGCTTGATCTTACGCTTCTCGACGAGTTGTCTTGCCATCTTGTCGTCTGTTACCGCATAGAGGAGCTCACCTGCCTCCGGTACTTCCGGAAGACCTAAGATCTCTACGGGGATGGAAGGACCCGCCTTCTTGATTGCATTACCCTTGTCATCGTACATGGCACGGATGTTGCCGAGGATAGGACCGCATACGACCGTATCGCCCTGCTTCAGTGTACCTCTCTGTACGAGTACGGATGCGACAGGACCTCTGGACTTGTCGAGCTGTGCCTCGATAACTGCGCCCTTAGCCTGACCCTTCGGATCAGCCTTGAGTTCCATGACGTCTGCCGTGAGAAGAACGTTCTCGAGCAGTTCGTCGATTCCCGTACCCTGCTTTGCGGAGATCGGGACCATGATCGTCTGGCCGCCCCACTCCTCGCAGATGAGACCGTAGTTGGTCAGTTCCTGCTTAACTCTGTCTGGGTTAGCACCTGCCTTATCAATCTTGTTGATCGCAACGATAATCTCCGTGTTTGCAGCCTTGGCGTGGTTGATGGCCTCGATCGTCTGAGGCATTACGCCGTCGTCTGCTGCGACAACGAGGATCGCGATATCCGTGAACTGCGCACCTCTTGCACGCATCGTGGTGAACGCTTCGTGACCCGGTGTATCGATGAACGTGATCTGACGTCCCTTGAGTCTTACCGTGTAAGCACCGATCTTCTGCGTGATTCCGCCTGCCTCGCCTTCGATGACGTTGGTCGAACGGATCTTATCGAGGAGTGATGTCTTACCATGGTCAACGTGACCCATGACAACGACGACCGGCGGCCTGGGCTCGAGGTTCTCCGGATTATCCGTATCTTCCTCGAAAAGGATATCCTCTTCCGTCTTCTCCTCAAGGAGCTCTGCGTTGATACCGAAGCTGTCTGCAACGAGGCATGCAGTATCAAAGTCGAGTTCCTGGTTGATCGTAGCCATTACACCGAGCTTCATGAGAGCCATGATGATCTCGGAGCTCTTCTTGCCGATACCTTCGGCAAACTCTTTTACGGTGATGAATGCCGGGATCTTGATCTCTGTTATCTGCTGAGTCTCGATCTGGACAGACTCTTCGGAAGACTTCTTTTTCTTCTTCTTGTATGAATATTCATCATACTCACCGTCTTCGTTTACGCGGCCCTTGAACTGGGAGTCGCGGTTGAATCTTCTCTTATCGTCAGACTGCTTTCCGTCTCTTCTGTCGTCGTTATGCTTCTTGTCGAAAGCATTCCTCTCGGCATAGTTCGTTCTGCTCTTCTTGACTTCCTCCACGGGAGAAGCTGCCTTCGGCTTAGGCGCTCTTCTCTGCTGAGGCCTTGCGGATGAATCCTCATCCTTATCCTTGTCAAAGCCGCCGCCCTGGGGTCTTCCGCCGCCGTAGCCGCCTCTTGAACCCTGAGGTCTGTTGCCGTAACCGCCGCCGTAGCTGCCGCCTCTTGAAGGGCTCTTTCTGTCACGGCCCGTATATGTGATGACCGTGGAACTTCTGATGGTCTCGCCTCTTGCAGGGATCTCGCCGAGAGATACGACTGCGGATGAGAGCTTCGGCTTCTCCGGCTTGGGAGGCTCCGGTGCGGGTTCTTCCTTCTTTGCGGGAGCGGGTTCTTCAGCAGGTGCCTCGGGCTTTGTCTCCTCGGCAGGCTTTACTTCGGGAGCCGGCTCTTCAGCAGGCTTCTTCTCTTCTTCAACTGCCTCTGCAGCAGCCTTCTTTGTGGTTGTCTTCTTTGTTGCAGTCTTCTTTGCGGCAGGCTTCTTCTCTTCTGCAGTAGTCTCCTCGGCTTCAGCCTTCTTGGTGGTCTTCTTGGCCGTGGTCTTCTTTGCAGCAGTCTCTGTCTTAGCCGCCGTAGTCTTGGTTGTCTTCTTTGCTGCAGGCTTCTTCTCTTCAGCCGCAGTCTCCTCTGTCTCGGCCTTCTTTGTTGTCTTCTTGGCCGTAGTCTTCTTAGCAGCAGTCTCCGTCTTGGAAGCTGTCTTCGTTGCAGGCTTTGCTGTCTCTGCAGCCTCAGCCTTGGGCGCTTCTTCCTTAGGCTCTTCCTTTGGAGCTGCCTCCTCCGGAGTAACCTTCATCACACGCCCGAATCCGAGCTTCATCTTCTTGGTGCCGCCGACACCCTGAAATGAAATACCCTTCTTCTCGTCTTTGTTATCGCTCATCAGCATCCTCCTCGTTTAAGTCTTCAAGCATCTGTGCAAGTCCGTCGGCAAATCCTTTGTCTTCGATCGCCAGGACCGTCCTCGGGGGCCGTCCCAACGCCATGCCCAGTCTTTCCGACTCGCCGAAACTGTATAGCGCCGGCTCTGCTTCCTTCCGGGTACATTTCTGCGCCGCACCCAGGATCTTATCCAGAGTGCCGCGAGAGATATCCCGCGTACATATCAATATCCGCGCTTTACCGCGCATCAGTGACGCCTTTACGGCATCAGCTCCGGAGATGGCCTTTCCGGCTCTTCCTGCAAGTCCGATCAGGTTGTAGATCTTATCCTCATCAGACATTTGCCGCTTTCAGCATCTCCTTTGTAAGCTCCTCTATCTCTTCTGATGTAAGAGCCCTGCGAAGGCCTTTTGACAGCCTTGTGCATTTCTTAAGTTCAGCCTTTATGCATTCCTCGCTGCGGCACAGGTAAGCACCTCTTCCGGGGGCCTTGCCCGTCGGATCGTATTTGATGATCCCGTCCGTGCCGGCAACCACGCGAAGGAGGTCTTTCTTGTCCTTGCACATCCTGCAGGCAACACAGCTTCTCTGAGGCTGTTTCTTCATTACTCTTCGCCTTCCTCAGCAACCTGGAAGCCCTCTGTAAGATCTCTTACAGCCTCTTCGCTCTCATCGCTCTCTCTTCTGATGTCTATCGAGAAACCTGTGAGCTTTGCTGCAAGTCTTACGTTCTGGCCGCTCTTGCCGATTGCGAGTGAGAACTGGTCGTCAGGTACGATGACCTTTGCGCGCTGCTCGACAACGCCGTCCTCGTTGTTTGTGATCTCGATGTCGACTCTGAGAGCCTTTGCAGGCTGGAGAGCCTCGCTGATGAAGAGTGCGGGGTCCTCCTTGTAATCGACGATGTCGATCTTCTCATCGGAAAGCTCAGCCATGACCTGCTGGACACGCTGTCCGCGCTGGCCTACGCATGCACCCTTTGCATCGATGTCGGGATCGCGGGAATAAACTGCGATCTTGGATCTCGAACCGGGCTCACGTGCAACAGACTTGATGATGACATCGCCTGCCTTGATCTCGGGAACTTCCATTGCGAAGAGCTGCTTTACGAGCTCCGGATCAGTTCTGGAGAGTACAACTGTAGGTCTGCCGCCTGCTTCCTCGATGCTCTTTACGATGAACTTCATCTTGCGGTCCTGCTCATAACGCTCTCTGTCGTTCCTGACCTGGCCGCCTCTCTTTACGATAGCCTCAGCTCTGCCGATGCTTACGTAAACAGCGTTATTGTCCTTACGGATGATGGTACCCGTTACGATTCGGTCCTTCTTATCAGCGAACTCTCTCTGGATCTTAACGCCTTCAGCTTCCTTGAGCTTCTGCTTGATGGAGTTCTTAGCTGCGTCTGCCGCAAGAGATCCGAGCTCTTCGACTTCGATGGTCAGAGGAATCATGTTGCCTACTACGCAGTATTCTTCGTCGAGGCCGTTCTCGCGTGCATCCTCTACCGAGATCTCGTTCTCGGGGTCAAGTGCCTCCTCAACGATCTCGAGCATACGGTAAACTACGATCTCACCTGTCTCACGGTCGATCTCAGCCTTTACGATCTTGATCTTTTTCTGGGTATCGAACTCACGTCTGTACGCAGCAACGATGCCGCTCTCGATCGCCTTGAAGATCTCTTCTTCATCGATATCACGTTCCTTGGCAAGGAGCTTTACGATATCAACGATACTCTCGCGCTGTTCTTCTTCCTTTTTCTTCTTAGCCATTGTCATAGCCTCCTGTTAAAAATCAATATGTCGTACGGCCGTGGAGATGTCCCCTAAGCCCAAATCATATTCAGTTCCGTCTTCGCCTTTTAAGACTATCCTGTCTTCTTCGGCGGATACTATCTCCGCAGTAAAACTTTTCGTGCCGTTAACGGGTGCAAACAGCTTTACGTCGAGCTTCTCGCCCTGGTATCTTTGGTAGTCCTTTATGGTCTCCAGAGGTCTTGTAAGACCAGGAGATGACACCTCGAAATAATCCGCATCGGAATCCGTTCCCGCATCTATGAGCGGATCGACTTCCTTGCTGAAAGCCTCACAGTCGTCGCTGTTGACGCCGCCCCTCTTGTCGATATAGAGACGAAGGAACATGGCCGAGCCTTCCTTCTTGTACTCTGCGTCGACTAAGTCGTAACCCATCCTCTCTGCGACGGGCAGTGCGATGTCATAAGCCTGCTGTGCGATCTTAGAACGCTTTCCCATAGTGTCTTGCCTCTTAAAACAAAAACGGACCGCTCAAAGCCAGCCCGTTCAAAAAAGTAATATTTAAGAACTGTGTAATAATACCACTTATAAACATTGTACGCAAATAAAAATTACGTTCTTTTTTTATTTACTCTTTACTATTCATTTTATTTTGAGTTTTGGGTACAATGAAATCAATCCAGTTATCCTATATGGAAATATGATCCCAAAAGGAGAATTTGTTTATGATCAAACTAATCGCAGGCCCTAAGGGCACAGGCAAGACAGCTAAGCTTGTCGATGACATCAACGCAGTTGCAGCTACAGACAGCAACGTCGTATGCATCGAGAGAGGCAACCGTTTGGATCAGCTTCTTAAGCCCAACGTACGTCTTGTCAACATGAAGGAATATCCGGTCGAGGGTTTCGACCAGGTCTTGGCTTTCATTTGCGGTATCTGCTCTAAGGACTACGACCTTACTCACATCTATATCGACGCTATCTGCAAGGTAGCAGGCAACTATGACCTCAGCGACCTCACAGGCTTCCTCGTAAAGCTTGATTCTTTCCTCGCTGACAAGCCTATCACGGCAGAGATCATCTTCAGCGGCGAGATCGACGCACTGCCTGAAGAAGCTAAGCAGTTCATCTGAAATATTTTAATTGGGAGGCAAGAAGAATGTTTAAGAAATTTGCAAAGGAATTCAAGGAATTTGCCCTTCAGGGTAACGTAGTCGATATGGCAATCGGTGTCATCATCGGTGCTGCCTTCAAGGACATCGTCACATCTTTCACAGATAACTTCATCAATCCTCTGATCGCATCGATCGGCGGCGCTAACATCGCCGGTTCCATCCGCCTTCCCTGGGTTGATTACACGGGCCTCTCACTTGAGGAGATCCAGTCACTCTCACTCAACTACGGCGCTTTCATTACAGCCATCATCAACTTCATCATCATGGCTCTTATCCTCTTCATCATGCTCAAGGGCATCAACTCCCTTAAGAACATCGGTCTGAAGAAGCTTAAGAAGGGTGAGAAGGAAGAAGAAGCACCTGCACCCGAGCCGGAGCCT
>JAILMZ010000060.1 GCA_024692105.1 Saccharofermentans sp.
AACATTAAGAACACCAAAGACTATAATTATGATGCCTAACAAAATGATCGGGATACAATACTTGATCGATGATTTCTGATTCTTTCTGTCACAATTACGGCAATAGCCTCCCGTATAAGGCGTTATCTCAGAATACCTATATGTATTGACAGTCTCACCTGACTTCAGTTTTACGCTGGATACAATTGTTTTAATTGCTGTGTAGTATGCAACACCTGTAAAAGGATTATTGCAGTTAGGACATTTTGTGTGATCTGAGTCCAATATAGGAGTAGTAGTTTTTAACCTTGCCATAGCGCTGCCTCCATTACCAAGGATATCAAAGCCTTCTTTTTCTCAGGGAAACCAAAAAGTTCTAACAGGCAAAGCGCATCCCGCGTTCAGATGCTCGCCAAGCAAATTATAACTGTCAATAATTCTTTATAACATGGATTTAGATAAATGAATAGACCGCAATCGAATTATTTACAAACAAAGCGAAGCTGAGTGCAGCATCCCATCACTTCTTATAGGCAATGGCGTCGATCTGGAACCTGATCCCTTCCCTTATGAAGTCAGAAGTATACGCCTTCCTTGTGGGGTACTTCCCTGCGAAACGCTCTTTCAAGACCGCCGGCAGTGCATTCAGGTCTTCTATGTCCTTAAACAGGCAGCCCTTCTTCACCACGGAATCCAGCGTGAGTCCCACCTTGTTAAGACGGCTCTCAAGCACGTCGATAGCACCGTGCATCTGCTCTTCAATAGACTTTCCTTCATTTGCCATGCAGTATCCGACAAAGACAAAGTCGCCTGCTTCTATGATCGTGGAATCCGCCCAGAATTCGTCCGCTTCGATTCTTTTTATCTCAGACACGTTAAGCCCCCTTATCCTTGTTCTTTGAAAAGTAGTAGATCCACTTCGCTTATTGATGCTTTATAATTCAGGTATAATTCACCGGGTGTTTTTAGATCGACTTGCCGAACTGAGGTTCGATATAGCACTGATAGATTCTCAAGTAGGTCGCAAAAGATGTGTTCCGAATACCGCTCTTGATCTTTTTCCAGATCTCAAAGTATGAGTTGATTGTAACGTTTGGACCAGTCATCAAATTCTTGGGTATAAAAATGCAAAAAGCAGAAAAACTTGGGTATAAAAGTCTCGAAAGGCCTGAAAACAATGGGCTTGTCTTGGGTACAAATCATAAAATAGCAACGGATTTGGCGAATGGCATGATTCAAAAAGTGGGCAATAAATGAAGTGAATTTCTTGAAAGAAATGATCAATGATGTATAATTATCATTATATAACGAGAGTTATACATAAGGAGATCAATATGCCGCCCAAAGTTAAGATCACAAAAAAGATGGTAGAGGAAGCCTCCCTTGAGGTTATCCGCTCAAGCGGGTATGAAAATCTGAACGCCAGAATGATCGCAGAATATCTGAAGTGTTCCACACAACCGGTCTTATATAGTTTCAAGACAGTGGATGAGATAAGAGAAGCTGCTTATAGACTTGCGGATGATTATCATACGGCATTCATAATGCCTAAGGATACAGACAAGAATCCAATGCTTGCTCTCGGTCTTAACTATGTTCGCTTCGGTCATGAAGAGAAAAATCTGTTTAGGTTTCTGTTTCAGACGGATAAGTTTGGAGGTATGGATGTTCAGACTCTTCTGGATAATCCGGGTCTGGCAGCTATTCTGCAAGTAATGGCTAAGGGTATGGATTGTGATATCGGCGAAGCCAGAGAAATGTTTCTTGCTTTCTTCTGTGTTGCACACGGCCTAGCAAGTCTTCTGGCTAACAATTCCATGGAATATGATGCAGCTCAGAGCGAGAAGATGCTCATCAAAGTGTTTGACGGGATGATTGCATTAAGAAAAGGAAAGGGATAATTATGGCAGAAAAGAAAAAACTCAATACAGTTGTTCTTGTTTTCCTGATTGTAATGACATTGGTATCATTCGCCAATCTCATCAGGATCGAGTTCGATGGCAGTCTTCTTAAACTGGCCGGTCTCGTTGTGATCATCGGAGTTGTAGCTTTTTTTGTTACACGAAAGACGAACGATTCAAAAGATGAAGGGCTGAATATAAAGACCTGCCTTAGTCAAATCAAAAACAGGAAGATCATAATCCTTATACTGATACCGGTTATCTTTGATGTGCTTACTGTTTTTGTTGAAAAAGCTTTCTTCCCAGATGTCCTGGCGCATTCGCTGGCAAGGCTTCCCTTCGAGATGGATCCTTCAAAAATCATTCCGATAATTATAGAATTATTGATACTTCCTTTAGGTGAAGAGATCGCACTGAGGGGCTTCTATCAGAAACAAGCCGCCAAGCTGATTGGTTTTGTTCCTGCGCTCGTTATCGCATCCTTTATTTTTGCGGTTGGGCATTTCTCATACGGCAGTCCGGTTGTCGTTATCATGGATCTGGCGGGTGTTTTCATTGATTCATTGATATTTGGTATTATCTTCAAGGAAACAGATAATGCGTGGTGTAGTTGGATATCGCATTCTTTGGCTGATATCGTTGCGGTTATCGTGATGATGATGATTGTTTAGTGAATCTTAAAGTAATAGTTGGCACTTAGTCGTTAGAATAAAGAGTTATTTGAACTTTAGTATTATTGAGAATCTGCTGATCAAGAATAATATGGCGGTTCACCTAGTGTGAACCGCCAATGCATTTGTCGTGTGCGTACGATAAAATATATTGATATTATCGTGTCGAGACGATAAACTAATACCAAGAAATAAGTTTCTAATGCTGATAAAAAGGGGAAACCTATATGAACCACACCGTTCTTAAGCAAGTGATTCTTGATCAAAACGAAGTAATTAAGAATGCCGACATCATAGATCGAGATTATTCTTTTGAAAGAAATGTCAACTATATATTGGTTGGCCTCAGGCGGTCAGGCAAATCAACACTTCTGTATAAAATGGTAAGAGATTTGATCGACAATGGTTGTGAATGGTCTCAGATTATATATGTCAATTTTGAAGATGACCGATTATTGGGGTTTGTTGCTAAAGACTTTAACGACATTGTTGAGACAGCTCATGAACTGACCGACAATAAGACCGTTTATTATTTCTTTGATGAAATCCAGAATATTGACGGTTGGGAACACTTTGCGAGAAGACTTGCCGATCAAAAGGCACATGTGCAGATCACCGGCAGCAATGCTAAGATGCTCAGTTCTGAAATGGCAAGTACTTTGGGCGGAAGATATATTCCGAGAATGATCATGCCGTTCTCTTTTTCAGAAGTTCTGGATTATAAAAAGATCGCTCATGATGAATCAGCATTACTGACCACTTCCAAAAGCGCAAAGATAAGACGTGCCTGTCAGGAATACCTGTCCGAAGGAGGACTTCCGGAAACTCAATTGATGGTAAACAAACGTGAGTACATAAAGACAGTATATGAGAAAGTACTGCTTGGAGATATCATCGAACGAGAGCAGATTATGAATAAGATGGCTCTCAGGCTGATGATTAAGAAAATAGCTGAAACCGTAAAGAATGAAGTCTCATACAATACGCTTGCCGGGAATGTCAAAGCTGTAGGGATAAAGACATCTACCGACTCCATGATAGACTATTCTTCGTATGCCGAGAATGCCTATCTTATATTCAGAACTAAGAATTATGTTTCTAAATCCGCAGAAAAAGAAGGTACTCCGAGATTCTATTTTTTTGATAATGGCGTGCTATCGTTATTCTTAATCGATAAAAAATCCACGCTTCTGGAAAACACTGTTGCCGTTCATCTGAAAAGGAATAAGAGCGAGAATGTGTATTACTATAAGTCCAGTCAGACTGGAGTGGATATTGATTTCTATCTTCCAGAAGAGAATACAGCCATACAGGTGGCTTACTCATTGGGAGATGCAGAAGAACGCGAGGTTAGGAGTTTAATCATATTTGCAGCTAAGACTAAAAAACATCATCGTTTGATAATAGTTACTTACGAAGACGAAGGAATAATAGAAAGAGACGGACACACGATCGAAGTGATTCCGATTCACAAGTTTTTGTTATCCGAGATGGGGTTAGGAAAGCAATAGAATGCTTTGGGTCAATCGATATCGCAAAAGACTATAAATTTACTAGAAAAGAGGATCAAAATATGAATATTGCAGTAACCTATGAAAACGGAAATGTATTCCAGCATTTTGGACACACCGAGAAGTTCAAGATCTATTCGGTAGAAGATGGCAAGATTGTAGGCAGCATGGTTGTCGATACCAACGGAAGCGGTCACGGTGCACTTGCCGGTTTCCTTCAGGAGCATTCAGTTGACACACTCATCTGCGGTGGAATCGGCATGGGTGCTCAAATGGCACTGGCTGAAGCCGGAATTAAACTCTTTGGCGGTGTTCAGGGCAATGCAGACAATGCGGTTAATGCTCTTTTAGCCGGCAATCTGGCTTATGATCCTGATGCAAGATGCGATCACCACGATCATCAAGAGGATCACGAATGCGGAAACCACGGTTGTGGTGGAAACTGTCATGAGTAAGTTTGGATAATAAGGAGCAAACACGACTAAAGAAGGAAGCAATTCCTGCTTTTTGTTATTATTGATATATGAAGGGAGAACTCCAATGACAGATATTAATGCTATTTACAAGAGCGTTCTTGAGGCGGATAGAGCTGCAGTAGTCATATGTGATCTCGAACACACTGTAATCTATATGAACCCGGTAGCGATTGAGCGCTATGCAAAATGGGGTGGAAACAGTCTTATGGGCAAGAGTCTTTTGAATTGCCATAACGAGAAGTCCCGTGAGTTGATATTTAAAGTGATTGAATGGTTTAACGCATCTAAAGACAACAATATTGTTTATACATTCTTTAACGAGAAAGAAAACAAAGATGTGTATATGGTTGCGCTAAGGAATGACGAGGGCAATCTGATCGGATACTATGAGAAACATGAGTATCGTAATCATGAGACAATGAAAATGTACGATATTACGTAAAATAAAGAGCAAACAAGACTAAAGCAGGAAGCAATTCCTGCTTTTTGCTATAATAGCGTTGTAATAAGTAGTATTACAATTTGGGGATACCATTAGTGTTTTTTCAATAAAGAATGACCTAACAAGGTGTTCGGTCATTCAGTGGTTCCCCTGTGCTAAAACATCGTTGTCGTAAGTAGCGTGTTGTATAATGATTCATGGGCTCAAACCCTTGAATTTATTGGGTTTCTGTGGAGATGGATTGCAAAGTGTTCAGTCCCCGCAGTTTCCACCACTCAGGGTTTGCCAATCTCGGCAAGCCCTTTTATGTCATAGGAAAGCCGCGTTTTTCAACACTTCCGGGGTTAATTGTTGCTTGAATTCTATATCGTATCGGTGAGAATTTAGTTAACCGACAGATATAGGAGGATGAGAGAATGGAAGACAAAGAAAACAAGACTCTTGATATGGAGCAGCTGGAAGAAGTAAGTGGTGGTAATGAAGCAGAATACAATGAACTCATAGAATTCATCCATCAGATCGATCCGGATTACAAGATCTAGGATGAGTTCGATATTATGCGCTGGTTAACGGATAATTCCGGTATCAAATTCAAGAGCCTGTATGTAAGTCAACAGTGGAACAGGAACGAATTCAAGCTGCCCGACCGTCGTACGATCGGTCAAAAGCAACTGATGGAGATGCTTCGCGAGAAGTTCTCTGACCAGCTTGGTTAACCTGAGAATGTTGTAAATCCTTATCCGTTCCGCCTCATGAAGTGTTATCATTGTGCGGAGAAAAACATATGGATAAGATCTACAGCAAATTAGATGAACTTCCCCAAGGGCGTGCGTCTGACAGGATAACGCGCGGATGTCTGGTCCTTGAGGGAGGAGGCTGGAAAGGCCTTTACACTCTGGGCGTTCTCGACTGCCTGATGGTAAATGATATCAACATGTCCTCGGTCGTGGGCGTGTCGGCAGGCGCTTTGTCAGGCGTCGGGTATGTCTCCGGTCAGATAGGCTGGGGCGCCAGGATCGACCTTACATACAGACATGACAGCAATTACTGCGGCTGGGGTGCCATTAGAATGGACCACGGGATAACGGGGTTCACTTATCTGTTTAATGATCTGCTCGCCAGACATCCTTTGGATAATGACAGACTGATGGATCCTGCAAGAAGGTTCGCTGTGTCTGCAACGAACGTTGTCACGGGCAAGACGGAGTATTTCGAGAAAGGCAGATGCGATCTGTTCAAGGCTGTGCAGGCTTCTGCCACGGTGCCGTATGTCTCTGCTCCTGTCGAGATAGAAGGAAGCATCTACCTGGATGGCGGATGCTCGGAGAACATCCCGTTAGGCTGGGCGGAATCATCCGGGGAAGACAAGATAGTTGTGGTAAAGACAAGAGAGCATTCCTTCCGCCGTGAGCGAGGACTTCCGGTGCTTGCCAGGATCATGTACGGCAAGTATCCGGAGTTTCTCAAGAGCTTCGAGAACACGGCAGAGCTCTTCAACAGCAAAGTCGAAGAACTCTACCGTAAGAGCGCTGAAGGGAAAGCTTTTGTCATAGAACCGAGCAGTGAAGTCACGGTCACAAGGTTTGAAGGTGATATGGACAAGCTCGGGGACCTGTACCACCTCGGATACGACGATGCTCTGGCTAAGCTTGACGGCCTTAAGAAGTACCTTGATCAGGGCAGATGACCTCTCATTATTCTGTGGATATCTGACACCTGCTCTGTTACAATAGTCTCGCTCGAACGGGAAGGCCCGCCGGGTACATTAACTTAAAAGGTGTAATAAGACTATGGAGAAGAGACCGTTTATAACAAAAGCGCAGGCTGAAGAGATAGCAAAGACTTATCCCACGCCGTTCCACATCTACGATGAGGCCGGCATAAGAGCAAACTGTGAAGCCGTTAAGAAGGCTTTCGCATGGAACAAGGGTTTCCGCGAATACTTTGCAGTAAAGGCCACCCCCAATCCGTACATCATGCAGATAATCGCAGATTACGACTTCGGCTTTGACTGTTCTTCCGAGGCTGAGCTCGTGCTGTCTGATGCAGTCGGTGCAGACGGAGCACACATCATGTTCTCCAGCAACGATACTCCTGCATGTGAGTACGCTCTTGCACACAAGCTCGGTGCGATAATCAACTTAGACGACATTACACACATCCCGTTCCTTGAGAGCATCATTGGCGACAAGTTCCCCGAGGTTATGAGCTGCAGATACAATCCGGGCGGAGTTTATACCCTGAGCAACGGCATCATGGACAACCCCGGAGACTCCAAGTACGGCATGACCAAGGAGCAGCTTTTCGAGGCGTACAGGCAGATGGCAGAGCACGGCGTCAAGAAGTTCGGACTGCATGCTTTCCTTGCAAGTAACACTGTTACAAACGAATATTATCCTAAACTTGCGGGCGAATTGTTCGAACTCGCAAGAGAGGCACATGAGACGCTCGGAATCGAATTCGCGTTCATCAATCTTTCCGGTGGAGTCGGTGTTGACTACCGTCCCGACCAGGACAGAAACGACATCGATGCCATTGGCGAGGGAGTAAGGGTCAAGTTCGAAGAGATCCTCACACCTTCAGGCATGGGTGATACTGCGATCTACTGCGAGATGGGCAGATTCATGCTCGCTCCCTACGGAGCACTCGTCACGAAAGCTATACACGAGAAGCACATCTACAAAGAATACATCGGCGTCGATGCATGCGCGGCTAACCTGATGCGTCCTGCAATGTACGGTGCATATCACCACATCACGGTTCTCGGCAAGGAAGATGCTCCCTGCGACCACAAATACGACGTAACGGGTTCTCTCTGCGAGAACAATGACAAGTTTGCAATAGACAGGATGCTTCCCGAGATCGAGAAAGGCGACTACCTGTTCATCCACGATACCGGTGCGCACGGTTTCGCGATGGGATACAACTATAACGGAAGGCTGTGGTCTGCCGAGCTCCTGCTGAAGCCCGACGGATCCGTTAAGCAGATCAGAAGAGCGCAGCAGCTCAAGGATTATTTCGCGACATTCGATAATACGGAGTTTGCAGATAAGCTCATCAAAGACTGATCAGATATCTTCCTGCGTATCGTTAACGATATTTTGAGCCCAACCATACTTCCTGTAGTGAATGAAGACTACAGGAAGTTTTACTATCTCATCCAGGTTGAGGATGAAGTAGACTGCCATGACAGGCAGATTGAATACGAATGCAGCCAGGGCTCCCACGGGGACGATGAATGCCCACATCGTAACGGAATCACAGATGAAACCGAACTTGGTGTCTCCTCCTGCCGGGAATACGCCGCCGATAAGAACAGCGTTGATGGATCTTCCGAGTATGTAGTAACTGCACATCAGGAGCATGTACATCAGATACTCTTCGGCAGCCGGTGTGAGGTCGACTATCCAAAGAACGAGAGGTGTCAGCGCTGCGGCGAAGAGACCCAGTATGATGCCCGTGATTATGGTGAGCTTGAATATCCAGTCACCGTACTTTTTGCCGCGCTCAATATTGCCGGCACCGAGTTCGTTGCCGATAACGATGGAACCGCCCGAACCGAGTGCGAAACAGAAGCAGGATACAAGATCCTTAACGACTGCAACGATGGCGTTTGCCGCTACGGCATCCTGGCCCATATGTCCGATAATGACGGATATCATTGTAAAGCCGGTGCCCCAGAGGATCTGGTTCAGGACGTAAGGCGCCGAGTGCTTGCTGAATTTCTTTTTGAATTCAGCATCCGCACTGAAGAGGTCCTTGAGGCCTATCTTCAGGATCTTAGACTTGAACGAGAACCACAGGCAGAAAGCAAACCCGACAAATGCGGATATCGATGTCGCAAGAGCCGCGCCGGATGCACCCATCCTGGGAAGGCCGGCCAGACCGAAGATGAGGAAGGCATTGAGCAGGATGTTGAGGCCGACCATGATCATGCTTGCGAAGGTGCACTGCTTAACGTATCCGATGTTCTTCAGGATCGCCTCGTACGTGATCGCGAGAGTCGTAAACAGGTATGACAGGGAGACAAAGCGCAGGTAGGGGATGCCTTCAGCGATGATCTCCGGGTCGTTCGTGTATATTCTCATGAGACCTTCGGGCAGGAACATGGCGCATCCGAAGAATGCTGCTGCAATGAACACGGACAGCAACACGCTGTACCCGAAAAGCTTTCTTATGGATGCCTTGTCGCCCTTGCCCCAATACTGCGCTGCGAACATGGAAGCACCGTAAGATATGCCGATGGTGAACAGATTGAGCACGAAAGTAACCTGCGAGGCGAGCGAGACCGCCGACATCGCATTCTGATCCAGGAACTGGAGCATGATGGTATCAGATACCGGAACCAGTGCGAACATGAAGTTCTGAAGGGTTATCGGTAATATGAGCGATACCAGCTTCCTGGTAAACCTGTTGTCACTAAGCATATTTGATTTCATGCGGGTATATTAGCAAATCACACGGGCAATTCAAATCAAAAGTCTTGATTATATTTACTTTTTATATTGTTTTGTCAGATTGAATAAGAATGTTATCATTCAAAAGAGGTTAATATGCCGCAGGATTATAACGCACGGTTTCAAGAGATACTAAGCAGACTTGCTCCCGATAAGAAGAAGGAGCTCTATGTTCGCATGCGTTCCCTTCCTGCCGCAGAGCGCGAAACCTTCATTAAGGATTTCGTGACCAAGTACGATGTACGGAAAGGGAAAAAGCCTTCCAAGCAGCCCGCGAAATCTCCCAAGCCTCAAGGAAAGCAACCGTCCGGCAAGAAGCCGGAGGGAAAGAAACCGGAAGGGAAGAAGCCGGAAGGCAAGGCCAAGCCCCAGGCGAAGCCTAAGGCTAAGCCTCAGGAAAAGAAACCTGAGCCCCCGAAGAAAAAGGAAACAAAACCCGCAAAAGAGAAAGTCAAACCCGAAGAAGGTGAGACGAGAAAGTCCTCTTTATTGTCGAAGATAATCGTCGGTGTGCTGATCGTCCTTCTCGGTGCGGGAGCTATCGCAATAACAGCCATCAACAACAGGGAAGACATAAGCAAACTCCTGCGTACGATAAGGGGCGAGACCGAGCCTGTCGTAACAGAGACGACTGAGAATGAATACAAGATCGCGGCAAGCCTTGCTGTCCAGACTGACTCGGCTTCCGAGACGACGGAGACCACAACGCCTGCACCGACTCCCACGCCGATAGTGCTCAAGGAAGATGCGCCTGATCTTACGGGCCTGGTCATAGTGATAGATCCGGGACATCAGGAAGTTACGGACGATACAGAAGAATCATTGTTCCCGGGATCTACTGTCGGAAAAGCACGCTGCACCAGCGGAGCCGTTGGCGTGGACATAAACACCAAGGAATATGAGGTCACGCTTGAAGTTGCCCTTGTGACCAAGGCATATCTGGAAGCATGCGGTGCCAGCGTTATCCTTACCCGTGATACTAATGACGTCAACCTGTCCAACCAGGAACGCGCCAATCTTGCCGTGGCGGCATCTCCGGATATCTTCATAAGACTGCATGCGGACAGTGCTCCTGACTCGGAGGTATCGGGAGTAATGTGCTTTGTTCCCGATTCAGGCTCATATGTTAATCAGGACACAAAGCTTGCAGACTCTTTGGGAGGCCTCGTGGCTGAAGCCCAGGGAACGGAATACCTTGGGTGTTTCTCTACTAACGCATACACAGGTCTTAACTATTCGACATCTATCAAATCGGTCCAGATCGTAATGGGCTTCCTGTCCAACAGCGAGGATGAGGCAAGACTGAACGATGAGGCGAACAGATATGAGATTGCTGCGGCCATAGCTCAGTTCTGCGCAGGCCTTTAACAAAAGATTTTGATTATAAGAAAAAATAGTGTAATCTAAATTCGTAAGATATAGGAGGGCAAAGATATGTCAGCTGATTTAACCAATGAACAGATAAAGCAACTCGCAAAACTCGGCTCCGTTGATGAAGTGGATGCTGCTCTCGGCAACAGAGATGCCATAAAGAACGAGTTCCAGTCAATAAAGGAAGTCGAGAGACTGACTGCCATGGTCGAAGAACAGCAGACTCTCCTCCATGCCATGTGGCTCATGCTCCAGGAGCACAGTGCCACAAACGAAGAATTCGACGAGTGCCTGAAGACAGCAGTCCTTTTCCGCAAGAGAAAGGATTTCAAGACAGAGAAGATCTGCCCCAACTGCGGCAAACTCATGCAGAAGATGGAAAATCTCCTCTTCACATACAAGTGCTATTACTGCGGTGCTGAAGATCTCGGCAATCCTTATAAGAAGTACGACGGCATCGATCCTAATGTAGTTTATGAAGAACTGCATGAAGCTGCTGAAGCGAATGCAGAACCTCAGGCTCCCGCTGATGAGATCGCGGATGAAGAAGCCGAACTCAGGAATGCCCAGGAGATACTTAGCAAGGACTACCAGCCTTACGATGTCTCTCAAGACTTGAAATTCGACGAAGAGGACGTATAATTACTATCACCGCTTCGAGGACCACTCTAACAGGGGGATGCACCGGTTTCGACGGGGTCGGAGATATCAGGGAAGCGGGTGGAGGATTCTCGTTGGCCTCCTTAAAAAACGGGAACTTGCAAGTAATTGCAAACTCTAACGAGCTCGTAGCAGCCTAAGGCTACCGTGCTCCTGCCGATCTGTACGCGGGATGCACGTACAACTCAGACCTTGCTCCTAAGAGGTTAAAGGAGATGTCCTCTTTCCAAAGCTTTGCGGAAAATCCGTGACATAAATTTATGAAGCTACCGGAACCGACGCCTGACAGCGGGCCACGCGGGAATGGGAATAATTCATCCACTGTCTGCACCCGGAGAAGCCTGATAGATCTGATTTCGGACACGGGTTCGACTCCCGTCATCTCCACCAAAAACAACAGATACCGCTTGATCTTATGGTCGGGCGGTATTTTAGTAACGTAGAATTTGAGTGATGAGGATAGAAACGATATCTCCTATACGAGATTTAAAGATTATGATTGAACTTATTAAATATGGAAATACAAATACCTATTTGTTGAAGGGAACAAAAGGAAATCTGTTGATTGATACGGATTATGCGGGAAGTCTTCAGGGATTTTTCAAGGCATTGAAAGATGTAAATGTCAGCCTGAAAGATATCACATATATCTTAGCAACGCATTATCATCCGGATCATATTGGCTTGGTGAGCGAACTTATGGATTTGGGTGTTAATCTGATCGTAGTTGATACGCAAACAGATAGCATCCATTACTCGGATGAAATCTTCGCAAGGCAGCATGCATTAAAGTACAAGCCGATAGATGAAGGAAAGGCGAAGATTCTTGACATATCTGAGAGCAGACAGTTTCTGAAAGAATTAGGCATTGAGGGAGAAATAGTATCGACACCAAGTCACAGCAAAGACAGTATATCTATTGCGCTTGATGAAGGTGTATGCATAGTAGGTGACCTTGAACCAATAGAATATCTCGAAGCATATGATGATAACGAGGCATAGGCAATGGACTGGAACGCCATCCTTAATTTCAAGCCAAAGAGAGTTTGCTTTGCACATGCCAATGAAAAGTTTTTTTGATAGTCGTATATATGAAGAATATTCCTGACTAAGACAGGAATCTAATTCTCCTTTTGCACTTCGCGCAGCGCTATTTGCAACATCTGTATGTACATGTGGAATCCGCAAAACCAATCCGTTAGACTCGCACTAACGGAGGTATTCTTATGAAGAATTGGATGTCAACCAAGTTTCTGATACTGTTCTTTGTTCTGACACTCGCATGGACATGGATCTGCGGATTTATACCTGTAGTGTTCGGGTTTACGGATACAGGAGTGGGAACGTTCGTGTTCTATTTCGGCGGCGGCGCGCCTTCGGTGGTCGCGCTGTTCCTGGTCTTCCTGACGTATCCGAAGGATAAGAAAAAAGACTACTTCCGCCGTTGTTTCAGTTTCAGGCAGGCTGGGCTCAAATGGCCGCTCATTACGATCGCGGTGTTCACGGCTCTGTCCGCGGTAAGTATTGCTGCAGGTGTCGGCCTGCTGGGTTTTGAGATGCCGACGATGGATTACCTCAAAGCGATCAGGGAAAACCCTCTGAATATCTTTCTGGTACTTTTGCTCTCGCTCATCTCGGGTCCGCTCAACGAGGAATTCGGCTGGAGAGGTTATGCGCTCGACAGGCTGCTTGTAAGGTTCGGCTTCATCAAGAGTTCTCTGCTGCTCGGGTTTATCTGGGCAATCTGGCATCTGCCGTGGTATTTCACACCGGGGCAGGCACAGTATAATCTTTTGCAAGATTCTGTTTTCCACGCGTTAATGTTCGTACCGAGCGTAATGATGCTGAGCGTCTTCGTATCCTTCGTATATGTCAAGACGAATAGGAGCATTTTGGCGGGCGCACTCGTTCATATGTTTAGCAATTTGATCGGAAGTCAGTTATTATCTTCCTATACAACGGAAATAAGCATGCTGATCAGGTACACTAATATGGTGTTCTTCCTTGGCGTTATCGTATATGCGGCATGTTCACGCAAGTTCAGGGAGGAAGCCGCTGAGGTTATCGGCAGCATAAAGATACAGGAACAGGCAGGTTAAATGCAGATAGTAACCAGACAGGCTGAGGGCAAGCCTCTTACTGTTACAATCGAATATCCCGAATACACCGAGTCGGTCAAGGGACTTATCAAGCGGATAAGAAGTCTTGACTTAAGTTTCAGTGCGTTCTCGGATGACAGACAGATCAGGATCTCGATGTCTGATGTGTACTATCTCGAAACCGTTGACAGGAAAGTGTTCCTGTATACCCAAGGTGACGTCTATAGGCTCGATGCTTCCATGACGGAGATCGATAAGATCACAGAGGATTCGGATCTCGTCAGGATCTCCAGGACATGCGTCATGAACACAGCTCACCTTACTGAGATCCGCCAGCTCAAGAACAGCCATCTTGAGGCAATGCTCGATAACGGTGAGAGGCTCATAGTCTCGCGCAAATATCTGCGTGATATCAAGCGGAGGTTCTAAAGAATATTTCATGAGAAAGATACTTCAAGATACATGCATACTTGCAGCGCTGATGATCCTGGCGGTGTTTACATGCTCGATAATATGGTCGGGCATTACCGCAGAGATCGGGCTTGTATTGCTGCTGTTCGCTCTCGCGCTGATAATCACGGTTGTTAATTACCTTTTCGATGAGTATCTGAATCTTTCGATCATCGCAAGTTATGTCATCAAGTATTTTGTTTTCACGGGGATAGTAATGCTGTTCGGATTTATAGCCGGATGGTTCTTCCCGAGCAACTTCTGGATGGCATTTATATATGTAGGCATCGTGCTCATTCTCGCGTATGCTGTCGATGCATTCAAGGTCAACAGAGACATAGATTACATCAACGAGCATATCAAGAACAGTAAGAGTTCTGACGAACAGGAGTAACCCTTTTTCTTATTCGGTTAGGAAGACACCATATACGATGTCCTCGTATTCTGTGTACCGCTTTGCCTTCAGCAGGCGCTTGACCTCGCGCTCTCTGCCTTCGAAAAGGGTCTGCCAATAAGTCCAAAGCTCTCTCATCTTGTAAAGGACATTGATATCAGGCGACATGATGCTCTGATATTCGTGATAGAGAGTATCGTGCAATCTCCTGAGTTTTACGAAGTCTGTTTCAGATGTGCAGCCCTTAAGCTTGCCTGTCAGAGAAGGATCGGCAATCAAGCCACGGCCGGTCATTACCGGGTCAAGATCTCTTCCAAACAGGGCCGATAAGTCATCGTAATCCTTGCAGGTAAAGATGTTTCCGTTGTACACAAGAGGGCACTTTGCATGTTCCAAGGCGTATGAAAAGAATTCCTTCCTGGGTTCACCTTTATAGAAGTCGGATCTTATCCTGGGGTGTACGATCAGCTCGCTCACGGGAAAGCCGTTAAAGATATTCACAAGTTCATAGAACTCTTCGGGGTTGCTGTAGCCCAGCCTTGTTTTGACAGATATCCTGATGTCAGCGGATGCCGCGTAGGAGTAGATGTCATCCAGAAAATCCTGAAGTGCCAATGTATCAGTGAGGAACCCCGCGCCTTTGCCTTTCGCGCAGACGGTGCCCGAAGGACAGCCGAGGTTCAGATTCAGTTCCTTGTAACCCATGGCATGAAGTTCTTTTGCCGCTTCGATAAAGAAGTCGGGCCTGCACGCGAGGATCTGGGGTACCAGGTATATTCCTGTGTTGTTTTCGGGAGTGACGTCTTTTCTCTCCCTGGGCGTCATCGGACATTTGTCAGACGGCGAGATGAAAGGGGAGAAGTACTTGTCGATGCCACCATAGATCCCGTTATAGGCATTGCGGAATATATGTGTTGTAATGCCTTCGAGCGGGGCAAAGTATATCTTCATCAGAAAAGGATTCCTTCGTGATCTGTCATTTTAGATTAAATATATTCTATCGCATTACAAAAAGTGTTGACATAGTAGCGAATATATACTATTATCGTGGTATAGATAGTAACAAAAAGATACTAACGGTGCGTAAGCTTATTTGCGGAGGTTAATATGACGATCGTTAAGAGCCATGTTTGTGATATGTGCGGCGGTCCTCTCGATATCGATCTAGACCGTCAGCTTTATGTTTGTTCTTATTGCGGTGTTACCCATGATTATGAGTATTTCCGCGAAGATGATGTTCGCGTGAAAGCAAGAAAGGCTTTGGCCGCAGGAGAGTTCGGAGCGGCAAAGGATGCCTTTGAATTTATAATCTCGAAGGATCCTCATGATTTTGAGGCTCTCTGCGGTCTTATACTGTGCCGTAATAAAAAGAAGACGATGAGTTCCATCATGACCGACAACGGCGTGCATTTCTCTGAGAAACTCGAAGAACTCGTCTTTGCAAAAGACAACTGCCTTCCGGAGCATAGAGATTACTTCGAGAAGATCAGCGAAGCGGCAAGACTGTTCGGCAAGTATAATGAAAAGCAGATCGAGGTGCATAGACTGGAAAGCAAGCGAGCTGAAGAGGCTAAGACATTAGGCACCCTGAAGCATGAATACATAAACATCGACAATAGTTTTGCAAACAGCCTTGATGATCTTATGGAGGCGAAAACATCTAAGGGCACACCCGTAATCATCGGTATCATTATTTGGCTTGTGGTCATTATAGTTGCTGTCGCAGCTAACGGCGGATGGCTGATAGTTGGAATAGCTACAGTGATCGCTGTTATCGCAGCAGTCGTTGCCGTTGTGAAAAAGAAGAATAAACTGAAAGGACTCCGCCAAGATATTGCTTCTTCGGAAAAGAGGATGGATGAACTGTCAGACGAGATAAGAAACAAGAAGAACGAGGCAGCAGAGATCCATGCAGTGTATAGAGAGAAGAAGGAAGAGATCAGTGATGCTGATCCTCTGAAGACGGATGTAGTGGCATGAGAGCCTATAATCTTGTAACGCATATACTCTTCTCGTTTATGCTGGGCATAGCTGTGGGCATCGCGGGGATAATCATTACTGCCATTAACGCAAAAAAGCTCAAGGCGAACTGATCTGAAAAAAGTTGACAAACGATATGTAACATGTTACCTTATTGGCATAGGTAATATATTACATATTCTTTTAAGGAGTCAACTGATGAATTACGATGAAAAAATGAGAATGAACAATGTCGAGTTCGGCGACATGCCGCCTCAGGCATTCCTACTGGGTCTTCTGAGTGCTTTCGATAACCGCTATCAGGCAGCGGCGGATGCGTTCTTCAAGGAGATCACATGGAAGCAGTTCTTTGCCATTATCTGCATCAATCTCTGCAAAGAGCCCCCGACTTTAAATGAACTTTCCGATGTCATGGGCAGTTCCCACCAGAATGTGAAGCAGATCCTGCTGAAGCTTGAGAAGAAGGGTTTCGTGACGTTTGTTGCAGATGATAAGGACAAGCGAAAGCAGAGGATACTTGTTACGGACGGCTGCAGGGATTTCCTGGAGAAGAACGATAACAACGGGATGCAGAGTCAGTACATCATCGGAAGAATTTTCGATGGCGTGGATGAGAAAGACCTGACAGCCACCATACAGACGATCATGAGAATGGAAAGGAATCTTAGCGAATTATGAAGACATTAGTTATATACACATCACAGACGGGTTTTACCAAGAGATATGCAGAGTGGATAGCAGAGAAGACAGGTGCCGATATCCTTGATCTTAAGGAAGCGCAAAAGAAGAAGGACAGCTTTTACGATGATTATCAGGCGATAGTATACGGCGGATGGATCATGGCTGGAAATGCCGTAAAGGTAAAGTGGTTCCTTAACAAGGCGTCCTCCTGGAATGACAAGAGACTTGCAGTGTTCTGCGTGGGCGGCAGTCCGGAAGACAACCCGGACATCGAGGTCACACTCCGAAACATGCTTACGGACGAACAGCGCAAATACATCAGACCTTTCTATTGCCAGGGCGGCTTCAACTACGAGAAGATGAACGGTCCTTCAAGGCTTGCCATGAAGATGTTTGTTTCTACTCTGAAGAAAAAGAAGGATCAGACTGAAGACGAGAAGATAATGGCAGAGATGATCGCAACATCCTATGACATCTCAGATGCCAAATATATTGAGCCGATCGTAGAGTATCTTGAGGCCGTGTAGGGTATAATTCAAGAGTAGGGCACAGTATCATCGGTCGGGTGAACTGAAGGGGGATAATTATGATAAAGAGACTGGAAGTAGACGAATTCTGGGCTGATTCCACCGTTATTGAAGCCGGTGACTATGTGTTTGTCGGATACTGCATGGGTAATGAAGGCCAGCCGGTAGAAGCTCAGATGGAAGGTGCGTTTGCCACATTGGAAAACAGACTGAAAATGGCGGGCCTGGGGCTTGATTCTGTCGTTAAGATGGATTGCCTGTTCAAGGATATCAACGATCTGAACTATCTTCCTGCTGTCATCAAGAAGTGTTTTGACGGGAAATATCCTGCCCGCAAAGCATACACGACAGATTTTATAAGGGACGGGATCCTTTTTCAGATCGATGCAATAGCATATAAGGGGAAAAGCGAGCAATGAAAACAAGAGCCGTTATCGCTGTAGTATTGTCTTCTCTGATCCTTACTTCATGCAGTACGGTGTCTGTTCCGAATGAATCTGAGTCTGAGACGGAAGAATCATCTGTTAAAACATCAGTGACATCCCAAAAATCGGAAGAGTACTACGATATTGATCCGAAGTGTAATCCTTGCAATTTCTTTTATGATGTAAGGGATTATCAGATCTCTGATATTGACGTCTTATATAAAGATTATGCAACTGTTACTGCAGATGAGTTAAAGGAATATGCCTATGAAAAACTTGACAGCATTGAGTCTGCGGATGAGACGAGCGTAAGAGGTTATTATCAGGATTACGGTTTTGAGATCATAAGAGCCGATAAGTTTACTGAATGGAAAGCGTATTATGGCTTTAACGGCTTTAGTCCCGATAACAGTTCCATCAGCTACGATCTTCCGATATCAGATGGAGGAGCAATGACGGAATCACAGTATTACGGCATTTTGCTGGATCCTTCTGAACGTTTTTTTATTGTTCATTACTGCTATGACTATAAGATCTTATATGAGTTCTTCAACGGCAAGATCTCCACTGATGGACAGGAGGCACCGCCTCGGGCTGAACTGAGTGAAGATGCACAGGAGATCTATGATTACTTCAATGTTCAGGAACCGTTTTATTGCACCGCATTCTTAACATACGATATTACCGGTGACGGCCAGGATGAATATTGTTATACGATTTCCGGAGGTGCAGGCTTCTATCGTTCTGTAGTAATGATATGCGATCTTGTCACTGAGATGTCGTATATGTATTACAGCCTGGATTTTGATTATTCGCTTGAAGTCATTGACGATCAATTGATCCTGACAGTGGCCAAAGGGGAGAACTGCAAAGAAGATATGTTCCCGGAGGAGGGAAAGACTGAAACTCTGGTAATGGAAGGTGATGAGATCACATTCCTTTCAGGAAACATAAACGGCAACTGCGTATATACGGCGAATTATAAAGACTGGAATCTGTTCAAGACATAAATAATGAAGCATAGAAGTTACAGTGCAATTCTTGTATTGACCATCGTGGTCATGGTAATGGTATCGGGCTGTTCAAAACTGTTGAACGGCAAATACGATCCGAATATGACTATCGGTGAGCAGATCAAGACCAGGCATTATAAGGGCAGTGCGGAGGATTTCGGCAAGAATCAGCTGCTGGATGAGATACTTGAGTGCGTGGAGGACAAAGATGTCGACCGCATGATGGAGCTTTTCTCTGAGTATGCCCTGGACGAGAACGACGTTCTGGACGAAGAACTCGAGGCGCTTTACGACGCATTCCCGGAGATCGGCGAGATGAAGAACAACTGTTGTTCCGTCTCAGGCTCGCACAACCAGGGTTCCACCGAATACAAGTACAAGTATCAGATCAATGCCGACATCTACGACGAGGAAGGCAACCGATACTGTTTCATCATCGTTTGGATAGAAGGCTACTCTGAAGATCCGGATATGCAGGGACTGTACTCGATCCAGTTGGTCAGCGAAGATTCCTACTGGGAACAGTCTTTCGAAGTTCACAGCTGGGACGACAGACCGGGCGTGTATGTTTATATTTGATCATCAGAATTCTCTTAAAAGCGAAGGTTGATTAACAGGGATGAAAAATATCTATACAGTTCGTTTGTTGAATACTGAAGTCTTGCCCGCCTTTCCAAAAGACAAAGCCGGAAAGCCTACATGGCTCAGCGTACTTCAGAAAGATGTTTCTTGGTCGGCTTATGCTGTGCTCCCTGATCTTACCGTGACGGATCATTTCGATCTGGATGTCATATTCGATGGCGATTTCAGGAGTACCACTGAAGTCAATGTCGGAGATGTCTTGGATATAGATTTTGGTATTGTAGATAAGCAGATCGGTGTACAAAGAGTTGAAGTGACCGGAATCCGCAAGGATAAGCCGATCAACCATCTTGAGAATAAGGGTTAGTGGAATAGAGATTAATGGAAACGACAGAACACAGCAGAGCTTATTCGGAATTGATACGCTTTATCAATGCAAATGGCATGGAGAGGGATTACGGTATCTGTATTGCTCCTGCTCTTGATGACCTTTATGACTGGGAGCGGGATGAAGCTGAAGATCTCATATGGAAGAAATTCTCGTTTGATGGTGATACCGGGCTTGCCGATCTGGTCGTGGCCTTGCGAAATCATAACGGCATTGAAGCATTGGAAGATAAACTGAGGGATGGCATGACTTCTGCTGAGTATTCCATGCGCATGGTAAACATAGCAAGAGTTTTGTATAGTGCCACTTCTGTCGATGATTATCTTGAATATATTTTCGGGTATTACGGGAAGACCAGAGACAGAGCTGCAGTAGCGGTACTGTCGTATCTGAAACCGTGCGAAAAGCTTTATGTCTTTTTCACTAATCTGTATTTGAGAAGTGATGACTCCGTGATCAGGAATACTGCCGTTACCGGGATTCTCTGTTGTAAAGGGTATATTAAAGATCCTACGGATCCAAAAGAATGTTCCGAACTGACAAATATGGCAAGAGCATTTATGTCTGACGATCCGGAACTCCGGAAAAAGAAACTGGAACGTTTTAAGAACGGCGAATTTGATGGTATCCCGCGATCGTATGGCCTGTACAGGCGGCTTACTGCCGAAGAGGCTATCCGGGAGGCTAACAAACCGAAGGAACCGGAAAGGTCTGATGAGACAGTTACCGGAATAATCGATGCCACCCAATCCGGTGTTTATATTGTTTACTATGAGGAAGAAAACCTGTATATACCGTCCATACTGTCTGAAGAAATGGACCTGAAGCCCAATATAGGAGACAGAGTTCAGCTGCTGAAGAAACAAAAAGGACAGTCTTTGATATTGATGATAGAATCTTAGGATCGTCAGGGGTATGCAACATTTTTACTCGAGAAATGTATATAGTGTATCTAATATCATTGTTGAGGGAAACTATGAAAGAATTGAGAACTGCCGGTAAGGTAATAAGCAGGTTAACATCAGTCTTATTGGTGTTATCGATTGTCGGTATGTTGGCAGCCTGCCAGAAGGTTGAAGCTGATTATATAATCCAGCTCGGGGACAAAGAGCCTTCTTACTATTCAATAAGCAATGATACCATTCAAGAATTGTCGTCTTTTCAGTATTCCGTTTCGGTTAGTTCCCGGGACTCAAGTTATTCACAATACTATGATGAATTCAGCATTATAAAGGTGGATGCCGACGGTGGTGATCCGTCTGATTGGGAATACGCTGATGATAACGGATGTCCTCTGGACCCTGAACAGGAGCAGTTCTGGATCGGGAAAATAACATCGATGGATCTGCCTTATACGGGAGAGATATCTGTTCTGTACTACAAGTTTGATGATTATATGATAGTTTACGCTGCAAAGTGGGGAACCCCTATCGGAAATAATGATCAGATAACGACAGTAGTTTTTCACAACGATGAGATTATCGGAACAATTGATGAATTCGGCTTGTTAAATGATCTTTATAAGCATAATTAGCAGGCGTGTTCATAAGTATATCGGTCTGAGCAGGAAGCAATTCCTGCTTTTTCTTTGAATTCTATAGGGCAATCTGTTAAATAACTGTTGACATAGTATTAAAAGTGTACTAACATTTGCATATAGATAGTATTATAAGCATACTAACAACGTTGGTTGCATCATAAAGAGCAGGAGCTAATATGCGTAAGTTATGTAAGATCTGGTTCATATGTATTCTTATGCCGGTAGTATGCATATTTGCTCCCGGGTGCATCATAGACGACAGTGCTCCTGCGCTCATGTTTGAAGACACAAGCCAGGTCGACATCCTCGTCTTCCGCTGTGGCGATGCTTATCTGACGTACGAGGAAGAAAACGTTGAATGGCTGGCCGCATATGGAGAGATTCCGGCTGATATTTCTTTGGAAGACGGTGAATATGCGTATGTTAACGCGGATATCGCAAGAGTAACAGGCGGTTCTTCTTATTACACGGGTAATCCGGAGTTTAAGAAGGTAAACAGTTTTCAAAAGGTATCATTAGAAGATCTGGTGAATGACGGGAAACTCACGGCCTATGATCCTGACCAGAAACCATTCTACGGTATCGGATACTATGTTTCCGATAAGGCTACTTATTGTATAGCTCAATACAATGGAACATTTTATGTTTACGAGGACAATGACTGTACGGGCGTTTACCATACAAAAGATGATATGGTGAACGCTTTGGAAATTAACTGAATGCAGGATCAGCAGGTGTTTATATGAAAAAGCGAAATGTAATCTTGTGCACCATCCTTGCTCTGATCGTACTGACCGGAGCCATATATATTATCAAAAAGGAATACGACAAGAACCGGGCTGTTCAAGAGAGCATTCAGGCCAGTCTTGATGAGAAGCGGAAAGACATGGAAGAGATCTATATTCCGCATGTGTATGGCGATATACATGATGCATTTCCGGTTGATAGCGGCCATTCGCAATATGTCACTTCAGATCATCTTGACGATGCCCTCATGTATGCATACTTATGTGTTTACAATGAGTGGGCCGCTGAACAAGACAGCAGTTTTGAAGATCTGACACTTGAAGAGGTCAGAGAGTATCTGGATTCAAGCGAGATAACTGTTGATTATGTAATGGATAACGATCTGAACACATTATATGAAATCATGCTGTACGGAATGTCAGACAGGATACGCGCTTACTTTGACTGGTACCGCT
>JAILMZ010000096.1 GCA_024692105.1 Saccharofermentans sp.
ATAAAAACCTCCATACAGAATACGGCGTATTCTAACGCTTACAGAACTATCTTATTTCGTATAATGTGATATTTCCTTACGGAATGGTAAACATAGAATGAACAAGTTAGCCGATGATTTAAAATTCGATTAACAAGTCGGAATAGCAATAGCATTCACGGAAAAGTGTGTATAGAATGAAATCAATCATTCTGAAATCATAATCAAGATTCTGTGCCTGCAGCGGCAGGCATGATTTGCGTACGGGAAGGAGACAGTGTGGTTTTTCAAAGCTTTGTTGATTCGTTTTTCTCACCGGCATGCATAACAGCCGTGGAAAAGACTGCAAGCGGCGGATATGGCGAGATCCGTATTGTCGCAGCTAATGCGGCAAGACTCATTACCGGGTAAGAATTATGATCGAAGCAAAATCCTTAACCATGATATACGGCAACGGTCACAAGGCGACCGATGCTGTTTCATTTAACATCAAAGCAGGCGAGATAGTGGGATTTGCAGGTCCCAACGGTGCGGGCAAGACCACTGTCATCAAGATGCTCACGGGCATATTAAAGCCGACTTCGGGCACTGCCGTCATCAACGGATTTGACATCACTAAGGAACCTTCGAAAGCCAAGATGTCTTTTGCCTACATCGCAGATAATCCGGATATCCTGATACAGCTAACGGGACTTGAATACCTGCACTTCATTGCCGATATGTATGAAGTTCCCGAAGAAGTCAGGGAAGACAAGATCAAGACGTTGTCAGAAAGATTCGGTATGAGCGAAGTGCTCGGCACGCAGATGCGCGAATACTCTCACGGCATGAGGCAGAAACTCATGGTCATCTCCGCGCTTATTCACAACCCTCCGGCATGGATCCTGGACGAGCCGATGACGGGCCTTGATCCTTCAGCCGCATTCGAGCTCAAGCAGATGATGAGAGAGCATGCTGCGGCAGGCAACGCCGTCTTGTTCTCCACACACGTTCTTGAAGTGGCAGAACAACTGTGCGACAGGATACTCATCATCAACGACGGAAAGATAATTAACGAGGGAACGCTTGAGACGCTTAAGAACGATAATCCGGGCATGTCCCTCGAAGAGATATTCGTCAAGCTGACGGGCAAGACGGAGACGTAAGATGAACAAGACCAGGGCACTGTACAAGGCATTCAGTTCGAACCTCGAGATGCCCAAGCCAAACGGCGAGAAGAAGGTCAGGATCTACAACCGTTTCGGCATGATAGCTTTCATCGGGATCATGGTTCCGGTGTCCGTTATCGTCGGCTATGTGACATTCGCCCTTACAGACCTGCTGTTCATGTTCGAAGATCATTCCTACGGACTTCTGTCTGAACTTGATATCATCTCCGCATTTGCCATGATCTTCGGCATGCTCCTGATGTTCAGCGTACTGTTCTTCTCGTCGGACCTTCAGTTCCTGACGGCTCTCCCTGTCTCGCCGACATCTCTGTATGTCGCAAGATTCTGGCACACGTTCAAAGCCGAGAATGTCATGACATCCAACGTGTTGTTCGCGATATACATCGGTTACTTTGTTGCCGTTGCCAAGAACGGCGGTATCGTTTATGCGCTGCACCCGGTAGGACTCATCGCTGCGGTCATCGGATTCTTCAGTTCGCTCCTTCTTCCTTTGATCTATTGCTCGATATTGGGACTGCTCCTGATGCTTGTCCTGAGACGCTTCAACCGCGCGGATATCTACTATCACTCGTCACTCGTGATGTTCATCATCTTCGCAGTCTTGTTTCTCATGTCGTTCAGAAGTTACGGCAGTGTCAGCACGGTGAACTACCTTGATACGATAGTCAGCGGAAACAACACTTTCACTACGGTCTGCAGCGTGATGTTCCCTTCCAACTACCTGACGACTATGGCTGTAAGGACGCACGATGTTCTTCCGCTTCTCGGGGCTGTTGTGATAGTCGCCGCGTGGTATCTGCTGTCGGTCCTCATCGCACATCTCACATACCGCAAGGGACTCTTCGCAGCTGCCGTAATCAGCAACAAACACACATCGCGAAAAGCTTCTGCCGCCCACGGTTCGCGCTCGATCTTTACGGCGCTTCTCCTCAAGGAGATCAAGGTACTCACCAGAACGATGACATACCGCATGAACTGTGTTTACGCAAATCTTCTGTGGCCGATACTCGCGCTGTTCTTCATCTTCGAAGGCCCGAAGCACGAGATGTTCAAGACGTTCGCGGATAACCTTAAGAGCGGAGACAGCTTAAGTCAGGTTATCTTGTTTGCTGTCTTCATCGGTGCTGCATTCATCGCATCCGGTCTTAACTCAATAGCGTCAACTTCATTCACCCGTGAAGGCGTACACATAGACATGCTGAATTACCTGCCTGTCGATCTGTCAGAACAGATCAAGGCAAAGATCCTTACTGCGGTATTGTTTACTTTCGTTCCCGAGGCCGTTGCCGTCGTCATGGTTACGGGAAGTCTGGGATACTGGGTGATGCTTCCGCTTTATATCGTTATATCTTTTGTCTGCATCGTTGCTGCGACCATGATAGGAGTAGTAATGGATTCCATATCGCCTTATACGATCTGGTCAGACGAATTAAGCGCCCTTCGAGGCAATCTCAATTGTTTCTTCAACTTAGCTGCAGAGATGGTGGCAGCACTTGTTGCAGGATTGCTTTCCTACGGGCTTTATGTGCTGACTTCCAGCTCTGTTATTACTATTGCAGTCATCACGGTCTTGCTCTTTATCGGAGGCGCAGCAGGCGTCTTTGCAGGACTTCCGAAGGCTAAGAAAAACATCGCGACACTGAAGTAGCTGCTGTCCTATTAATGTCTCTTTTTCTTTTATAGAATGAGACTATGGAGGACTGTTATGTTTAGTTTTGATAGTTTCATTCACAGTGATTTCTTTGTTATAACCCTGCTGCTGATCCTGGCCTTTGTGCTGATCGCATTGGTCTCGGTAGCATCGAGATTCAGCAGGCAAAGGCGTAATATCAGAAGGCAGGAAGACATGCAGAGGGAAGTCGCGCGCAGGAGAAGGATTAGGCCTTCGGATAAGGCGGAAGTTTTCGCAAGGGACAATTATACCTGCCAGATATGCGGTATCTCCAAAGACTTCCTGGACAGTTTCTGTTACGGTCTTGGCGACTACCTGCTCCTTGAGACCGACCACATACAGTCGGTGGCGCAGGGCGGCACCGGAAGAGACATCGATAATCTCCAGTGCCTGTGCTGGAGATGCAACAGGAAGAAAGGCGGCAGGAAGACAAACGAAGAAGTGAAAGAGTTGATAGATTATGGTGCTGATTATCTGAGAAGATATTGAGTCCTTCTCGCGAGCGTGAGGTTTGTGCAATAATAGGTTAAAAGTCACGCGGGGAGGAATATGAATGGGATTATTCAGTAAGAACAAAAAGGCGGAACAGCCTAAGCCTCAGATAGAACCGGACGCACCGAGCTTTACTTTTGGCGTGGAAGAGTTCGGTCCTGTAAAAGACAGTGATGACATGCTCGTCATAGGCAGACTTAAGGGTACGGTCAAGGTCGGCATGGGAGTATATGTGTCCGCACCAGGTCAGTCCGGGATGCCGATCCTGGTCACGACCGTAAAGGAACTGCAGGCAAACGGCAAGCCTGCCGAAAGTGCGACTGACGGTACGGCTTTGATGATACTCGAGAATGCAAGATCGCAGCCGTTCTTTATTGGCAGCGTTGTTCATGGCAGAAACGCATCCGGTGCAGATGTTCACAACACATATATCAATGCCCTTGGTGATGTGTTCCTCACCCAAAAGCAACTCATGCTTGAACCTGATGACTTCGACCGGATGTCGCTTACGGACATGACAGAGGTATACAACCTCTATGTGATGTTCATGGGAAGGAATCCGATTCCCGAACAGGATAAAGCGGCGATCCAGCTGAGAGTGGACGTGTTGATGGGGGCGATGATATCGAAGTTTTTTGACTCGGATGAGATCTACCTTATCTACAGCAAAGCCACCGGTGAGCCGTACATGTTCTCGCAGACGATCCAGCGTGAGCAGGGTTACGAGACCACGCCTCCGGACGTCATGTTTGTGACTGCACCGTATTATCACGTGTTCAGTAAGCACTATACGCAGGGCGACTTCGATATGGTCAAGTTAGGACGTGGTGAGGACGGAAACGGCATTAAGGATCTGCTGGGCATGGCGTTTTATCTGAACGGCGTGTGCGGAGTGGAGTTCAACAATCTTCGTTTCGCGATAGACAAGAGCAAGCTCGTGCCTGCTCCGGATTACAGCGGCACCAAGGACATCGAGGTTCCGGTGACCAATCCCGATCTTATGCGATGGATACTTCTCATGGGGCAGATGACGGACGTCTCGGAAGACGGTGCGCGCATCATGTACAGCGCATACAACAGCCTTTTTATGAGGGAGCTTCCTAAGGCAAAGTTCCTCGTTCCGATGAAGGTGGAAGGTAGTCTTCCTCAGGCGGATGACGATGGTATGGCTAAGCTCGAGAGGAACACCACGATAGGTCTTGCCACCATGCCGGGTAAGAACGGGCGGAACGCAGTTAAGATGTACACCGACTGGAAGCGTCTCCGCGAGGTCTATGGGGAAGACTGGAGCGGCATGATAGAATCCGTCCAGGGCTTCATAAGCAATATGGATTGCGCGATCAATGTGACCGAACATATCAAGGCCGGCGTGTACATTGACCGGGATACTTGGGACAGCGCAAGTAAAACGGCACAGTAAAGATTAAAGACACAATAAGAAAGCGGCCCCGGAAGGCCGCTTTGCTTATCTC
>JAILMZ010000105.1 GCA_024692105.1 Saccharofermentans sp.
GGCTATGACCATGGGTACCAGAATCGTAGTCATGAAGGATGGTTTCATCCAGCAGGTTGACTCTCCTACGGAGCTCTATGACAACCCGGTCAACACATTCGTTGCAGGATTCATCGGAATGCCTCCTATGAACTTCATCAACGCTATCATCAATGTTGAAGGTTCTGACGTATTCATCTCATTCGAGAACGTTACGATCAAGCTCCCTGAGAGATATGCAGTTGAGGAAGTTATGGAGCGTGACGGACAGGAAGTTATCTTCGGTGTAAGACCTGAGGCTCTTACAGATGACTCCACATACGTTACAGATCACCCCGAGGCAGCTTTCCCTGCAGACGTTGACGTCGTCGAGATGCTCGGTGCAGAGACATACCTCTATGTTACAGTTAACGGTTCTCTGCCTCTCACATGCCGCGTTGACCCTACTACATCACAGTCTTCCGTTGGCCAGGTAGTAGACCTCGCTATCGATGCAAACCGTGTTCACATCTTCGATAAGGACACAGAGCAGAGCATCATTTCCTAATCGGTTAGATAATCTGATTGATCATAAGGCCGGACCTTCGGGTTCGGCCTTATTCTTTGAATGCTTGCACCAAATTGCGAAAAAATATAGAATTTAATGAGGCTTCCTGTAAGTCTTGTATTATTTGTGCTCAGAGGGCGAGGTGTAGATATGGAAGAGATCAAGAAGTGCATGCGTCAGGTGAAGACGATCCTCCCTGTAGATTGCGGTGTTCTGGATACTTCAGGAGTGATCCTGGCGGCAACTGATGATTCCCTTGAAGGCGAGACAGATCCTTCCTTCCGCGCGGTCATGTCCGGCGGAGACATTTTCGCTTCCACTGCAGACCGTACATATCTCAAGGTAAATATAGGCGAGCAGCTCAAGTACGTCATCTATGTCGAGAGCACTGATGCCGACGCCAAGATATCGCTCCAGCTCATCTCGGAATGGATCAAGACCATTGCCAAGGAGAAGGGCACGGATGCCGAGAAGTCGATCTTCATCAGGAATGTCCTGCTTGATAATGAGATCAGGTCCGAAGTTCCGATGATCGCACGCGGATTCAAGATCGACTGCAAGGACGAAAGACTCGTTATTGTCGTAAGGACTGCAGCAGACCAGAGCACGGAAGCTTTCGAGATATTGCAGAACCTCTATAATGATTCCGATACGACCATGGTCATCTCGATGGATGATACGACAACCATTGTAATCATCGATTCTTCCGACACATCAGGTGATGAGGCCGCAAGAGGCGAGTTCATCGATGATGCAAGCCAGTCCATTCTCGCATGCCTGAATTCCGAAGGCTGCGTTGCAAAGGTTGCGGTAGGTTCCATCGTTCCTTCATTTATGGATATAAGCAAGTCCTACTCCGATGCCATGACCGCTCTTAAGGTCAGCAAGATCTTTGACGGTGAGCAGGACATCTCAAGATATGACAAGCTGGGTCTCGGCAGACTGATCTATCAGCTCCCCAAGCCCCTCTGCGAGATGTTCATCCGCGAAGTCTTCCCGAATGACGCGTTCAGACAGTTAGACGAGGAGACAAGGACGACTATCGATACATTCTTTGCCAACGACCTCAACGGTTCCGAGACTTCAAGGGAACTGTTCGTACACAGGAACACACTCGTATACCGTCTTGAGAAGGTTAAGACCAAGACAGGTCTCGATCTTAGAAAGTTCGATGATGCGGTACTGTTCAAGATGGCGACGATGGTTAGGATATATATCGATTATCTTAACGATACTAACGACAATAAGATAAGGTAACAGTATTCAGTGATTGATTTTAAAGACGTAAAAAAGACTTACAAATCCGGAGTGGAAGCACTCAAGGGCGTAAGCTTCACTATCGATGACGGAGATTTCGTATTCGTTATCGGCAAGTCGGGTTCAGGCAAATCCACACTTCTTAAATGCATTACATGCGAGGAGACGCCTACGGAGGGCTCCGTTCTGATAGACAATTTTGATATCTCACATATGAGCCGCGCACTGGTCCCGGCATTAAGACGACAGATCGGCATGATCTATCAGGACTTCCGTCTGATCGAGTCAAAGACCGTCGCAGAGAACGTTGCTTTCGCAGGCGAGATCGTCGGTGTTCCGGCAAAGAGCCTTGCGAACACGGTAAGCATCTGTTTGTCGGCAGTAGGTCTCAAGGACAAGGCAAACGCTTATCCGCAGGAGCTTTCGGGCGGTGAGCAGCAAAGAGTCGCGATTGCAAGAGCAATGGTAAACAACCCCAAGCTCATAGTCGCGGACGAGCCTACGGGCAACCTTGACCCTGACACTTCCGAGAGCATTATGGCAATGCTCCTCGAGATCAACAAGAACGGAACCACATCCGGAAACAAGACTACGGTAATAATCTGCACGCACGACAGCAATCTGGTAGACAGGATGAAGCAGCGTGTAATAGAGATAGACGGCGGACTCGTCGTCCGTGACGAGAAGGCGAGCGGCTATACGGAAGAAAGGCGCGAGGAGAGACCGAGCGTCATTACCACCGAAGACTACGGCAACATTCCCGGCTCAGGCCTGGCGTTCGGAGAAGACTTCGATTACAGTGATTCCTACGATGACCAGGGTTTCGAGCATGCCCCCCGCGGTTTTGTTTTCGGCGACTCAGCGCAGAAGGCGTATGTGCCTGCGGAAGAACCGCTGCCGGTCGAAGAAATAGCAGCGGCGCCGGAAGAAGAGAGCGGTGTTCCCGAAGAGATCCTTCTTGATGAGGAGCCTGCACCGGAGCCCGAAGTAATAGAGATAACCATTCCTCAGGAACCTGTCACCGAAGAAGAGACCATTCCTTCAGAAGAGATAATCCCTGAGCCTGCAGAAGAGTTCACTTTCAACGATGAGCCCGCAGCGGAAGAACCTGCTGTCGAGGCATCTGAGACAGTGGATTTTCCGACTGTGCCCGTATTAACGGACAAAGAGCAGAAACGTGCGGAAAAGCAGGCACTCAAGGAAGCGAGACGCGCCGAGAAAGAGGCCAGACGCAAGGCAAAGCTTGACGGGAAGTTCAAGACAAGGTCGGCAGATCCGAATGTTGCCTCTGATATTGATATGATCCCGGAGGATGATGACTGATGAGTGTTAGAGCTTTTTTCAATTCCGTTAAGGAAGGATTCCGCGGAATAGTCAGACATCCGCTGGTAACGGTCGCTTCGATTACGACTATCCTTTTGATGCTGTTCATAATGGGCGTGTTCTTTATCTTCTCGGTAAACGCAAGGACAATAATGACAAGGCTTTCGCAGAAGCCTCCGATCGAAGTGTACATGAAGCTTCAGTGCACGGAAGAGCAGCTGAACGACGTTCAGGCAAAGCTCGCTGCAAACCCGAACATAATGGAATTCCACTATGCTTCACCTGAGGATAACTACAACTCATATAAGGCAAATCTCGGTTCGTCGGCATCGCTTCTCGATGACTTCGACTACAACATGTACCTTCCCCACACTTTCAGCCTGAGGCTGACCGATCCTGCCACGGCAGATCAGGTGTGTGCCGAGATCGCCACATATAACGGCGTGTCAAAGGTACAGCAGGAAAGCAATGTCATGAGGTTCCTGACGAAAGCTTCGAGGATCGTGAACATTACGACGGTTGCGGCTTTCGCGATACTCTTCGTAATTGCGCTGTTCATCATATCCAACATGGTAAGGATCTCGGTCTATTCCAGAGCGAGTGAGATAGAGATAATGAAATTTGTCGGTGCCACCAACAACTACATCAGACTGCCCTACATCATCGAGGGTGCGATCGTAGGGATCATCAGCGCCATTTGCGCATGGGGCATCACGGTCGTTATATACCGCGGTATCTACATACAGTCCATGAGCGAGATAGCTCCGACGAGTTTCTACGCTCTGGTCCCGACACACAACATCATGTGGTCGGAGATCGTTCTGATACTTCTTATGGGAGTGATAATAGGTTCCATCGGAAGCGGAATCTCGGTGAGGAAATATGTCAGAGTATAAAAGAGAGTTGGAAGAGATATATGCACGTGAGGATGCTTTCAGGGCAAAAGTCTGGAAGCCTTTGATTCTTGCGGCAGTCGTTATGGTATCGGCTTTTGTTACGTCGGTATTCTACGCAGGCAATATCATGGCGACCGGCCCTGATGCCGGCGGCATTCAGATCTACTATGTCGATCAGTCTGATATCGATCAGGCTAAGGCGGATAAGGATGCGGCTGAAGCACAGGCTGCAGAGGCCGCTGCAATGGTAAGTTCGCTCAAGTCACAGAAGAACTCGCTTACGGGCGAACTCGAGAAACTCAATGAGGCGAACGAGGAACAGAAGGCCCAGTATGAGCTCATCTGCACACAGCTTGAGGCGGCGCTTGAAGCTAAGGCTCAGGCATTGGAGGATTACATCGAGGCGGAAGAGAACCTCGAAGCCCAGGAGCTCTTGTTCTCCGAGAGAGTCTCCGCAATGTTCGAATACCAGAACAAGTCGACTCTCGAAGTCCTTCTTGAATCGGACAACATAGCGGGATTCTTTACCAACATGGAGATCATCACGCTCATCGCGGATGCGGATGCACAGGCGATAGACCAGATGCAGATAGCGCTGGACGACGCAGAACTCCAGAAAGAGATCAAGCTCCAGGAAGCAGAGGACATGCAGACCATTGCAGATCAGAAGCAGGCAGAGTTAGACGAACTCGAGGCCTTGATCGGTACGACTGAAGAAACGCTTGCGAGCGTATCCTCCCAGCTTTCTTCGTGGGAACAGCAGGAAGACGAACTCGAAGCTTATGCACAGTCCCTGAACGATCAGATACTGTCGCTTCAGTCCGAATACAATGCACAGGTGGCAGCGCAGCAGGCAGCACAGCAGCCTGCGCAGACTTCTTCGGCAGACTCTGGAACCACATCGGAAACATCTTCCGATTCCGGTTCCGGTTCTACGTCCACATCCGACTCGGGTTCAACATCCACATCGGATTCAGGCACATCGTCTTCAGATTCGGGGTCTTCGAGTTCCAGCGGAGCTCCGAGCAATCCCGTATCGCCTTCGATAAACATATCAATGTCATGGCCGGCTTCAGGTTACATCTCATCTTCCTACGGCTACAGACTGCATCCCGTATATAACACATGGAAGTTCCATTCCGGCATCGATATCGCCTGCGGTTACGGCAGTGCGATCTGTGCAGCGGCTTCCGGCACGGTAATCTACGTTACCGAGCCTGTCGAGGGCTGCAACACAGGCGGAAGCGGTTACGGCAACTACTGCATAATCGACCACGGCGACGGAGTTACCACGCTCTATGCGCATGCAAGGGACATCTATGTTTCTGTCGGCGATTATGTCAGCGCGGGACAGCAGATAGGCGAAGTCGGAAGCACGGGCACTTCGACCGGCGCTCACCTTCACTTCGAGGTAAGAGTCAACGGCACCGCTTATAATCCCTGCGATTATCTTCCGTAACCATGGATAATTTCTACGATTGTCTTGCAAGGCACTACGATACCATGCAGTCGGACATGGATGTCCGCGCGTGGGCAGAATACTATGCTTTCCTGATAGAACGCCACTCAAAGATCAAGGTCCGCTCGATAACTGATCTCGGATGTGGCACGGGAAGCGTCGACATCCCGCTGGCAAAGATGGGATATAAGGTGACGGGCATAGATTCTGCCGGGCAGATGCTCAATCTGGCAAGTGCCAGGAGGGGAGCAGGTAAGATAATATGGTCTCTTCAGGACATTACGGACTTCGAGCTTCCGTTCAAGACCGACTGCTTTATATCCGTTCTCGATACGGTTGATCACATAACCGATGAGAATGCCATAAGGAAAATGTTTGCCAACATTGCAGATTACCTTAATGCCGGCGGCGTGTTCGTTTTCGACGCGATAACGAGAAAGCACCTGGCGAAAACGCTCGCGGACAACGTCTTCTATGAGGATTACGAGGACTTCACACTGCTCTGGCTGAACAGCTACGATGCGGACACGCGCACGAACACCGCGGAGCTGACACTGTTCGAAAAGCAGGCAGACGGAAGGTTCGTAAGATACGACGGCGACCTGGTGGAGCGGTTCTACCCGGAGAAGTTTTTCGTGCAGACGGCAAAGAAGGCCGGCCTTGTGCATCTCGGAACATACGACGAGCTGTCGGATAACGCGCCGGACAAGGATTCCGAGAGGATCTTCCTCGTGTTCGGCAAGCCTTCGGAGGAGAACGGATGACAGACGGAGTGTATTACGTAAAGGGCGTACCCGAGGATATATCACAGGACCACATCGTCAGGGCTGACGGCTTAGGCGGCAAGGTAAAGTGCCTTGCTATAAGAACGACCGCGACTTGCGAGACGGCAAGACACCTGCACGCGATGTCTCCATCTGCGACTGCAGCTTTGGGCAGGTTCATGACAGGGTCTCTTCTTATCTCGGAATCGATGAAGGGCAAGAAGGACACACAGACGACCGTCATCAAATGCGACGGACCGATCAAGGGCATGACCTGCGTGACCGACTACGGGTTCAAGGTCAGGGCATACCCCATCGAAAACGACATCCCGACCGAGTACCACAGACCCGGCAAGATTAATGTCGGTGCGGCAGTGGGCAAAGGCCTTCTGACGGTTATAAGGGACATCGGCCTCAAAGAGCCGTATGTCGGTTCGACAGAACTCATAAGCGGAGAGATAGCTGAAGACTTCACATATTATCTGGCATCTTCCGAGCAGACACCTTCCGTTGTTTCTTTGGGAGTGCTCATGGAAGGCGGACACGTGACACAGGCGGGCGGCATGATGATACAGCTCCTGCCGGGTGCGGGCGAAGACGTGGTCTCTTATCTTGAGACGCGCGCAAACGGATTCCCGGAGATAACATATCTTCTGTCCGAAGGATTCTCTCCTGCTCAGATACTCGATCTGTTCATGGGTGATCCTGACCTTGAGTATCTGGACGGTGCTCCGGTCAGCTTTACCTGTTCGTGCAGCAAGGAGCGCATGAGCGAGGGACTTGCCACGCTGGGACAATCTGAACTCGAAGAACTTGCTTCGGGCAGTGAAGGCATCGATACGCAGTGCCACTTCTGCAACAAGAAGTATCATTTTGATCCCGAAGAGATAAAAAAGCTCATTACTTAACTTAACCTTAATTTTGGATTAAGCCTATTGTCGTACCTTTGGAGTACGACTATACTTATGCTGTTTGCGAAAGCGCAAAATATGGAGGTAAATAGGATGAAAAACTTGAAACTACGGTTCGGCGCCGCAGTTATGGCTGTGACGCTGCTGGCCGGGGCGGTATGCTCCTGTGCCAAAGGTAATCAGAAGGCAAAAGAGATCCTCGCGACAGATCCCTGGTATTCAACACAAAAACTGGTGCTCGGTACCGAGTATGATGCGAACGATTACCAGTATCTCAGCCCGATGCTCCTCGGTATGGCAGGAGGAAACTTCGTAACATATATCGAAGGTATCCTTCCGTTCCCGTCGGATTTTGATGTTGCAAACGACAGTTATGCAGAGTACATGGTCGTGCATGTCAACATCTATGACAAGGAAGGCAGCCTGGTAAGGAACATCGATCTTATGCAGATTGCAAAAGACAATGGTTACGATATCGATTCTCTCGGCCTTTCCGGCGTATCCATCGTCGATGAACAGATCGTCTGCGATTTCAGCCTGTATGATAACGGCAAGATGACGAGCATCAAGGGCATACTCGATCCTGCCACAGGCGATGTCGTCAGCCTTGAGGAGAGCGATGCTGTTGATACTGAAGAGAACAGCGGTTCTTATCTCGAAAGCACAGAGAAGATCGACGGATATACCATCAAGAAGAATATTGTCTATACAGATGATACATATACATACTCGCTTGAGAGTATTGCTCCGGACGGAACAACCCAGATCTATGATTTCAGCAAAGAGAATCCCGAGATGAACATCATCAGCATTCCCACGATGATCTCAATGGGCAATAATCAGGTCCTGATCTTCTGCCAGGCTGACAAAAAGAAGAACTCCAAGTACATGGTATATGACCTCGCTGCCAATACCGTTACAGAGTATAAGGAAGATACAGAGTGGCTCGAAGACGTTACTTCCATGTATGAGACAGAGAATATTGAAGGCATGGGCTGCTTCCTTACAAAGCAGGACGGAATCAAGAAGATCGACTTTGAAAAGAAGTCGGTAGAGGATTATCTCGATTTTGACTGCTGCACCATCAACAGATATGATGTCATGAACCTCAAGATTCTTTCCATGACAGAAGATGAGATCGTACTGGGCGGCGCTGTCTGGAGAACAGGTTCTTCTCTTGATATAAGCGGTCAGGAACTCGAGATCGTGATACTCAAGAAGGCTGAGACTAACCCCAATGCAGGCAAGACAGTATTGAGAATTGCCGCTCTTGACTACTTCTCATATCCGCTCTGTGAAGCTATCGGCAACTTCAATGAAACTAATGACAAGTACTTTATCGAGTACGACAACAGTTATTCAATGATCGATGAGATCGACTACGATTCGATCCTCGATGCAAATGACCAGAATTCCGCGATCAACGATGCAAATGCTAAACTGTCCGACAGACTTGCAGTCGATCTCGTATCCGGAGAAGGTCCTGACATCATCGTTGACGGTGCTGCTTTCTCACAGCTCAACAACTCAGACTATCTCCTTGATCTGTCTCCCTATCTTGAGACACTCGATACGTCCAATCTTTATACGAATGTTATCGACTCCGCCAAGGAAGCAGACGGCAAGCTCTATCAGCTTCCCGTTACATTCGCTATCGAAGGCATCGTAGTTAAGGCCAGTGATGTCGAAGAGGGCAAGGCCGGATTCACTTATGACGAGTACGAAGAATTCGTAAAGGGTCCCTGCAACGGAACAGACCCCATGGGAATGAACCAGGTAGATTTCTTCAACAAGTCCGCTGCTTTCATGAACGACGAGTTCTATGAGAACGGAAAGGTAAATTACGACTGCGAGGCCTTCAAGGCACTTGCCGCATATGTTAAGGATAACGTACCCGAGAAGGTTGATTCCGGAAGCGTGATCACGTTCGGAGGCGGAGATGCAGAACCCATTACCGCACAGTTCACGACAATGTATTCTCTCGGTGATTATCTCCTTGCAACCGGCGTCATTGACGGTGACACAAAGATCATGGGATGCCCGACATATGACGGAAGAGGCGCCATGTTCACAGACTGCGCCAGTGCTGCAATCTACGCACAGACCGCAAGCCCCGACGGATGCTGGGAGTTCATCAAGACACTTCTTTCTGACGATGTTCAGATGATGTACGGTCAGAACGGCGAGAACCCTCTGAACAAGGAAGCGCTCGATGCAATGAACCAGGCAGACATCGACAACATGAATTCCCTGGTCGATCTGTATCTGTCCGTAGGCTATACGGAAGAAGAGCTCAGAGCATACGGCATTCCCTGCGACAAGGTCGATGAGTCTGCAGCTGAGGCTTACATTGCCGCTATCGAGAGCTGCACCGGGCTCGACAGGTCCGACCCGTCGGTCAATGCTATCCTCAAGGAGGAGATGCCTGCGTATTTCGAAGGACAGAAGAGCATTGAAGACGTAATCCCGATCATCGAGGACAGAGTACAGACCTTCCTCAACGAACGCGGATAACGTTCAAACAACAAAAAACAACACGAAAAGGCTGCTCCCGGGCAGCCTTTTTATCTGTTGTTTATATATTAATTAAGAGAATAAGAAACAAGTTCAAAATAGCACTTGCAATTATTGTTTTACGAGTGTAGAATACTTTTCGCACGCGCTTTAACAGGGGTTATTGTGCATGCACACAGGCATTGATGCCGGAGATTGCCGTATGCGGCGCGAGCTGCGCGATACATGCGGGTAACTTCGGAGGAGCCGAGGCAGGAACATAGATCTCCTGCGATTGTCTGATCAATCAGGCGGCAGCTGGTGTTCGATCACGTACCCGGAGCCCCAAAGTGCTGCTGGTAGCAGTAACTGGTCAACTGGGTTTTTGAATGGAATACAAAGACACGCCCGAGAAGGTTGAGACAAAAATACAGCTATATTAAGGAGGCCAAACACAATGGCAATGAAAGCAAACAGACTGAGAATCAAGCTCAAGGCTTACGATCACAAGCTCCTCGATGAGAGCGCTAAGGCTATCGTTGATACCCTTACCAGAGACGGCGCAAGCTTCTCCGGCCCCATCCCGCTCCCTACAGAGAAGGAGATC
>JAILMZ010000111.1 GCA_024692105.1 Saccharofermentans sp.
AAGGACGGCGAGATGAGCGGCACACAGGGCCAGGCAAAGAGACTTGAAGGTATCTGCATCGAACTCTACGGCGAAGTAGCTGACTACTACGATGTCTACTACAGAGTCCATGCTCAGGATATCGGCTGGCTGTCGTGGGCCAAGAACGGTGAATGTTCAGGTACTGCCGGCAGGTCTGCAAGACTCGAGGGTATCCAGATAGTGCTTGTACCGAAGGGCTCGCCCGCACCTTCCGAGACATACGCGGGGATTACTTCCGTAACGACACTTTCCTTCGTCGAAGGTTTCTGATACAAGGCCAAACTCAAAACAAAAGCCGGTCCGCTCGGGCCGGCTTTATTATCAATAACCTTTCTTCTTGTTGACGCCGTATCTCAGCGGCCGCCCGGCGAGATAGTTCTCCAGGTCTTCGCAGAACATGTCGACGTTCTTGTCAAGGGTGTGCTTCAGGGTGAGATTGCCTGCCACATGCGGTGTGATCAGAAGGTTCTTCGTCTTCCAGAACCTGCTGGTCTCAGGCAGGGGTTCGGTCTTGCAGACATCGAGCGCGGCACCTGCGAGCAATCCGGCATCCAGCGCATCCGCCAGGGCATCTTCGTCGACCGCATTGCCTCTGCCCACATTAACGACATAAGCTCCGCGGGGCAGAAGCGCTATCCTGCTGCGGTCAAGGATATCGTCTGTCTCGGGCGTGGCCGGCAGGCTCATCACGAGAAGGTCCGTCCCGGACAGGACCTCGTCAAGCCTGTCTATCGGGAACATCTGATCTATCGAAGGATCACTGCACTTGCCGCTCCTGCTTATGCCGACTATCTTTGCCGGCTCGAAAGCCTTCGCTCTTCTCGCGAACTCACATCCGATATCTCCGGTACCGAGCAAAGTAATGCGGCAGTCCTTGATGGAATCCTGCTGAAGCCTGCACATATCCCATCTGCCGTTCAGTGACTCTGAATAGTAGGTCGTTATTCGGCGCATCATCATGAGGGTGACGGTGATTATGTGCTCTGCGATCGTAACTCCGTAAGCGCCGGAAGAATTGCTGATCAGGCAGTTCTCGTTGGCAAAGATGCCGGGCTTCATCAGATAGTCGACGCCGGCAGAAGGCACGCACAGCCACTTGAGGTTCTCGTCCACGCGAGCCGTGTCCATGCCGAAGCCGTAGATAATGTCAGGCTTAGCGAAGCCTTCGGGGATGTTTTCTTCGGATGAGGCAAAGCAGACCTCCTCGCCATACCTTGCGGCTACGGCTGCGATCATGTCCTTATGCTCCTGCCCAATCAGGGGTGTGATAACAAGTATCTTCATATCAGTGCAGGATGGCCTTAAGCTTCTCGTCTGTCGTCAGGAGCTCTTTTGCCAGCTCTCTGTACTTCTCTTCGTGCAGATATGTATGGCGGTGGGGCTTCATCGAAGGCGCCATGTCGATAGCCTTGCTGAAGTCCTCGGCCTTGAGGTCCAGCGTCGCGCAGTAGTCCCAGAAACCTGTCTTGGTAAAGACCGTGTCGACCCTTTTCCAGCGGTGGTCTGTTATCTTGCACATAATGTATGTCGAGATGCCGACCTGGATGCCGTGAAGCTGAGGACGCTCGAGGAAAGAGTCCAGCGCGTGTGAGATCATGTGCTCGCTGCCGCTCGTGGGTGCGCTCGAACCTGCGATCTCATTTGCAACGCCGCTCATTGCAAGCGAATCAAGGAGCTCTTTGAGGAAGAGGTCGTCTTCTATCGATTCAAAAGGCGTTCTCACAAAGGAGTTCACAGCCTTCTTGGCGATCATGAACGCGAAATCATTGACCTCGTCATATCCCATATCCTCTTCATGCTGCCAGTCGTAAGTAGATGAGATCTTTGCGACCATATCACCGACGCCGGAGTGCAGGAACTTCACGGGTGCGCTCTTGATGACGCCGGTATCAACTAGGATGCCGTAAGCCATCTTGGCCGGTACCGACTTGCGGTGACCGTCAACCGTGAGGGAAGCGGATGAACTCGAGAAACCGTCAGAAGACGAACTCGTCGGAACGCTTATAAAAGGGATTCTCAGGATGTATCCGATATACTTGGCCGCATCGATTACCTTGCCGCCGCCCATTCCGATGACGGCCTGGGTCTTATTGGGAAGCCGGAACGCGAGATCCGTTATGTCTCCGAAGTCGACCGTATCCATCTCCTGATGGTGCAGCACAGTAACGCCCGCATTTGCGAACGACTCGAAGACCTTCTCGCCGAACATCTCAGTAAGGCCGTTGCCTAAGAGCAGGACGACCTGTGTGAGACCGGCGTCTCTCAGGTAGTCTCCGATGTGTGCGGTAACGCCGCGCTCGATCTTGAGGATCATTGGGATCGATATCTCGTCTTTGGACATGTTAATTACCTCCCTTGATGGTTCAGCCGATCACTTCCGGTACGACCTTAGTAAGTTCTCCAAAACTCATTATAAACGGAACTTCGGCATCTATCTCGCCGAATCCGTACCTGGCGTGGATAAAGGGCAGACCTGCCTTGGATGTCGCATCGTAGTCGCTCTGGATGTCGCCCACATAGCATGCGGCAGTAAGGCCGTTACGCTCTGCCAGGAGCCTGATGTTCTCGTCCTTCTGCAGGAAGTTGTTGCCGTAGCATTCGATGTCTTCCACCAGGTCTTCTGGGTGTCCGTAAGCGATATCGAAGTATCCGAGGAACGCCTCGATGTATCCTGCCTGGCAGTTGCTTACGATGTAGATGTGATAACCCATCTCCTTGAGCTTAGCCCAGGTCTCCAGGACGCCTTCGTAGAGTATGCCGCCGTGCTGTCTGAGATACTCGTTCTCATAGTTCTCGCATGCCTCGCGGAGAGCATCTCTCTCGAGCCCCTTCTCCGTGTAGGTGAAGAGCGTGTCTGCGATAACATCCATCGGCTTGCCCATGACGCGCTTGATATCGTCCTGCGTAACCGTCTTGTCTGTATATCCTGCTTCGTGGACCTTTACCGTCCAGGACTTGGCAACGTTTGCCGAAGAATCCCAGACTGTGCCGTCCATATCGAAGATAATGCCTTTTTTGTCCTGCATAGTGTCTCCTTAAGTGGTAGTTGTTACGAGTTATTATACCAATTACGGTGTATACATCATTACGGCAAATTTGTAGTAGGATATTAGACGGGTATGGTTACGTTAAGATTGGCAACAAGAGAAGATCTGAACAGGATCTGGAAGATGCAGGTCGAGGCTTTCGCGGGGCTCCTTGAGAAGTACCGTGACTACGAGCTCAGTCCTGCCGCAGAAGGCGTAGACAAGATAGAAGCCAGGTTCGCGCAGCCGGGTTCCGCGTACTACTTCATCGAGGCAGAAGATGCCGACGTCGGCGTGATAAGGATCGTCGACAGGGGTGACGGCGCGAGAAAGCGCATCTCGCCTCTGTGGATAATGCCTCCTTACCGCGGCAGAGGCTATGCCCAGGAAGCCATGCTTGCTGCCGAGGCCATGTACGGCAGCCATCACTGGGAGCTCGATACCATATTGCAGGAACCGGGCAATCTGCACCTCTACGAGAAGATGGGCTACCATCAGACCGGCAAGACGGCGCGCATCAACGAACGCATGGACATCGTTTTCTACGAGAAAGACTAAGATATGAACTATAAAGTGATCAACAGGGAAGAATACTATCGCAAGGGCGTTTACCGCCATTTCACCGAGGACTGCAAGTGCTCGGTCTCCATGACCGCGAGGATCGACGTGACTGACCTCGTATCACGCTCCAAGGAGACCGGTACCAAGTTCTACATCAACTTCCTGTACCTTCTTACCAAGGTCCTCAACTCCAGGGACGACTACCGCATGCAGTATCTCTGGCAGTCGGACGAACTCGTCTGCTACGACGTCATCAACCCGACGCAGTATGTCTTCCACGAAGACACCGAGACCTGCACGCCTGTCTACACGACGTATTACGAGGACTATAAGAAGTTCTACGAGAATGCCGTAAATGATCTCGAGCGCGCGAAAGCCACCCGCGAATACCTTCTCGATGCCGCAGGCCACCCGAACTGGTTCGACGCATCCTACATCTCCTGGCTGTCATATGACTCGCTGAACATCGAGCTTCCGGACGGCTATCTGTACTTCCTGCCAATCGTCAACTGGGGCAAGTACAGGGAAGAGGGCGGCAGGCTCATGATGCCCGTTACCGTGCGATTGAACCATGCCGTCGCCGACGGATACCTCGTGGCTAATGTCTTCAGACTGCTTGAGACGGAGATCGCATCTTTCTGCAGCTGATTCAAATTAACTTGACTGAAAGCTCATTCTCCTTTAATATTTTCGCGTTTAAGGAATAAAGGAGAAGATAATGCCCGATCTTAAGTTGTTCTCGATAATCCTGTTTGTGGCTATGTATGTCCTTCTGGTCGCATTGCCCAAGTTCAGGCCGGTCATAGCGCTTGTTACCGCTACCATCTATGTAGTGTCAGGCGTGCTTCCGGTGGATAAGGTGCTTACTTCGATCGACTGGAACGTGCTGATGATGCTCTTTGGTACGATGGTCATCGTAGATTACTTCATAGAATCCAAGATGCCGAACCTTATTGCGGAGTGGCTCTTAAGGCTGGCGCCGAATGTTCTGTGGGTAACGGTACTGATGTCGCTTTTCTCAGGAGTAATCTCCGCGTTCATCGATAACGTCGCGACAGTCCTCATGGTAGCACCGGTAGGCCTTGCCATCTGTAAGAAACTCAAGATATCTCCGGTCATGATGATCCTGTCCATCGCGGTGTCTTCGAACCTTCAGGGTGCTGCGACGCTCGTTGGCGATACGACTTCGATCATGCTCGGCGGCGCTGCAGGCATGAACTTCAACGACTTCTTCTGGATGCACGGAAGGCCCGGAATGTTCTTCGCGACAGAGCTCGGCGCTCTTCTTACGATCCCGATAATACTGTTCCTGTTCCGCAAGGACAAAGAGCCCGTCACATCCGATGAGCATACCAAGGTCACGGATTATATCCCGACCATAACGATGCTCGGACATGTTGTGCTTCTCATAATCGCATCTTTCATACCTGATACGCCTTCCATTACGAACGGCGTTATCTGCATGGTGTGCGGCATACTTACGGTCATCATAGAGCTGTTCCTGTCTAAGTCCAAGGAGAGCATGATCCACGCGCTCAAGGCGATGGACTATGCGACGTGTGCACTTCTGACGGGACTGTTCGTTGTCATCGCGGCGATCACCGAGATCGGTCTTGTGCAGGATCTTGCCGGCTTCATTGCAACTGCAGGCGGCAGCAACATGTTCCTGCTGTTCACGATAGTCGTCTGGGGTTCTGTCATTATCTCCGCCTTCATAGACAATATCCCTTATGTTGCCACGATGCTCCCGATCCTGGGAACTGTCGCTGCCAACATGGGCGTCGAGCCTTACTTCCTTTTCTTCGGACTTCTGGTAGGTGCGACGCTCGGAGGCAACATCACTCCGATCGGTGCTTCCGCGAACATCGCCGGCGTCGGCATGCTCCGCAAGGCAGGTTACGAGGTGAGGTTCAGGGACT
>JAILMZ010000121.1 GCA_024692105.1 Saccharofermentans sp.
GGCATCTTCGGACAGTGCCTTGAGCATCCTTATCTTACTGTCAGGTTCAAAGCCCGGAAGTACCCTTGATGCGTGGTAATCGTCGAAGAGCTTGCCGCCGAACTCGAGGTAGAGCTTGCCGCCGAACTGGTCAACGCGCTCACGGATGTGCTGGCTCTGCAGTTCTACATACTTCTCATTGTCAAAACCGATCTTAAACATAGTCGTACGCCTCCTGCGTGCAATTATAAAACAAAGGGGGCGTTTTTTATGTTACATTTTCCGAAGAGGGTCCATAAGTATGAGAGACTTGCCGTCAGGTATGGCTTCGAGCACGGAACCGGCGTTTACGATCTGCCTTGTTCCCTCCTTCTCGATCAGCTCCTCGAAAGCCTCTCGTCTCCCAATCTGTGCATACCCGAAGCTGTCGCCTCTGTAGTGCATCGGGATGACCGCGCGGGGTTCTATCAGGTTGATCATCTCATACGCCTGTCTTGCATTGATGGTAAAGAAGCCTCCGACGGGGATCATGAGGACATCGCAGCCTTTGATCTCATCCAGCTGCGTATCAGTCAGGTCGCATCCGATGTCGCCCATGTGCACGTACTTAAGTCCGTCCGCTTCGAACCTTGTTATGTTGTTGCGGCCGCGGAGAACGCCCTTCATGTTGTCATGGTAAGTCTTGATCGAGAGTATCTTGAAGTCACCGCCCCAGGGCTCTGCCGGCGCGCTCACTTCATCGTATGCATTATGGTCGGAATGCCCGTGAGAGCAGATTACTTCATCAGCTTCGATGTCAGGAGCGGCAAGACCCGGGACCGAACCTTTCTTATACGGGTCGGTCGCGATCTTCCCGCCAGCATTGTTCTCCACCACAAAGCATGCGTGTCCAATGTAAGTTATCTTCATGTATGATCCTCTCCTTTGAATATTCCCGTTACCGGCTTTTTGTCCGTATCGATCACAGTCTGAGCCGAAGACATCGCATAATCCGTATCAGAAACAAACCAATAAGGGCAAACGGCCAGTCTCACCTTCTCATCATTTACCGCGAAAAGCTTTCCTATCGTACCTATGCTAAGTTTACCGTACAGTCCCATACCAATCTCTACGACAACGGTCTCCTCACTGTCAACAGGTCTTACGGATACATAGTAACGCCTTCTGCCGGTGGAAGTCCCTTCCTCTTTATTGATGATCTCAACATCACCGGATCTGAACTGCCCGTTACGGACTTTCTTAATGTATCTGACGAGTACCATGCCGTAGACCAGCACGAAGATGATTATCGGCAAAGAATAGACCGAGATAGACAGCAGACGCGGATCCCTGTCGCCGAATAAGATCTCACAGAAACCCGCTATCATACAAAAGACAAAGAAACCCGCGATGCCGAAAGACAACGTGACCGTTCTTTTGCACTCACGGATGATCATGTTGCCGAGAATGGATCTCTCTTCACCTTCAGGTATATGCCAAAGATTCTCTTCAAGCATGGAGCGTTATCCCTCAGACTCGAACTTCTCGACGGCCTCCTGCATAAGACTGATTATCGGAAGGTGCTGCGGACATACGCCTTCGCACTGGCCGCAGGCTATGCAGTCGGAAGCATGACTGTATCTGTCGACGAGACCGTTGTAGAAGAACTGAGGTCTCATGTCTCCCGGGAACTTTCTCTTTGTGTTTACCGCGCTGATAACATCAGGAATGGAGATGCCCATGGGGCAGCCTTCAACGCAATACTTGCATGAAGTGCATCCTGCGAGTTCCACGCGGTTCATTATCTCTTTGACTTTATCTATGGCCGCGAGTTCTTCTTCAGACAGCGGCTCGAAATCCTTAAATGTATTAAGGTTGTCTTCCATCTGTTCGGGTGTGGACATACCGCTTAAGATCGTCGCGATTCCCGGCAGGCTTCCGACATATCTGAATGCCCAGGAAGCGATCGACTTCTCGGGACGGATAGCCTTTAAGATCTCCGCGCATTCATCATCAAGATTAGCAAGCTTGCCTCCCTTGGCAGGCTCCATGATTATCATCGGGATGTTACGGTCTCTTAATATCTCATAGAGTTCACCCGAATGAACGATCTTGTTGTCCCAGTCAGCATAGTTGAGTTGGATCTGAACGAACTCTATCTCAGGGTGCTTATCGAGGACCTGCACCAGAAGCTCAGGTGTCCCGTGGAAAGAGAATCCGAAGTGTCTGATCCTGCCTTCGTCTCTCTTCTTAATGCCCCAGTTGAAGCAGTCATACTTCTCGTAGGTATCATAGTTATTGCCGTCTTCGAGACTGTGGAGAAGGTAATAATC
>JAILMZ010000077.1 GCA_024692105.1 Saccharofermentans sp.
AGAGATCTCCGAGGGCATCTTGTACAGACATGACAAGGCCTTCGATCCGATGGGCCTCGAGAGCGATACGACCCTTGACAGCACGGGCTTCCATGCACTCAGATCCGGCAACGACAAAGAGGATCATCTCTATAATCCCAAGACCATCGTTGCCCTGCAGAAGGCGGTAAGACAGGGTTCTTACGAACTGTTCAAGGAGTACTCCGCGATCGTCGACAACGAGAAGCCGCATACATTAAGAGGACTTCTTACATTCAAAGATACAGGCAATCCGGTGCCGCTCGATGAGGTCGAGCCCGCATCCGAGATCGTCAAGAGATTCAAGACCGGAGCGATGTCTTACGGTTCGATCTCCAAGGAAGCACACGAGTGCATGGCCATCGCGATGAACCGTCTGGGTGGCAAGTCCAACACAGGCGAGGGCGGTGAGTCACCCGAGAGATTCGGCACCGAGAAGAACTCCAAGATCAAGCAGGTCGCTTCGGGAAGATTCGGTGTTACCAGCGAGTATCTGAACAGTGCTGAAGAAATACAGATCAAGATGGCGCAGGGTGCCAAGCCGGGTGAGGGCGGACATCTCCCCGGAAAGAAGGTATATCCCTGGATCGCAGAGAGAAGATATTCCACCCCCGGTGTCGCTCTCATTTCGCCTCCGCCTCATCACGATATCTACTCTATCGAGGATCTGGCGCAGCTCATCTATGACCTGAAGAACGCGAACCGCAAGGCAAGGATCTCCGTCAAGCTCGTATCCGAGGCAGGCGTCGGGACCATCGCATGCGGCGTCGCGAAAGCAGGCGCACAGGTAATCCTCATCTCCGGTTATGACGGAGGTACGGGCGCAGCTCCCGCGAGCTCGATCCATAATGCAGGTCTGCCCTGGGAGCTGGGTCTCGCTGAAACACACCACGCACTCATCGAGAGCGGCCTCAGAGGAAGAGTTGCAGTCGAGACGGACGGTAAGCTCATGAGCGGAAGGGACGTCGCGATCGCAGCACTCCTCGGAGCCGAGGAATTCGGTTTCGCTACGGCACCTCTGGTATCCATGGGATGCATGATGATGAGAGTCTGCAACAAGGATACCTGCCCGTTCGGCATCGCATGCCAGAACGAGGAACTCAGGAAGAGGTTCAAGGGCCAGCCGGAGCATGTCATGAACTTCATGCTCTTCATCGCTGAGGAATTAAGAGAGATCATGGCCAAGCTCGGATTCAGGAAGCTCGAGGACATGGTAGGAAGAACAGACCTTCTCAAGGTCAAGGATAAGCAGATTACAAAGAGAGCCGAGATGGTCTCTCTCGCACAGATCATAGATCCGTCTTATGCGGATTCCGAGGTCAGACATTTCGAGCCCGAGCAGGTGTTCGACTTTGAGCTTGAGAAGACTGTGGACGAGAGAGTATTCCTCCCTGAACTCGCGAAAGGCCTTAAGAAGGGTTCGATCAGGATCGACGACGTCAAGGTAACGAGTACCGACAGAGCAGTAGGAACTATCTTAGGCTCAGAAATAACAGAGAAGTTCGGTACGGAACTTCCGGATGACAGCGTTGTTGTCGAGCTCACGGGCGGCGGCGGACAGAGTTTCGGAGCATTCATCCCCAAGGGTCTTACGCTCAAGCTCACCGGTGATGCGAACGACGGTTTCGGCAAGGGCCTGTCAGGCGGAAAACTCATCATCAAGCCCGACGAGAAGGCAGCCTTCGATGCTTCGAAAAACATCATCGTCGGCAACGTCGCACTCTACGGTGCAACAAACGGCAAGGCATATGTCTGCGGTGTTGCAGGTGAGCGTTTCATGATCAGGAACTCCGGCGCGACTGGCGTCTGCGAGGGAACGGGTGATCACGGACTTGAATATATGACAGGCGGCAAGGCAGTCATCCTGGGCGAGGTAGGAAAGAACTTCGCAGCAGGTATGAGCGGCGGAATCGCTTACGTATTAGATGAACATCACACTCTCTATACGAAGATCAACAAGGCTCTCGTAGAGATGGGTGAGATCACGGAAGATGCAGATAAGAACGAGCTCAGAAACATCCTCGAAGATTATGAGCAGGCAACCGGATCTTCTAAGGCTAAGGAGATACTTCAAGACTTTGATAAGTATGTCGCAAGCTTCAAGAAGATCATACCGACAGACTATCGTCACATGCTGATGCTGATCGCCAAGTACGAAGAACAGGGCATCTCACATGAGCAGGCAGTGTACGAAGCTTTCAAAGAAAGCACAAAAGCCGGTGCTTGAGCGGGAGGAAGATTATGGGCAAGGCAACAGGATTTATGGAGTTCGACAGACACGAGAATCCCTGGGTAGACGAGAAGTCCAGGATCACGGGTTTCGAAGAATTCAAGAAGCATTTACACGAAGAAGAGAGACGCTGCCAGGCATCAAGATGCATGGACTGCGGCGTACCGATGTGCCAGTCGGCTATATGCCTCAAAGGTATGGTAACGGGATGCCCCCTGCATAACGTTATCCCCGAGTGGAACGACGAGATCTACAAAGGTCACTACGAGCACGCGCTGGCAAGACTATTGAAAACATCCAACTTCCCGGAGTTCACGGGAAGGGTATGCCCCGCACTTTGCGAGAAGGCATGCATCAACGGAATAAACTCGGGAGCGGTTACGATCCACGATAACGAGCTCTTCATTATCGAGAAAGGTTTCGAGATGGGTTACATGAAGCCCAGGATCCCGGAGACCAGATCAGGTAAGAAGGTTGCGGTAATCGGAGCAGGTCCTGCAGGACTCGCGGTAGCTGATCAATTGAACCACAGAGGTCATGAGGTGACCGTTTTCGAGAGGGAAGACCAGATAGGCGGACTGCTTATGTACGGTATCCCGAACATGAAGCTCGATAAGAGCGTCATCGTAAGAAGGAGAGAACTCATGGAGGCAGAAGGCGTCGTATTCAAGACAGGCGTTGACGTCGGTAACGGCGCTGCCTTCGATGAGATAGTAAAAGAGTTCGACGCTGTCGCTCTTTGCTGCGGTTCCAAGAAGCCCCGCGCGATCAATGCAAAGGGTGCAGACGAGTGCAAGGATATGTACTTCGCAGTAGATTTCCTTAAGTCCGCTACCAAGGACCTCCTGGGAGGCAAGAAAGGCAAGTGGACCATAAGCGCCAAGGACAAGAACGTTGTCATAGTTGGCGGCGGTGATACCGGAAACGACTGCGTCGGAACATGCATTAGACAGGGATGTAAGAGCGTCACACAGCTTGAGATGATGGCTCAGCCCCCGTTGGAACGCCAACAGAACAACCCCTGGCCTGAGTGGCCGAAGGTCGAGAAGACAGACTATGGTCAACAAGAGGCCATCCAAGTGTTCGGACATGACCCGCGCATATACGAGACAACAGTAAAAGAACTCATTATGCAAAAGGGCAAGCTGTCCAAGATCAAGACCGTAAAGGTCAAGTTCGAGAACAGACAACTGGTCGAGATCGAAGGAACCGAACAAGAGATAAAGTGCGATCTCCTGATAATCGCCGCAGGATTTGTCGGAGCTGAGGACTACATTGCAAAAGAAAGCAAGGTAGAGCTTACGCAAAGAGGAACAGTCAAGACTGATCCTGAGCAGTATCAGACATCAGTTCCCAAGGTGTTTACGGCGGGAGACATGCACAGAGGACAATCGCTCGTAGTGTGGGCCATTACAGAAGGAAGGCACTGCGCAGCGGCAATGGACAAGTATCTGATGGGGTATACCTCATTGATATAGATTAAGTAAGGTAAAGCGGACCCCCAAAGTCGGACAAAGGCTCTGGGGGTTTTTATATGGAATACAGTACGGAGTAATTCACATGATAACCCTTAATGATTATCTGTATAGTGGTGACACGGTAGTTAAGATCTTGCATAGTTATTCCAATGATCTTAAGGAAAGCGCGATCAGAGACAACAACGGTGTTGATCTTGCGCACTGTAATTGTCTGGTCCAGATGATCGGACTCTTGGAACACAATGAATTCCTGACATTGCAGTCACAGACGATCCGCGAATTCTATAAGTACATGACCGAGAAGTATCCGCAACTTGCGTTTACTTTCAAGGGAAGGATCAAGTCTCTTATACGATTGGAAGAGAAGATCAACGGTAATATA
>JAILMZ010000078.1 GCA_024692105.1 Saccharofermentans sp.
TCCTCAGATCCAAGTGCTTTATGTTCATTACCGTCATTGAGTCCCAAAAGCCGTTCTCAAGGATCTCCACAGCCGATCTGGCTACATCCTGATAGTCGGCTACTATTGAATCCTTTATCTGTTCAGCTGCAGAGAGACTTGTAGCATTGAACATGTTTGTCAGTTCAACTCTCAATCCCTCTTTGTATTTAATCGGAGTGACATCCAATATGTTGCGTTCAAGATGAACCTGGCATCTTTGCCAGGCTGCCTGAGGGAACGTATCCGCTATGGCCTTCCTTATCGATTTGTGGGCATCTGATATAACCATCTTTACGCCATTTAAGCCTCTGCGCTTTAATTTGCTGAAGAACGTTATCCAGGAATAGTTTTCTTCGGTGTCAAACACGTCAAAGCCGATAACTTCTCTATATCCGTCGCTCCTAAATCCCAAAGCAACAAGGAACGCCTTGCTCTTGATCTTGTGATCCTCTCTGACTTTGAAGTAAGTGGCATCGACCATAAGGAAAGGATACTGTGTCATTTCCAGGCTTCGGTCGTTAAAGGAATGTATCTCTGAATCCAATCGCTTACACAGTTCAGATACTGTAGACTTCGAGAAACTCGTCCCGCACAATGTTTCAACCACTTTTTCAACCTTTCTTGTAGACACGCCGGCAATTACCATCTGAACCATGGTCGCTATCAGGCTTGCTTCGCTTCTTTGGTAATTCTCAAACACCATCGTATGGAACGGCTCGTTTCTGTGTCTTGGCACCTGAAGCGTAAGTTTTCCTATTCTTGTATTGAGTTCGCGTTCTCTTGTGCCGTTCCGGTAGTCCTGGCGTTCATCCGTCCTCTCATGTCGGGCTGCTCCCAACTGTTCTTCGGATTCAGCTTTCATTACTTCGTTAAGGATGCGCTCGAGCAAAAACTTTATTGCCTCATCCCGATCACCCGTTAAAACTTGTAGAACTTCCTTCTCCGATAAGGTAAGATTGATTTGAGCCATTTTTGAGCCTCCTGTTTATTTATTTGTTGTGGTTAACAAACATTATACAGGGTCAGAAATGACTCATTTTTCTTTGTTTTGAATTTACACCATTATATGGGCACAACTATGTACGAGCGGATAATGAGCATTTAAAAGCCCAAAAGCCAAATATCCGCTACAGATATCCGCTATGTAGCGGTTGTGCAAGCGGATATTAAGCGTTAGTAAGCCCAATAATCAAAAAACCGCTACTGATTTCAATCAAGTAGCGGATTTATTAGCGGATAATCAGTTCAAGTCTAATGTTAGGCTGAAGTTATCAGAACCACTCCCTGCTGCCGTCGACGTAGATATCCTGGAACTCGTCGTCGCTCTTGCTCAGGTAGCGGATACCGTCAACGAAGGACAGGATGAACGGAACATAGATCGTGAACGCGCCGATGAGCGTGAAGAAGAACGAGAAGATCAGGAACAGGCTCATGATGAACACGAGCAGGTAGATGATGCCTACTGAGGTATAGCCGAGATAGAACTTGTGCAATCCCATCCAGCCGAAAAAGAATGCGAGCACAGCGGCAGTGACCCTTTCCTTCTTGGGCTTGGGCTTTACCGGTGCCGGCATATTGGCATTCGGATTGGTATTCTCGTTTTCAGCCATTGCTGTCTACCTCACACCTTGATCTTAACGGTATCGAAAATAAACTTTCCGGACCTGTATCCTATCTTCAGTTCGCACACATCCTTAAGCTCGCCCTTGAGGAACATGTCCGCGAGGGTGTCTTCGATGTTGGATCTGATAGCCTTACGAAGCGGTCTTGCGCCGTATTTCTCATCATAGCCGACTTCTGCGAGCCTGTCGCCTGCGGCCTTGGACATCGTACCCTTGATGCCCTTGTCTGCAAGGGACTGGTAGACGTCTTTCATCATGATGTCCGCGATCTTGCGGATCTCCTCGGGCTTTAATTCCTTGAAGATGATCGTCTCATCGACACGGTTCAGGAACTCGGGGCGGAATGTCTCCTTGAGAGCCGTCTGAACGTGCTGCTCGAGTGCTTCCTGCGTGCCGGAGAAGAAGCCGATGGTGGCTGCTTTCGAGGACGAACCTGCATTGGACGTCATGATGATGATGCAGTTCTCGAAGTTTACGTGCAGTCCGTGGGAATCCGTGAGGACGCCGTCGTCGAGCATCTGCAGGAGCAGGTTGAACACATCCGGGTGCGCCTTCTCGACCTCGTCGAAAAGGATGACCGAATAAGGCTTTCTTCTTACCTGCTCGGTAAGCTGTCCTGCGTCGTCAAAACCTACGTATCCCGGAGGCGAGCCGATGAGCTTGCTTACGGAGTGCGGTTCCATGTACTCGGACATGTCGATCCTTATAAGAGCCTCTTCAGTGTCGAACATGACTTCGGCGAGGGCCTTAACGAGCTCGGTCTTACCTACGCCCGTAGGTCCTACGAAAATAAACGACGTAGGCTTGTGCTTCTTGGTGAAGCCTGCCCTTGTACGTCTGACGGCCTCAGCAACTGCATGTACGGCCTGCTCCTGGCCGACGACTCTCTGGTGGAGCCTCTCTTCCAGGTGCAGGAGCTTGTCTGTCTCGCTCTCGGAGATGGACTTGAGCGGGATGCCCGTCCACATCTCTACTACCCTTGCGATGTCCTCGATCTGGATGGGATCCGGGGACACTTCGCTCTCGAGAGCATTGAGCTCTGCTTCAAGCCTGTCGACCTTTGCCTTGAGCTCGGCTGCCTTCTCGTAGTCGGACTCGCGCTCTTCGGGTGAAGAGTTCTCCATGGAATCAAGCTGCTTCTGGTGCTCGTCCTGAGCCTCTGCGAGCGCCTTCCTGGTGTTCGCGAGCTTAACGAGCTTAACGTTCTTGAGGTTGGAAGCTGAACCTGCCTCGTCAATGAGGTCGATTGCCTTGTCCGGCAGGAACCTGTCCGTGATGTAGCGTTTCGAGGCCTTTACCGCGAACTCGAGTACCTCATCGGAATACGTGACGTTGTGGTGCTTCTCGTAGTAGTCCTTGATGCCCTTCAAGATCTCGATGGAGTCTTCGATGGAAGGCTCGTCGAGCATTACCTTCTGGAAACGTCTCTCGAGGGCGGAATCTTTCTCGATCTTCTTGTACTCGGCGGTGGTCGTCGAACCCAAGATGCGCAGTTCGCCCCTTGCGAGCGCGGGCTTTAAGATATTAGCGGCATTGGTCGAACCCTCGGCGTCGCCGGCACCCACTATAGTGTGGAGCTCGTCGATTACGAGGATGATGTTCTCTGCCTTGATGGCTTCGTTGATGACGCCCTTGATGCGGCTTTCGAACTGGCCTCTGAACTGCGTGCCTGCGACCATCGCGGGAAGGTCAAGCTGCCATACCTGCATGTTCAGAAGTTTCTCGGGGACCGTGCCTTCGACGATCTTGACCGCGAGACCCTGTGCGACTGCCGTCTTACCTACGCCGGGCGCGCCGATCAGAACGGGGTTGTTCTTGGTCCTTCTGTTGAGGATCTGGATGCAGCGCTCGATCTCGGTGTCTCTGCCTATTATGCGGTCGATCTTGCCCTCTGCGGCTCTTGCCGTGAGGTTGGTGCCGAACTCGTTCAGGTACTTCATGCGTGAGCGGTTCTTGAGCTTCTCGCCCTTCTTCTCGTCGCCCTTGCCTGCCTGCGAACCGGGACGTCTGCCGAACATGCCTTCGAGGAAACCTTTCTTCTTCTCTTCGTCGGGGTCGTCCTTGCCGTCATCCGCATCTGCGACGTTGATGGGGGTAGAGTCCTCGTCGAACTCGTATCCGTCCTCGTCGTCCTCGAAATCATTACCGAACTCGCCGGAAGCAAGCGACCTCAGGAACTCTGACGGATCGGCGTTAACGTCGTTGTTGCCGATCATGTCCTCGATCCTGTCGCTCATCTCGTCTATGTTGTCGCCGTTGATGCCGGTAGCCTTGAACATGTCCGCTACGCCGGCTATGCCCGATTCATACGCACACTTGAGGCAGAAACCTTCGTCTATCCTCTTTCCGGCCTCGAAACGGCTCGTGAATATGATCGCATGTCTTGTCTTACATATACTGCAAAGTGCCATTAATTAATCTTCCTTTTCCTTAATCCTTCTTCTGACACGGGGTCCGGTCAGTATGTCGAGCTGTTCCTCTTCAAGTCTCGCCGTATCGATGAACGCAGCGAGGTCCTTGTATTGCCCGCTTTCCCTTGCCTTATCGAGCACCGGCTTCAGGAACTGACCCGTATAGGATTTCTTTATCTTACATATCTCTTCCGGAGTGCCTTTCGCGATGACCTCTCCCCCTTCGTCACCGCTCTCCGGACCCATGTCTATTATGTAGTCTGCCGTCTTGATTACATCAAGATTGTGCTCTATTACTACGACAGTGTTCTTATTTTCAGACAGGCGTTCCAAAATGTCAACAAGCTTGTGGACGTCCGCGATGTGGAGGCCCGTCGTAGGCTCGTCTAAGACATATATGGTCTTTCCCGTCGATCTCTTGGACAGCTCGGCTGCCAGCTTGATCCTCTGCGCCTCACCGCCCGACAGCGTCGTCGAAGGCTGGCCGAGCTTGATGTAGCCCAGACCGACGTCCTGCAGTGTGCGCACCTTCTTGAAGATGGAAGGGTTGTTCCTGAAGAACTCGCACGCTTCGTCTACGGACATCTCGAGCACGTCCGAGATATTCTTGCCGTTGTACCTGACTTCTAATGTCTCTCTGTTGTACCTCTTGCCATGGCACACGTCGCATGTGACGTAGATGTCCGGGAGGAAATGCATTTCGATCTTGTTGACGCCGTCGCCCGCGCAGGCCTCGCATCTGCCGCCCTTGGTGTTGAAACTGAACCTGCCGGCAGCGTATCCTCTCATCTTCGCATCAGGCGTGGCGGCGAAAAGCTTCCTTATGAGATCAAACAGACCGATATACGTCGCAGGGTTACTCCTCGGCGTCCTTCCGATCGGGCTCTGGTCGATGCATATGATCTTGTCGAGGTTCGAATAACCCGTAATGCGGTCGCACTTTACCCTCGACTTGCGTGCGCCGTTGAGTTCGTGGGACAGATACGGCACAAGTGTCGAATTGATGAGCGACGACTTGCCCGAACCCGACACGCCCGTGATGACCGTGAACACGCCTATCGGGATCTCGACGTCGATGTTCTTTAAGTTATTGATGGACGCGTTGTGGATCGTCAGCATCTTCTGTTTGTCAATGGGGCGCCTGTTGATGGGCACAGGAATGAACTTCTTGCCCGACAGGTACTGGCCCGTGATGGACTCGGGAGTCTTGATGATGTCGTCAATGCTTCCCTGCGCCACGACCTCGCCTCCGAACGTGCCTGCGCCCGGACCGATGTCGATCAGGTGGTCAGCCGCCCTCATCGTCTCCTCGTCATGCTCGACGACTACGATCGAATTGCCGAGGTCCCTGAGTTTGAAGAGCGTCTTGATGAGCTTGTCGTTGTCCCTTTGGTGAAGTCCTATCGAAGGCTCGTCCAATACATACAGTACGCCCTGCAGGCCCGCGCCGATCTGCGTGGCAAGCCTGATGCGCTGTGCCTCGCCGCCCGAAAGCGTAGCCGATGATCTTGCAAGCGTAATATAGTCGAGACCGACGTCGTTTAAGAACTGGAGCCTTGCGGAGACCTCGCGCATGATGGGCTCTGCGATCTCCTTGTTCTTACCCTTGAACGTGAGTTTGCCGAAGAACGCGAGCAGTTCCTTTACGGACATCGCGGTGATCTCACTTATATTCTTCTTATTAACCTTTACAGACAGGCTGTTGGGATTCAGCCTCGCGCCGCCGCAGACCGGGCATGTGTCGATGCTCATGTATCTTTCGTACGATGCCTTCATCTCCTCGCTCATGGACTCGCGCCACCTGCGCTTAACGCTGGGCACGACGCCTTCCCATGAAGAGTAGTAATCGCCTTCTCTGGGGTAGACCGAGTTCGTCGTGTCGATCTTCAGCTTCTCGCCGTCGTTGCCGTACATGATGATGTCCTGGATCTTCTGCGGGAGCTTGTAGTACGGGGTATCGAGCGAGAACTTATACCTCTCCGCGAGTGCCACGATGAAGGCTCTTCCCCAGCTCTTGGGGTCGTCGAAATTCCACCCTGCGGTCCTCACCGCACCCTCGTTGATGGAAAGCTTCGGGTTGGTAACGCAGAGCTCGGGGTCAACATTGATGAGCGTACCTATACCCGAGCAGTTCGGGCACGCGCCCTCAGGGCTGTTGAACGAGAAACTCCTCGTGGTTATCTCAGGTATCGAGATGCCGCAGTCGGGGCATGCCAAATTCTGCGAGAAGAACTCCTCGCCGGTCTCGTATGTCTTATCGCCGTTCTCGTCTTCCGTGGCTGTCTGTGTCTCGACCAAAAGAAGACCTCCCGCGAGTTTGAGCGCAGTCTCGCAGGAATCCGTAAGCCTGGTAATATTTGCTTCCTTCATGACGATCCTGTCCACCACGACTTCGATCTCATGCTTGTTGTTCTTGTTAAGCTTGATGTCCTCGTCGAGCTCGTACATGATGCCGTCGACCTTGACCCTGGCGAAACCCTGCTTCCTGAAGCTCTCGAAGAGCTTACTGAACTCACCCTTCTTTCCCCTTACCATGGGGGCATAGATGATCATTCTCGTGCCCTCGGGGTATTCTTTGAGCTTATCGATGATCTGGTCTATCGTCTGTGTCTTGATGGGCTTGCCGCACTGCGGGCAGTAAGGCTGTCCGACTCTGGCATAGAGAAGTCTGAAGTAGTCATAGATCTCCGTGACGGTGCCGACTGTGGACCTGGGGTTTACGACTGTTGATTTCTGGTCAATGGATATCGCAGGAGAAAGACCTTCGATGTTGTCGACATCGGGCTTTTCGACCTGGCCCAGGAACATCCTCGCATAAGAAGACAGCGACTCGACATAACGTCTCTGGCCTTCCGCGTAGAGCGTGTCGAAAGCAAGCGAAGACTTGCCCGAGCCCGACAGGCCGGTCACGACGACCATCTCTCTTCTGGGTATATCGAGGTCTATGTTCTTGAGGTTGTGCTCCCTCGCGCCTCTTATCTTAATGTACTTATTTTCTTCCATGTATCTATTCCTTATTCTGCTAAGTGATTATAACACCGCGGGGGTGGGTTTGTCTGTGAAATATGAGGCATACATGTCTTGTAGCGTGCCAATAATCTGCAGTGAGTAAAAAATGAGTAAAAAGTGAGTAATCCGTGTAAATTACTCATTATTTACTCATTCCCTGCGCAAGCAATTCTGCGAAACAAAAAAGCTGCCCCGCCAGGAACAGCTCTTTATTCTGGTGACCCCAAGCGGATTCGAACCGCTGATTGCGCCGTGAGAGGGCGCCGTCTTAACCACTTGACCATGGGGCCGATTTGCTTTGCCCGAGTATATTACCATACGGGCAAAGCTAATTCAAGCATTTTATTATTGTCTGTTAAAGTTGATCAGGCAGCCCTTGGAGATGATGTTTCTCTCGTCGTCCGTGAGGTCGCCCAGAGTAAGAGTGATCTCCTTCATGTCCTTGTTTACGACATACGCCTTGATCTCGGCAGCCTTCTCTTCAACTGCCTTCTTGATATCGGGCACGAAAACAAAGTCCCCGACCTCGAAGCCCGGATCTTCAGCGATCACGAACGGCAGCATGCCCCAGTTGATGAGGTTGGATCTGTATCTCTTGGTGGCATACTCTGTAGCGATGTTTGCCCAGCCGCCAAGGACCTTCTGGCAGGATGCAGCCTGCTCACGTGCAGAACCGTCACCCGGCTTGACTGCGTAGATCGTGGAACCAAAGCCTGTGTTGTCCTTGGATACCGAAGGGAACTGCTCCTTGACCTTTGTCATTACTTCAAGGATCTCAGGATACTGGTCGCGGAGCGACTCGCCTGCTTCCCTGGAGATCTCAACCTTGTGGAACTCTTTCGCGCGGCCAACGTACTCGGGATCCTTACGTGAGAGCGTGAACTCTGCAAGGCCAATGGGGTTAGAACGGAATGAGGATGTCTCGCCAGAAGGGATGAGCTCGTCTGTCGTCGTGACGGGGTCGTGGATGACAGAGCAGAACTTGAGTACGAGGTTGTCCGTAAGAGCGGGCATGACGGGCCAGTCCTTGATGTTCGGTCCGAGACGGAGTTCTTCCGCAGGATCTGCCTTGCCCCAGCCGTCGTATACTCTCTTGCCGTAGATGTCCTTGTCGAAGAAATATTTCGGGCCGGTGTACTCTGTATCGATGTCCGTAGCGGGTGTGAGCACGCCGCCGTTTACAGCCGTTGCTGCGATGGATCTTGCGTCCATGAGTGCAACGGATGCGATCTGGCCGTTCTGGATCTTGGAACCTTCGCGGTTCGGGAAGTTACGTGTGGAGTGACGGATAGAGAGAGCTCCGTTGGAAGGAGTGTCTCCTGCACCGAAGCAGGGTCCGCAGAAAGCGGTCTTTACAACCGCACCTGTCTGCAGGATGTCTGCAACGCGGCCGTTCTTTACGAGCTCCATCATGACGGGCATGGACGCAGGATATACGTTCAGCGAGAACTCGTCGGAACCGATGAAGTGGCCTCTCAGGATGTCCGCAGCATCGCAGATGTTCTCGAAACCGCCGCCTGCGCAGCCTCCGATGACACCCTGCTGCACGTAGAGCTTGCCGTTCCTGATCTTGTCCGTGAGCTTGAAGTCAACGTTGCCCGTGAGCTGCTTTCTGCCGTTCTCCTCTGCCTCGTGGAGGATATCCTCGAGGTTGGCGTTGACCTCTTCAATGGTGAATACATTGGAAGGATGGAAAGGTAGAGCGATCATCGGGCGGATCTTGGAAAGGTCTACCCTTATCGCACCGTCGTAGTATGCGACCTCTGCGGGATTGAGTTCCTTGTAGCACTCGCTCCTGTAGTGTGTGTCGTACCAGTCCTTTGTATTTGCATCTGTTCTCCAGATGGAAGACAGACATGTGGTCTCTGTTGTCATGACGTCGACGCCGATACGGAAGTCTGTGGAAAGGTTTGCTACGCCGGGGCCTACGAACTCCATTACCTTGTTCTTGACGTAGCCGTTCTTGAATGTGGCGCCGATGAGTGCGAGCGCAACGTCCTGGGGACCGACGCCCTTTACGGGAGCGCCTTCAAGGTAAATCGCAACAACGCCGGGGCGCTTAACGTCATAAGTCTTCCTTAAGAGCTGCTTGGCAAGCTCTCCGCCGCCTTCGCCTACTGCCATCGTACCGAGTGCGCCGTATCTGGTGTGGCTGTCTGAACCGATGATCATCGCTCCGACTTCGGCAAGCTCTTCTCTGGCATACTGGTGGATTACTGCCTCATGGGGAGGTACGAAGATGCCGCCGTACTTCTTTGCTGCGGTCAGGCCGAAAACGTGGTCGTCCTCGTTGATCGTACCGCCTACGGCACAAAGGGAGTTGTGGCAGTTGGTAAGAACGTAAGGTATCGGGAACTCAGTCATGCCCGAAGCTCTTGCGGTCTGGATGATGCCTACGAAAGTAATATCGTGCGATGTCATCTTGTCGAACTTGATCTTAAGGACATCTCCGCCATCAGAAGTATCGTGCTTGGAGAGGATGCCGTAAGCCATGGTACCCTTCTTTGCAGCTTCCCTGGAAGCTTCGTCTGTCTTGATGCCTGCTGCGCCCAGTGCTCCGATATCGTCTTCTGCGATAAGCTCTGTGCCGTTCTTAAGATAAGCTCCGCCATTAAATAACTCTAACATCTTCTGTTACTCCTTCTTATGTATTTACGTCTTAGATTATGTTCTTTCTGTCGTCCATTGCCTGGTAAGGTCTTCTCTTGTTGACGCACTTGAATGCGGGACGCATAATGCGGCCGCCGGAGACGAGTTCCTCGATCCTGTGCGCGCTCCATCCCGCGATCCTTCCGCACGCAAACAGCGGCGTATAGAGCTCGGAAGGAATACCGAGCATCGAATATACGAGTCCTGCGTAGAAGTCAACATTGGCGCATACGAGTTTATCCGACTTCTTTACATCGTGGAATACTTCAGGTGCGATCTTCTCAACTCTGAGGTAGAGGTTGTAAAGATCCATGTTGCCTGTCTCTTCAGCAAGGAGCTGAGCGTGCTTCCTGATGGTTACGGTCCTCGGGTCTGACAGTGTGTAAACCGCATGGCCGATACCGTAGATCAGGCCGGACTTATCGTATGCTTCCTTGTTGAGGATCTTTGTAAGGTAATCCCTGATCTGATCCTCATCTTCCCAGTTGCTGATGTTTGCACGAAGATCAGTCATCATGCCGTAAGCC
>JAILMZ010000081.1 GCA_024692105.1 Saccharofermentans sp.
TTGCAAAGAGGCAACAAAATCGTGCAATCCGGGCTTGATTTGCACAAATCCGTCGCCAAAAGTCGATTTTCCGTACGCAAAAGTCGACAAGCTTCTTAAGTGAACGGCGGGCGCATTAAGATGTTATAATTGTCTTATCAAAACCTACACAGGAGGTCGGTTATGCCGCACGTTACTATCAAATGCTATCCCGGAAGATCCGAGGAACAGAAGAAGCTGCTTGCGCAGAAGATCGCCGGTGATATCGTCGAGTGTTTCGGCGCTGCAGAAGGATCAATCTCCATAGATATCCGGGAAGTTCCGCAGGAGCAGTGGAACGATACTGTCTGGGACAAGGATATCGAACCACGCATGGACGTACTCTATAAGAAGCCGAGATATACGAAGACCTGACAGGGATCAGAATGGAAGAGTTCTACATTAACAGCGACGGTGTCAGGCTTCACGCCAAACTGGACAGGACCGAAGGAACTGACAAGGGGCCTTTGTGTATCCTTATCCACGGCTTTACCGGACACATGGAAGAAGATCACATAATAGCGGCAAAGGACGCGATGCTCGATTCAGGCGTGTCGGTCCTCCGCGTCGAGATGTACGGTCACGGCAAGAGTGACGGCGAGTTCAGGGACCACACTCTGTACAAGTGGGTAACGAATGCCCTTGCCGTAATTAGTTATGCAAAGACTCTTGACTGGGTTACAGATCTCTATCTGTCCGGACACTCGCAGGGAGGTCTCCTCACAATGCTCGTCGGCGGAATGAGGTGTGATGATCTCAAAGCCATACTTCCTCTGTCACCTGCGTGGATGATCCCAGAGATCGCCAGGGAAGGCAATCTGCTGGGAATAGACTTTGATCCTGTGCATATTCCCGAGACACTCTATAAAGAGGACCTTGAACTGTCGGGCGACTATATCCGCGTGGTACAGACGATACATGTGGAAGATGAGATTGCTCGCTACGACGGCCCGGTCCTGATCGTCCACGGAGATGCGGATGATGTTGTGCCTTACTCCTATGCCGAGAAGGCCAACGAACTCTATAAGAATGCGACACTTGTTCCGGTACACGGCGCTGACCATTGTTTCGTCGGGCATCTGGATGAGTTGTATGAGGCGGTAAAGGGGTTCTTGGCGGGAGTTTGATCAGATCTCTCGGGCATGTGCGTAGAATGTGATTGAATCGCCTCCCCACGCGCACAAAATCAGCACAATAGGCAGATTATGCCGGATTTGTGACTGATTGGGCCCCTGGCGCACACATTTTACGCACAGGCGAGAAGAGCCCCCGTCACTCGGCCGGTACGTCCTCTGCAGCTTCCGCCTTCAATGCCGGAGACGGCTTCAGATTCCTTATATAGACGTAATACAAGATGGCTACGAGCACATCGATGCAGTAGATGTAAGACAGGACCGCAGCGACGACGGAGATCGCAGTGTTGGCACCTTTCTGCTTTATGATGCCGATTACACACGACAGCATATGCGTGCCGGAAAGTGCGATCGTGATGAGATCGATTATGATCGCCCAGAGAACAAATCCGATGCCCCAGATGCTTGCGAGAGTGCCGAGCATTCCGAGGACAAAATGGATGATGTATGCGGGTATGTGCACAAGCTTGATTATCATGTTAAGCTTGGCGAGTTTCTCGGGCGGAACATGACCTTTTGCATTCGTTACGAAATCCGAGACAAGCACACCGAGGCAGATCGGGTTGACCAGGAACATTACTATCTCGCCAACGAAAGCATCCTCTCCGCTAAAACTGTCCGTGTTCCCCATGATGAGCAGCTGGGCAATGATGATGCTCATGTAGTAGTAGGGATACAAGATCAGGAAATGATTGAAGATCCAGTATGTCTTAGGATGCTTCTTTATAACAGAATAAGAGAGGAATCCCGTTGCGACCGCAAGCAGGACCATGAAGACTATAAAGCCTGTCAGATACGGATAATCCATTTTGTCATCAACCCTTGTCCGCTAACCCCGCGATATCGTCATATTCAGGCTTGGCACGCTTGACACCGTAGCCTTCGGAGACCTTCATCCGAATGTCACCGAACTTGGAGTGAGCAGTATCCTCACCGCGTTTCATTATATACCTTGACTCTTCAAGATAGCGTATCCCTATCGTAGTCGTGTTCTCAAATATCAGTTTTGCAAACTTATCTTTCTCGTCCGTTCGGCAGAGGACCGTCAGCATTATCCCGGGGCGTCCCTTCTTCATACCGATTGCTGTCGTAAACACATCGAGCGCGCCGGCATCCATGAGAACGCCTGTTGCATAAGCTATCTCTTCGCCTGTCATATCGTCGAGGTTGCACCTAAGTTCCGCGATGCGATCAGGTGTGTCGTCAGAGAACGATTCAGCTGCTTCACCGAGCATTGCCCTTACGCAGTTTGCCTGCTCGAAATCCTTCCTGCCCATACCATAACCCGTTTTTGTGATCGTCATCTCCGGCATCTGTCCGAACTCATCTGCAAAGTGCTTCAGGAGCGCAGCTCCGGTCGGTGTGCAGAGTTCGCCTTCGATGTGTCCTGCGCTTACCGGGACGCCTTCGAGGATCGCTGCGGTGGCAGGTGCGGGAACGGAGACAATGCCATGTGCGCACTTTACTTCGCCGTAGCCGACGTGAACGGGGGAGACGATTACTTTATCCGGTGCGAGTTTATTCATCAGATAACATACGGCGACGATGTCAGCGACTGCGTCCATCGTGCCGACCTCATGGAAATGTATCTCTTCGACCGGTTTGCCGTGAGCCTTGCTCTCTGCATCTGCGATGATCTTGTAGATGGCCAATGCAGCTTCTTTGACTTCAGCCGGAACGGAGAGGTCCCCGATGATGTGTTCTATTTCGTGCATCGAAGTGTGGTGATGCTCATGGTGGTGTTCATGCTCATGTTCGTGGTGGTGCTCGTGGTGATGATGTTCTTCGCCCTCGCTTACGCCGTGTACCTTTACATCGGAATGAACGCCGACGATACCGCATTTCGCGGAGGCCTTAAGATCGAATGTAACCCCGGGGATACCTAGAGCATTGAGCTCTGCCTCACAGGATTCTCTGCCTCCCATAAGGTCTGCGAGAGCCGCCGTAAGCATGTCTCCAGCCGCTCCCATGCTGCATTCGAGATACAGTATCTTCATCAGTTCTTACCTCCGATATGGTTGATCATGCTTGCGAGATATCCGGCACCGAACCCGTTGTCGATATTTACGACCGATACTCCGCTCGCACAGGAATTGAGCATCGACAGCAGTGCAGACAGTCCCTCGAAAGATGCGCCGTATCCGACGCTCGTCGGGACCGCGATGACGGGGCAGTCTGCAAGACCGCCGACGACCGAAGCCAGCGCTCCTTCCATTCCCGCTATCGCGATTATCACCTTTGCATTCATTATCTCTTCGCTGTGGGCAAGGAGACGGTGTATGCCCGCAACCCCCACATCGTAGAGTCTTGTAACATTGTTACCCAATAATTCCGCAGTCACTGCGGCCTCTTCTGCGACCGGCAGATCCGAAGTCCCGCCCGTAAGGATCACGATGTCTCCTTCGGCGTTCGCAGAAGGGATCTTACCGTAGATACCGATACGCGCGGCGTCGTAGTATTTGGCAAGTTTCAGGGAAGATGCCTTGTCCGCATCAAGTCTGGTAACGATGACTGTCTCCTGGCCGGCTTCGGTAAGAGTCTTGGCGATCTGCTCTATCTGCTCAGAAGTCTTGCCTGCGCCGTAGATTATCTCGGGCACGCCCTGTCTTACTTCGCGGTGAGTATCGGGCTTTGCAAACCCTAAGTCAACGAAGGGCTTCAGCTTGAGCTGCGCCTCCGCTTCTTCCGGGCTTATCTCACCTGTCTTGACCTTCTCCAGAAGATCTCTTATATCACTCATCCAGCACCTCGTTCATGCTTCCTGTCCTGTAACCTTTCAGGTCCATCGTAACATAAGTGAACCCGAGTGATTTGAGTTTGCCTGTAACTTCATCCGCATTGCCGAGAATTCTTTCCATGTCTTCCGGTGCGACTTCTATCCTGGCAAGGCCCCCGTGCACTCTGACACGTATCCCTTTATATCCCAGATCTCTTATGAACTTCTCTGCGTTTGCGACGCGGACCAGACCTTCCGTGGTGATCTTCTCTCCGTATGCGAAACGCGACGCAAGGCATGCGGCCGCTGGTTTATCCCACGTCGGAAGCCCCGCCTCTTTGGACAGCTGCCTGATGTCGCTTTTGGTAAGCCCTGCCTCTTTGAGGGGACTTATGATTCCGAGTTCTTCCAAGGCTATCATGCCCGGTCTGTAATCTCCGGTATCATCCACGTTGCTGCCGTCTGCGACCATCTCTATCCCGTGCTCTTTTGCGGTCTTTAATATGGCCTCGAAATCCATCTTCTTGCAGTAGTAACATCTGTCCGGGGGATTATCTTCAAACTGCTCCGATTCAAAGACATCGCAGTCTATCACGACCTGCTTTATGACGTTATCCCGGCAGAAGTTTACGGTCCACTCGAAATCCTCACCTGTCAGCACCTGCGATCTTATGGTGACTGCAAGCGCATTGTCACCCAACACCTCGTGTGCCTTATACACGAGATATGTCGAATCGGTTCCGCCTGAAAAAGCGACCGCCAGTTTCCCGGCGGCCTTAATACGCTCCGTGAGCGCAGATTCTTTATTGATGATGTCCGATACGTTATCCATTCATCACTTTGCAGTGCCTGCGAGGATCGTCTTAACCTTGCCGGAAGGATCCTTGATAAGAAGGATGACGAGCCAGATGAACATTCCGAGTGCAACGACTGATACGCCGAGGAATGCATCGTTGATCATGTCTTCTGTAGCGGGAGTGAAGAACTCCGCTCCGACTTCGATGTACTCGACGACTGCATCGACGAGCCACATAAGTGAAGCACCCCAGTACATAAGAACGAGGGAACCGAGCTTGCGGTCAGTCTTCGAGTTGTACCAGATTACGGTTGTGATTATCGCAGCGAAAAAAGTAATAAGCAGTGTCATTTTGAACTCCCTTCCGCAGCAACGGCCGAAGCCTTCTTTTTCTCGATGGCGGTGGAGATCAATACCATGCCTACCCAGACGGCAGTAACGAGTATTGCCATTGCGACACCGCTGGTGCCCATCTCGTGGAGCATCTCAGCAGCATCCTCGGGATTTGCGGCATTGGTCAGGAAGGGGAACCAGGGTGTGACTTCTCCGTGCCAGACATGCTCAAATGCGAGAAGAGCGCTGCCGCCCCAAAGCATTCCGTTAAGCCAGTTCATACGTCTGAGGAAAGGATTCTGAGCACCTGCCTTATCAGCTGAGTGCTTGATTATCGTAGTTACGATAGCCTCTGATGTGGGTACAAGAAAACAAGCCATAGATGTTCCCTCCTTAGTAAATATATGCAATTATAACATGCACAGTATAAGTAGGCTTTGTCAAAAGCATTCATTTATGTTTTATATTCGTGCTACAATAGGCGCCATGATTAAACTTATTGCATTAGATCTTGACGGTACGCTTCTCGATTCGCACAAGCAGTTTCCGGCGGAATTCCCCGCCTGGGTCAAAGCTCACCCCGACATATCCGTGGTGCTTGCCAGCGGAAGGCAGATCTATACGCTGAGAGAGCAGTTTTCCGAGATAGCGGACAGGCTCTGGTACATTGCGGAGAACGGTGCCGTGATCGCCCATGCGGACGAGATAATAAGCGTTGACGCGATGAGCACGGCCGATGCGCTCGAGACCTTGGACGAGTTCCCGGGTAATGAACTCTGCGAGCCGCTCCTCTGCGGTCTTAAGAGTGCGTATGTAAGACACTTAGGCGGCAAGGCAAAAGAAGAATCGACCAAGTATTATGCACGCATCGAGTACAACAATGACCTGAGGTCATGCGCATCGCAAGATAAGATACTCAAAATAGCAATATTTGTAAACTCATTCAGAGCGGAAGAAGTTTATAACAGCCTCCCCGAACGCAAGGAAGGCATCACTGCACTGCTGTCCGGAGACAGCTGGATCGACATAGCAAATTCGACCGTCGAGAAGGGCCTGGCGCTCCGTAAGATAAGAGAACATCTGGGTGTGTCCAGAGACGAGACAGCCGCCTTTGGCGACTATCTCAACGACATTACGCTCCTGGCTGAGGCAGGCGAATCCTATGCCATGGCAAATGCCCACCCGGACCTTATCAAAGCTGCCCGCCATGTCACCCGTTATACCAATGACGAGAATGGTGTAATGGACGTGCTAAGACGTCTTTAAAACCGCAAATTTCTATCATTGATTATTAAACGTTTATTGCGGTAATATAGACGTGAAGGCACATTTAGGAACTACTTTTGTAACATTTGTTTTCACGGAGTTGTTATGAAGAAAAAACTTGTAACCCTACTGTCGGTTCTGTTGGCGGGTGTGTTCGTGCTCAGCGGATGCGCTCAGGCACCTAAGGAACCGGAAGGACCCCACGACGTACCGCTTACCATCACGGCGGATTTCTCCAAATCAGGCGACGGAAGCAACTGGGAGACATACGGTGACTGTAAGGTCACTCTTGAGAATGGTACCGCTGTTCTCACGGACCGCGCTTCCAGCAATTCGGGAATCTGCATCCCCTGTCCTGATTACAGAGGCAATACCGTCTGCGCTACGGCAAAGGTATCCTCGTCGAACGCATTCGTCAGACTGTCTCTCAGATATGAGATCTATGGCAACACATCTTATGTGACCATTGCCGAGGGAGAGACAAAAACTTCCGAGACATCCACGATCACCGGCAACATCGAGATCCCCGATAACGCCGAGAACGCACTGGTCTATATCGAGGCCGGCGATGTCAGGGACATCACGGTATCTTCCTTCGAGCTCAGCATCGTAGGAGACCTCAACAATCTCACCGGCGTTCCGATCGAAACACTTTCAGATCCGTCCACAACAGCATCACTGTGCGAGGCTTATAAGGACTACTTCAAGTTCGGCGTCGCATCCCCCGCTTCGGTCATGAACAATTCCAACGAAGAGTTCAGGACGCTTCTCAAGACACAGTTCAACTCGGTCACACCCGAGAACGAACTCAAGCCCGAGAACGTTATGGATGCTGCCACGACACTTGCGGATCCCGCGAAATACAACGAGTGTCCCGCGCTGAATTTCGACGCGGCAAAACCGATCCTTGATTACTGCAAGGCCAACGGCATCCCGATGAGAGGCCACACCCTCATCTGGTATTCACAGACACCTTCCTGGTTCTTCTATGAGAACTACGATGTCAACGGAGAACTCGCGAGCAGGGAACTCATGCTCACGAGAATGGAGAACTATATCGATGCAGTCATGAACTGGTGCGAAGAGAACTATCCCGGCGTTATCTATGCATGGGACGTTGTCAACGAAGCCATCGCAGATGACGGCGGCATGAGAGACTGCTACTGGCTCCAGACGATAGGTGACGACTATGTCGAGAAGGCTTTCGAGTTCGCAAGAAAGCACGCACCTGACGGAGTACAGCTCTTCTACAACGATTACAACGAGTATCAGGATTCCAAGCAGGCAGATATCATCGCTATGCTCAAGCCTATCGCAGAGGCCGGCAATATCGACGGTATGGGCATGCAGAGCCACATCAGCTCCGGCCTCGACCCCGATTACTACATCGGCGCGATGCAGGAATATGTTGATGAACTCGGCGTTGTTATCCACATCACCGAGCTCGACGTTACGGCTCCCAACTCACAGAACCCCATGTACGATCAGGGCGTATACATGAAGAAACTGTTCTCTGCCATCATCGAGGCAAAGGAAGCAGGCATGCCCATCGAGTGCGTAACGGTCTGGGGCCTTACGGACGACATGAGCTGGAAGTCTGCAACCAGCCCGTTGCTCTTCTACGGAAACCTCACACCCAAGCCGGCTTACGAAGGCGTCATGTGTGCGGTAAGCGGCGGTGAAGTCACCAAGCCTGCCGACTATGTGGAACCCAAGTCCGATCTGTCACCTATCGTGGAAGACTACGAGAATAAGGATTACATCGGAGGTCCGAGATACAGCGCTGTCCAGACGATCGTCGGTGATGCTTACGAGGGCGAATACTGCCTCATGAATTCCGACGGATATGCTGATTACGACGGTTACTCGATCGATATCAGCAACTACATCGGACATACGATCCACGTATCTTTCGCTATCAAGTGTTCTGCTGAGCAGGTATGCCTCACTGCGGATATCGACGGAACATGGCCTCATCTGGTCGAAGTTCCCACAGGAACGGATGAATGGGTATTCGTCGAGTGTGACTATGAAGTACCTGATGACAACACAAGCCTGTCCATCTACTTCGAGTCTTCGGACATGACCGAGTTCTATCTCGATAATCTTACGATCGAAGCTGTCGACTGATCCGTAAGATCAAGAGAAACAATAAGGGACTGCCTTGCTGCAGTCCCTTTTTGATTGCGGTCGATTATCTGAGGATCACTCTGCGATGTATTCGCTGTACTCCTTCTTGATGATGTCCCAGTCGAGGTCGAACCTGGACATGTGCTTCTTGAATGCCGCCTCTGCCGCATCCTTATCGTGAGCAGCAATCGCATCGGCGATAGCCTGGTGGTCGGATACGAGCTTCTGGTCCTTGATGGTCTTGAGCGACAGTGATCTTACTCTGTCGAAGTGAAGGCTCATCAGGCTTACCATGTAGAAGCACTGCATCTTGTTGCATGCGACATAGATGCTCTTGTGGAAGTCGTTATCGAGATTCAGGAACTTCGGCGGATCGTTCTCTAAGTAGAACTGCTGAAGCTTGATGTTGGAATAGAGCTTGTTGATGTCTTCTTCCGTAGCGACATCGCACGCTTCCTTGATGAGCGCGGACTCGACGGCGATACGCAGGAACCTTGATTCCTTGATGAGTTCGTAGTCGATCAGCGATACGCTGCAGCCCTTCTGGGGAAGGATGTTTACGATCTTGGACTTGGACAGCTCGAGGTAAGCCTCGTGTACCGGAGTCCTCGAGATCCCGAGCTGGGTCGCGATCTCCTGTTCGCCGATGAGGCTGCCCGGTTTGATCTCCATGTTGATTATGTTATCTCTGACTATGCGGAAAGCATATTCGCGGTTCGGTTCGAAAGTATTCTTGGGAGTAATGATCATCTCGACAGTTCCCTTCTGAAAAAATCTATAG
>JAILMZ010000001.1 GCA_024692105.1 Saccharofermentans sp.
CTGTGATTACTGATTTGATACTAAAGTGTTGACATAGTGTTAATAGGGCGGGTAGTTTATGGGTAGGTAGCCCTATATCAAGGCTTTCGGGACTTTTTACGGCATTTGTCATAAACTTAATTCTTTGTGATAATTTAATGGAAATACGGGGGTGCGGAATTGAGGAATACATCGTTCAAACAACTGATCCTTGTTACCGTAATCGTAACACTGACATTTACGTGCGGAACGGGAATGTACTTCTCCTGCATCTACCGGATGACGGACTATTTCCCGTCCGAGACAGCCGACCTTTTTGCCGAGTGCATCTGCTATATCGCCCAGGCGGTCGGTATGATCCTCACTGCAGTCCTCGTAAAGCTGAAGGTCAGATTTGCCGGCGGAAGGTATTTCTTCCCGGTGGTCGCCATCCTGACCGTCCTGTCCGGGATACCCGCTTTCTTTGTGAAGGACGGGGCTCTTGTGGCAGCGATCTTCGTGATCTCGTCCGTATTGGAAGGTGTCTCGCAGGGGCTGTACTTCCTTCTCATCGTAACGGCGGTCCCCAAAGATAAGAGACTTTGGGCATTCGGCATATCCTATACAGTATCCCCGATAATAACGGCGCTTCTTGCGTTGATCTGTGATGGACAGTTCGTCAGGAGCGGCTATGCCCTGATACTGTATTTCGTGATAGCTGCAGCGGCAAGTATTCTCTGGCAGTTTGTGGTGCCGGTCTATCCCGCGCAGGAGGTCAAGCCGATCAGCACCGTCAAGATTGCCAGGGGACACATGAATCCGATACTTCTTGCGACATGTTTCTTTATTGCGGTCACCTGGGCGGTCCAGAGCGTCGCGTTCTATTTCCCAATAGCGCAGATGGATGAACTTGAGATGAGCGGCGAACTCCTGAGGATCACATATTCGCTTGGTCTTATCGCTGCGACCTGGATCAACAACAGGGACAAGAGGATAGGCTCGATCTGCTGTCTTGTCACCATGACTGCGCCCATGCTGTACATCCTGCTCCAGACTAAGGTAGGAGTTACGACGCTAGTATTCTTCATCTGCTATTTCATGACGGGCTTCCTGGCAGTGTACAGGTTCGGCATCATGGCCGATATGTCCGATATGGTCTCTGACAAGGGATTGCCGCTTATATACCTGTGTTCCCTTGGTGTTATCTTTGGCAGGATAGGTGAAGCAACCGGCGCTTTCATCGGAATAGAACTCACTTCAGATCCGCTGGCACTCATGGCAGTCACGTCGGTGTTGCTCGTATTCGGCTCGGGACTGTTCGTCTTCCATTACATGAAACTCTTCTCGCCAGTACCCAAATCCGAGAAGACCAGAGACGACGTGCTTACTTCCATCAAACTCACATACGACCTCTCATCACGCGAGATGGACGTTCTCAACCTGCTCGTTGACGGTGCCACCAATACTGAGATCGCAGGCAAGCTGTTCATATCCGAGAACACGGTCAAATTCCATGTGAGCAATCTTCTGAAGAAGACAAATGCCAAGAGCCGTAAGGAGCTGTCTTCGAAGTTCCTCGAGTAGCTTACCGGCAAATAAGAAGAACCGGCCCTCGCGAGCCGGCTCTCCAATCCCAATCCAATCCCAGATTACTCAAAGCCTTCGGCAGTAATTGTTTGCATGGACTGATGATACGGTAAACACAAAAACTCGCGATTACGGATTTGAGACTACAGTGTGTAAATACTGTAAAGAAAGAGTGTCCAAAGTTTTCTTTTATGTTTGTTATGTTTTCATTCACAGGTCCGTAACAAAGGGAGTGTATCCTAGACCCAAGGTGAGCAACATGAAAAAGAAGATCGCTGTATTTGCAAACGGATATGGTCTGGACAGTCTCAAGGCAATGCTTAGGGGCTTCCGTTCCGCCGACGTCAACAACGAATATGACATGTTCGTGTTCTTCAGCTACGCCTCCTACGACGAGTTCGAGGAATTCAACAGGGGCGAGCTCAACATATATGATCTCCCGGATTTCAAAGACTATGACGCTCTCATCGTGTTGTCCAACAGCCTTAATTCCATCGAGACAGGAATAACGCTCGTCAAGAGGGCGGTCGAGGCCGGTGTCCCGGTGTTCAGCGTCGGCATTGAAGTCGAGGGCGCGATCAATATCATATTGGACAACGTGTCCGGCATGAAGGAGCTTGTCAGGCACCTGATCGAAGTTCACGACGTTAAGCGTGCGACCATCATCGGAGGCTATAAGACGCATCCTGAGAGCATCTGCAGGATCGATACGGTCAGGAAGGTCTTCGAAGAACACGGCCGGCCCATTCCCGAAGAGAACATCTATTACGGCGACTGGGGCAACTTCAAGACACTCGAGA
>JAILMZ010000014.1 GCA_024692105.1 Saccharofermentans sp.
TAAGGCTGTGACGGTCCGTATCGCCGGGATCAAACCCTTCAAGTATCCCGGATATTGAATCAACAGCAGAGACATTCGGATTTATGAGCTTTGCTACTGTTTTGCCGTTCTTGGTAATCCATATATCTTCCGTGCGGACCATTTCCAGATAGCGGCCAAGGTTCGTTTTGAATTCGGTTGCTGTTACTTGAGTCATATCATATCCCCCCCCTTTATCGATATTTTAATCGATTCGGCAGGAGAATTCAAATATATCGTTCGATTTACTTATATATACCGATTGTCATCGAGCGATTTGTGCTAATATTGCCTGTTTCGCAAATATTTCTTCCAGGGCCTTCAGCTTTGTAACCTCGAGGCCATGATATATTTGAAGTCGTCGCCCGACACATACTGCTGGAAGGCTATCTCCATGTTGTGGAAGAACTTGATGTCTTCCTCCAAATAGCCGTAGTCTGCAAACTTATCAGGGCTGATCCCGGCGTAGAACAGAGTCCTGTATCTGACGAATCTGACAGGAACGGGGAAGTCGAAGATCCATTCGTAGTCGATGCAGTAGGTCTTGCCGTCTGTAGACATGAAGTTATCGAGGTTAGAGTCTATATTGGTCACAGGGTAGGATTGCTCGCCCTCGGGAACATCAATATCGCCGAAGATCTCCCTGAACCTGTCTGTAACTTCAAAAGCTGCGAGAGGCTCGTTGTAATCGAATACCTTGTCCAAGTCTTCTATTGTCAGGATCTCTCCCTCTATGAATGGGAATACTGCAGAATCGCCTTCGAGTTTGCAGTCTGCGGGTGTTATGCCCTTATACATTCCTGCGACCTTGTCCTTATTAGATGCGAGTCTTGCTATGTGCTCTTTTGCTGCTTCAGTCATAGGACTCTTGATGACTCTCTTCGTGCCGTTTTCTTCAGTGATCTTGGTGGATACCCTGAATTCGGGCTTTCTCTGGCAGGCGAACTTAACATAGGAGACTTCCCTGTCACATGTGCCGTCTCTTTTGGCAAAGATGAGGAACGATCCTACATCCTTATCTGTGCGTATCTCAAGCGGTATCCTGTAGTCCGGAGCCGGGTAGTAAGTCTTTGTCTCTTTGAATCCTGCCTTGGCAAGATACTTGTCTGCCTGCTTGATGTCGCCCTCTCCTGCCAGTATCAGCTGTCCGCCGGGGGCAAGCAGGGTTGCTGCCTTGGATATGGTCTTCTTGAGAAGTTTCTCCTGCAGTCCGACGATGGTTATGTAATTGAATGTCTTGGTAAACTTTATCTTCTTGAACTCGCCCGTGATCAGCTCGAGGTTCTCATATTTATTTCTGTGGGCGTTTATCTCACAATTATCTTTGGAAGCATCAACTGCGGTGACATGCTTTGCCTTCTCACACAGAATACCCGTAAGAGCGCCGCATTCAGCGTTTATCTCAAGGACTGATGCATCTTCTTTGAAGTCGATCCATGAGAGGAGATTCGCTCTTAACGGAGACAGATGATAGAAGATAGCCTTGTCATCTGAAGCAAGGACAGCATCTTCGATGTCTGCACCTGATTCGAGGATGGCACGTATCTTATCGGCTGACATATTATTCGATCTCTATCTTGGAATTCATGTCGTAGAAGCCTACGGTATCCTTCTCCGAGACGACAGACAGGCAGATGATATCGTAGAGCCTATTGAAGACCTTGAGTTCGTCACCTTCGAATCTGGTGCATCCTATGGACAGCAGATACTGTCCGCCGTGGATGTCCATCTTCTGAGTGAACGTGACCGTCTTCTCTTCGCCGGGCTCCATGTGCCCGAGGCTGTAGCCTTCGAACATGGTATTGGTTCCGGTAATGTCTGTGCCCTTCATGGTCTTGACCGTATATGTGACGATAGGTTCGTCTGCAGGTCTGTTCGCCCTGATCTTCACCTTGATCTTGAAGGGGTCCCCCTTTGTGAGTACGCTCGTATATTTGCCCTTGCAGTCGATGACTGCAAAGTCGATTATCTCGACGTCCTTGTCGCCGTATTCGTCGTGGGACGGGTTGATCTCGTAGTTCTTCTTCCACTCGCCCGTAACGGCCGGTGTCTCGGGAACCGTGTACGGCTTGTCCTGGTCGTCGAACTCTTCGAAGTGGCCTGCGAGGACACGCTTGTAGATGTCTATTACTTCGGCAGGCGTGCCTTCGGAGATTTTCGTGCCGTGGTTAAGAAGGATTGCCTTGTCGCAGTATCTTCTGATGCTGCCCAGGTCGTGTGATACGAAGATTATCGTCTTGCCCGCCTTACGGAATTCCTCGAACTTGTGGAAGCACTTGGTCTGGAAGAAAACGTCTCCGACGGAGAGTGCCTCGTCCACGATGAGGATCTCGGGTTCTATGTTGATCGCGACTGCGAATGCGAGCCTTACGAACATTCCGGACGAATATGTCTTGACCGGCTGGTTGATGAAGTCGCCTATATCGGCAAATTCCAGGATGGAGTTAAGTCTCTTGTCTATCTCGTCTTTGGTAAAGCCCATCATGGTGCCGTTCAGATAGACATTCTGAAGACCGGTGTATTCGGGGTTGAAGCCCGCGCCGAGCTCCAGGAGTGCGGATATCCTTCCGTTGATCTCGACCTCGCCGTCCGTAGGCGTGAGGACGCCCGTTATTATCTTAAGGATGGTGGACTTGCCTGCGCCGTTGACGCCGATTATGCCCACGGATTCGCCCTTCTTGATGTCGAATGACAGGTCCTTAAGAGCATAGAGATCTTTATAGAGCTGTTTCTTGCCTGCCAGTCCCAGGGCATCCCTGACCCGGTCGCGGTTCCTCTCGAACAGCTTATATCGCTTGGTTATGTTCTTTACTCTTATCGCGTATTCTTCAGCCATACATATCACCCGTTAAAGAACATCCGCGAAGTGGACCCTGAGGCGCTTGAACACGGTGGTACCGAGAAGGAACAGCGCGAGTGTGAGCACCCAGAAGTAAATGGTCAGCTCGGGCTTCTGGAAGAACCAGACGTCGTTGATCATGGAGTCCCTGTAGCCCTGGACTATATAGAACATCGGATTGAGCTTCAGGATGAAGCCTAATACCGGAGAAGGATTCATTGCATCGAAGTTCCACATGATCGGAGTTGACCACATGAGGACCTGCATGAGTATGCCGACGATCTGCGCGAGGTCCCTGAAGAATACGCAGAGAGCGCTGGTAGTATAGACGACCGCGAGAGCCAGGCAGAGCATCGCGAATGAGTAGTAGATTATCTGTACCGCATATATTCCCGGCGGCATTCCCATAGCCGTATAGATGATGAGCATTATGACGACGAACGCCATGTGCACGAACAGGTTGGAGATTATCTTGACGGCAGGAAGTATGCCGATGTTGAATACGACTTTCTTGACCAGGAAGGCATACTCATAGAGAGTGCCCGTTCCGTGGATCACGCAGTCCTGGAAGAAGAACCAGGGTACGAGGCCTGCCGTAAGCCAGAGGATGAACGGTACGGGAATGCCGGCCCTTAAGCCCTGAGGGCCTGCGTGGAGTCCCTTCTCGAAGACGAACCAGAACAGAAGGATCGTTACTATCGGCTGAACAAAAGCCCAGATGGTGCCGAGGTACGAACCTGCAAATCTGTTCTTGAGGTCATTTTTTGCAAGCTTGAAGGTAAGCCCCCTGTTCTCCAGGAGCTCCTTTACGATGGATGTCTTGTTGTTTGCCGTTCTTTTATCCATAAGTCTGCAAATTATAGCACATTCCTAAGACTTGCCTTCATTTCCGCTTCCGATGACCTCGATCCTGCCGTTCTTGTCGGTGATCAGGATTCCGTCTTCTGCTCTGCCTTCCGTGAATCTCAGATCGTTGTCCCTGCCCAGGATAACGGAAGATACATACAGTACCTGTCTCGCTGTATCGGGTGAGCAGTTGCTGTCGATACAGAAGGTCTTGTCTTTGTACTGCATGAGTTCTTTGGCAAGCGCTCTGTCTTTTTCGTTCGGGAGTCTCTCGAGGAAGAGTCCGCCCGGAAGAAGATTCGGGTTGTAGTAAGGATCAGTGAGCGCCGTTACCGGGTGTCTGCTGATGAAGAGTCTCCTCTCCTGTTCTTCGGCGGCGATATCCTTATCGTCCAATCTTCTGAAGCCCCTGCTCTTGCCCTCGTGATGGTAGAGCTTTGCATAAGGGGTATAGCTGATCTGATATCCGGCTTCCCTTGCCCTCAGGCAGAAGTCAACGTCGTTATAAGCGATCCTGAATTCTTCATCAAGGCCTCCCAAGTCATCCCAGACATCTTTCCTGACCATCATGCAGGCAGCCGTGACCGATGAGACTTCGTGGCTTCTGGAATAAATTCCGAGATACCCCTGTTCGTCTGCCGATTCATGTATGCCTAGGTGGAACACATTGCCGCCAAGGATGCACATGCCCGCGTGCTGTATGGTCTCGTCGGGATAGATGAGGAGACTTCCTGATACGGCAGTATTCTCCTTCTGACACTCCTTAAGCAGAGCCTCGATCCATCCGGGTTCGATGACTTCAGTATCGTTGTTGAGAAGGATCATGTATTCGCCCTTTGCTTCCTTTGCAGCGAAGTTATTCAGGGCAGAGAAGTTGAATTCGCTTCCGCCTTCCCATGTGATCACTCTAACCTTGGAACTGGCTTCCAGCTTTTTGTAGTAATCCTTTATGTCCTCTTCCGTGCTGCCGTTCTCGCAGACGATGACCTCATAGTTGCCGTATGTTGTCTTCTCTTCTATCGAGCTTATGCAGCGCTCTAAGATGTCCCTGTGGTCCCTGTTGCTGATGAGGATCGAGACAAGAGGCGTGCCCTGCACTTCTGCATTCTGAGGTATCGTCTTGAATCCGATATCTCCGCCTCGTGAGTAATAGAGGACAGCAGGCACGTGCGCGGGGTTATTGGCCTTCCTGAGAAGCTTCATCCCCGCTTCGCCGGATGTTATGTCCTCGCCTTCAGCCAGAGCCCTGCTTACGGCAAAGGCCCTGATGGTATAGTCTGCATTGGTAAATGCTGTCTTGCCGTACCCCGGTTCATACAGAGGATATCCGGGCCTTATATTCTGAGGATACTCATCGAACCCTGCTTCGTCTGCGTAGATGAAGTCAGTTCCGTCAGTGACCTTATCTGCCATGAGACGGAGCGCCGCAGGATTAAGGAAATCTCCCGGACGAAGAGCCATGATAAAGTCTCCTTCGGGAGCGGTATTGATCTTCAGCCTTCCGCCGAATGCCTTGGCGGCATTCTTAACGAGCTTGCTGATGTGGAAATTCTTCTTCGACGAGCGGTCGGTAACCGCCAGTTCGTAGTTATTGTAGGTCTGGTCATAGACGCTTACTATTGTCTGCCTGAGAAGGCTGACATCGCCGTCAGTCGCATCAAGCAGTATGCTGAATCTCGCCTTGCTGTCAGAAGGCGTGTCAATCTGCATCTTGAGGAGCTCACCGTCAAAGACCGCTCTTGCCCCGTATGTCAGGTCTATGCGGTAGAGCGACGGAACAAACTTCGCATTGGCTGCCTTAAGCCTGTATCTGAGCTTGCCGAGCTTGGAAGACGGCAGCGGTTCTTCAGGATATCTTGCCTTGAGCTCAAGCAGTTCACCCTGTCTCATCAGGTTAAGCTTGAGGTGATGGTTCTCCTTCTGGCTTGCGAAGTGGGCACGCTCAACGCGCATCAGCTGCTCGGTATAAAGATCGATCCTCGCCTTATCTTCGTTCATATCAAGCGTCCCCGAACTCATCTATAAGAGCCTTGATCTGCTTAGCAGACTTTTCCCAGCTGTACTTCTCCAGAAGGACTGAAGGATCCTTTACTTCAGTTGCCAGGATCTCGTCCATATCTATATTCTCATACTTGAGAGGATCTATGTAGTGCGCGCACTCGCCGTATACTTCGGGAAGTGCGGTCACGTTCGATACTATTATGTCCTTCGCGCCTGCGCTCACTGCCTCCAGGGGCGGCATGCCGAAGCCTTCGCTAAGTGACGGCTGGATGAACGCCTTGCAGTGCGCCATCAGCGCCTTAACCTTCTCGTCAGATAAGAATCCCGTAAAGATTACATTCTCGGGGGCGCTTGCCTCGATATCCTTGGAATAATCGGCAAGCGTATTGTGTCCCGTCACGACGAACTTATACTTGGGGTTCTGCCTTGCTGCTGCAAATACCCAGTCCATGTTCTTGTGCTTGTATCTTGAACCGAGAGAGAAGAAGTATTCTCCCTTTTTGATGTCCTTAATATCAGTAAAGACCGACTCGTCTGCAGTCACTCTTCCGAAGTGCTGCCATCCGCAGTAGACGACCTTGATCTTCTCAGCGGGTACGCCGAAGATCTCAGAGATGTCCTTACGAGCGTCATAGCTGTCCGTGACGATAAGCTTGGCGTTAACTGCCGCCTTACGCCTCAGGTTCAGCCTCACCTTCTGCACGAAGCGTGAGTAGGGCTTGGTGAGGTAGTTCGTGGAGAACTTCTCCGGCTGGCAGTCGTAGATGAATGTGATGTCGTTACGTTTACGCTGGAGCATCATGCAGATATCCAGGACTATGGTGTCCTTGCTGTTCGCATACATCGTGAATGCAGTCTCTCTCCAGTATTCCCTGCCGAACTTGCCGAACTTCATGAGTTCCGGCTTATAGATGACCGTCCTGATCTTATTGAACTTGACGCCGAGGTCGAGCTGTCTGGGCATGACGAGTTCTATGTCGTAGGGCAGATCCATCTTATCGAGCTCCCTTAAGATCTCGATGGAATACCTCGGGATCCCTACCATGAATCCGCTGGTAAATACTTCGCCGTTGACTACGACCGTCTTCATGCCTTGTCTTCCACCATCTTGTCCACGAACTTGCCGAGTCTGCCGGTGATGACATCCCACTGATAGTTCTGCTGGACGTAGTCATAGGCATTGAGCTTCATCTGCTCGGCCGTCTCCTTCTCATTTAGGAAGAAGTCGACGACTCCTTCGAACTCGGGGTAATTCATATAGTAGAGTGCACCGTTGCTCTTGACGCAGTGGCCCTTGAGGACGGGGCACTTGCCGTTTACCACGACATTGGTATGAACGCACATCGCTTCAAGAACGACCATCGACAGGCTCTCGAATATGGACGGGAGCAGGAGCATCCTGGCAGCTGCTATACCGTCGAACTTGTCTTCGTCCGATACGAAGCCGAGGCTTAAGATATCGTCGTCCTTGGGAATGTCCATCGCAGGCTTGCCCATGAGGACGAGCTTAAGATCCGAAGGATGTCTCTTCTTGTATGCCCTGAAGTATCTGAACATCTCGCCGCAGTTCTTGCCCTGGTCGATCCTTCCGACATAGACGATGAAGTCGTTGAGGTTGTACTTGGCCTTGAATCTCTCGGGGTTGATGTCGTCCGGGATCTCAACGCCTGTTCCTCCCAGGTCGCTCGGAATGTTCTCGTTGTGGAATTTCTTATTTACCATCTGGCGCTCTTCTTCCGTGTTGTAGAAGAAGAATCTCGGCTTGTGGAAGAGCTCCGCGTAGTGCTTCATCTTGAGGAAAGGCTCATCGTGAGCGGTCGGGATGAGGATAGCCTTGTCCGCGACTTCAGGAAGGCCTATTACCGTCGTATAGTACAGGTATGTGAAGAAGATGAAGACATCGTAGTAATCCTTGTTGTCCTTCAGATACTTAACGAGCTTCGGGCACTCGGGTCCCTGGAGGTTGATCCACTCGCGCTCGGCTTCATAGTCGAAGGCTTCCTTGTAGAACAGGAATCTCGAGTTGATGAGGTCGAACCTCGCCTGATCCCTCTGGTGCTTTACCGGGAATCTGTGGACCGTTATCCCGTTGATGACTTCTTCGTTCTTCTTGTATGTATTCTTCCAGGTCGAATAGTCGACGGCCTTGGTGGTCGCGACGTGGATCTCCCTGTCATCTGACTTCATGTGCTCAGCGAGCTGCCTGCAGTGGAGCTCCGCTCCGCCGTTTACTTCGAGCCCGTATCTCTGAACCACAAAACAGATCCTTATCTTCCTGTCCATGTTACTCCCCAATTCGCGACTTCAAGAGCTCTATGAGCCTTGCCTTGATCTTATCGTTATCGAAGTCAGCCAGGCGCGCCTTCTCGCCTTCGATGAGTTTGTTTCTTAATTCTTCGTCAGTTACGACGAGGTTGATGGCTTCGGATACGATCTTCGGATCCTTGTCCTTAAGAAGGATGCCCGAGCCTCCGAGCGTCTCTGCTATCGCAGTGCTGTCGTAAGCGATTATCGGGATGCCGAAGCACATCGCTTCGACGAGCGGAACGCAGAAGCCCTCATGTTCGCTGAGGCAGAGCAGCAGGTCTGCCGTCCTGTAGATGGCAAGGATCTGGTCGAAGGGAATGTGTCCCGTGAATTCGACTGCGTCTTCCAGGCCCAGTTCCTTGGTGTATGCTTCGAGCTTCCTGTAGTAGATATCCGAGTTCTGGAATGAGCCTGCGATTATCAGCCTCGACTTCGGATTGACGAACTTGTGGTAGTAGTAGAACGACGTGATGAGGTCCTGCTGCTTCTTGTTGGGTGCGACTCTTCCTGTGAAGACGATGTTTGTTACGTCGTCGCTTAATCTGTCTACCGTCTTCTGGTCAGGCTTCTTCTCGTAGTCTGAGAACCTGATGAGTATCGGCAGGACATCCACAGGGCACGTGTAGCCGTAGCTGATGAGGTCGGACTTATTGAACGCCGAGTCTGCGATGCAGTACTCCGGAGTCTTCGCCAGTGCCTTTACGCTCTCGACTCCTGCGGCACATCTCTTCTCGTGCTCATAGTCGTAGCCGTGCCAGAATTCGGGCGGAGTGACGTTGTGGTATACGACGAATACTCTTGCCTTGAACTTCTTGATCTTCTCGTTAAGTTCCGTTCCCGTCGAGAGGTGGTAGAGGATTATCGTGTCGGGGCTGTCCTTGTATGCGGAAACCAGTCGCGCCGTGCCAGAAGGGATCTTCTTGTCGATGCCTTCCGCGAAGATATCCGTATCGTACCCTGCGGAGACCAGGGCGTCGTTGATCGCTATTACGTTGTTGCCGATCGCGTCGCCGTATGCGAGCGTCGGGAGCATCTGTACTATTCTCATTATGCTTTCTTCTCGAGTTCGGCTATTCTCTTCTCAAGTGAATCCACTTTGTCCCTGAGCGCTTTGTTCTCTGCTTCCTTGTCTCTGATATAAGCATAGATCTGGCTTAAGGACTTGGCTGAGGCATTGTTGTAGAGATTCTGTCTGGCGATGAGAGGCGCTGCGACAGGCTTCATGAACTTCCTGATGAATATCTTGAGCGCGAGCTTGAGGCCGCTGCCGTCCAGAGTCTCGTAGTAGTTAACGCCGTAGAAAGTGTTGACCGCTGCGATCTCGTCGGCAAATTCATTCTCGTCAAATCTCAGATCGTCCAGTTCGCCCCTGGATACGCCTGCGACATTGATATCGTCGAAGCTCAGGTCCAGGTCCGAATAATCGCGTGTCTTGATGTTCTCGCGGATCTTAGCCATTATCTCTTCGGTGTTTACGGATTCTGCCATAGCTTATGTCCTCTCTTCTTATCTTCTAAGGCCTTCAAAAAAGTCCAGGTATTTCTTTGTTATTACGTCCCAGGCGAAGTTGTCCAGTACGAACTGCCTGCCGTTTTCTCCCATGGTGTTCGCGATGTCTTCATGTTCCATTATAAAGCTAACCGTCTCTTCGAACTCGGGATAATTCTCGAACCAGAGTCCGCCGTTGGACTTGGATGCGAAGTTCCTTGTCACGGCGCACCTGCCGTTAACGATGACGGGACGTTTTGCAAGCCAGCTCTCCATGATGACTATCGAGAAGCTCTCGTAGAACGAGGGCTGGCAGAAAAGCTCTGCCGCCGCATAGGCATCGTACTTATCCTGAGCGTCCACGAAGCCCAGGTCGATGACGTCGTCCTTTACTTCCTTCGGGATGTCTATCGTGCCGCCTCCGATGAGGACGAGCTTCAAGTCTGTCTGCTTTCGCGCCTTGTACTGTGCGAAGTACTTGATGAGAACGTCGACGCCCTTGCCGGAGTCCTTACGGCCTGCGTAGAGGATGAACTTGTCCTTTATTCCGAACTTGTCTCTGAAGCGCTGTGCGTCTGATGTGAATTCGGTATTCACGCCCGCGCCGAGAGTGCGGTCATCGACATTGCTGAGGTCATAGACGCGCTCTGCGAGTTCTTTCTCCGGGTCAGACAGGAAGATCATGCCTGCAAGCGTCGGAAAGACCTCTTTGAAAGGCCTCAGATAGATGTAGCTCTCATCGTGAAGGCAGGGGATGAGTACGGACTTCTCGGGAACGGTCTTGATGCCGTTATACGTCGTTCCGAACATGTAAGGGATGTATGCGAAGAAGTCGTATTCGTCCTTATGGTCTGCAATGTATGCGTAGAGGTCGTCGCTGTTGACCATCTCGTTCACGAAGACCTGAGCTTCCGTATCGTTCAGCCTAAGGCCCTTCATGAGCTTGTAGTTCACGTCGTCAAATGCCTTGGCATCTCTCTTCCTGACCTTGAAGCGTCTGACCTTCACGCCGCCTTCTTCGGTAAGGCCTTCCTTGTGGAAATCCTTGTTCCAGTCGGAGCCGAACTTCTCGACGCAGGTCGTGAGGACCTCAACTTCCGCCTTGCCCTGAAGGTGCTTTACTATTCCGCGGAGCTCGGCTTCAGCGCCGCCCGGGATGTTATCTCCGTACCACGGTGTGACGAAACCGATCTTCATGTATCTTCCTCCAGGAGCTTTCCCACGTTCTCTACAAATCTGTCCTTGGTGTATCTGGAGAGTATCATGCGCTTTGCATTCTCTCCGTATTCGGCTCTGAGCACATCGTCTTCGCAGAGCGTATCGAGAGCCTTTGCGTATGCGTCGGTGTCCATAAGCGGGCACTCGATGCCTGTCAGCTTATCCTGCCTTAAGTAGTTCACGCCGCTTCCCGGGATCGTGAATGTTATCGCCGGACTGCCGAAGAACATGCCTTCGGCAAGCGCGAGACCGAAGCCTTCCGACCTTGTTACCGACGGGAATATCGTGAGGTCTGACGCCTCGAGGTAAGACCTCTTGACCGAGTCGTCTATCCTTCCTATGAACCTGATCTTGTCAACGCCTTCAGCCTGAGCCTTGAGCTTGGCCGTATCTTCCCCGTCTCCAGCGATGAAGATGAGGAGCTTATCGGACTTGGTCTTCTTTACCGCTTCGATGAGATAATCGAGGCCCTTATATGCGACGTGACGTCCGATGAAGAATCCCAGGATCTTGCCGGGGTTGTCTTCCCTGATCTTCTTTGCCGCTTCCTTCTCGCTGTCGTTAAGGACGAGCGTATCGTCCGCGATCATGTAGGGAAGGATGTATTTCTTATCGCCGAATTCATTCGAATATCTGCTCATCTCAAGGTGTATCGGAGTGGCTCCGAGGATCTTGTCCGACGCCTTGATGAGCGCCCTGTCCTGTTCTCTGAAGAAAGCTCTGACGAACTTCTGCTTCGTGATATCGAGGTGCCAGTAGATATAGAGCTTGAAGCTCTTGCCGTTCTTCCTGATGTATGACAGGAGCTTCGATGCGACATAGGGATTCGGATAGTGGAAGATGACCACGTCGGGTTTGAATTCATCCAGGACCTTCGTGAGGTTCTTCTTGTATTCGGGAGCAATGGCCTGGGACATTATCTTTGCCTTCGATGCGACGCGGATGACGTCAACTCCGTCGACCTTGTCGGTGACCGTCTCGTGCATTCTTGTAGTTATCTCTCCGTCTGTGGAGTCCTCGTTGAAGCAGATGACCTTGTTCTCTGCCCCGATAGCATTAAATGCACCGACCAGGTCTCTTGTTACCTGCTCGGTGCCTCCCAGGAAGGGGTACATATACTTTGCTATCTGAAGTACTCTCATCTGCGGTAGTTCTCGTACATTTCCTTAAGTGTGTCGAAGATATCGTGCTCCGGCGCCCAGCCGAGCTCGGCTTTTATAAGACTGTTGTCGCAGCAGATTACCGGGGTGTCCGTCGGACGGATCCTCGCGGGATCCACATTTACGGTTATCTCCTGTGATGACAGCGAAGTTATCGTCTTCAGCATATCTTCGAGCGAGTGAGCGACGCCGGAGCCGACGTTATACGCCTTGCCGGGCTGACCCTTCTCGACTATGAGCCTGTAAGCTCTTACAATGTCTCTTACATCGCTGAAGTCTCTTCTTACCTTGAGGTTGCCGACGTTCATTACGCCGGGCCTGCCTGACTTATCTATCTCGGCCGCCTGCTTGCACCAGGAAGGCAGGACAAAGTTGTCTGCCTGCCCTACGCCCGTGTGATTGAACGCCCTGACGAGATACACATCGATGCCGAACTCCTTGCCGTAAAGGGTGGCAAAGCTCTCCTGCGTCATCTTGGAGATGCCGTAGGGACTGTTCGAATCAAGAGGCGATGTCTCGCTGACGGGAGCCGATGCCGGAGCATATTCCTCGGACGAACCGATGAACATGACCTTGGGAGCCTTTCCTTCTTCACGGCAGGCCTTGACCGCCTGAAGGATGTTAAGAGATCCGATGACGTTAACTGATATCGTAAGCTGAGGATTCTTCCAGGACTGGCCTACACTGCTTATGGCGGCGAGGTTGACGATGACGTCGGGCATCACCTTCGAGATTACCGCCATAACATCTTCGGCACTTAAGAGGTCGCAGGAGATGAACTGATCATCCGCCCACTCGGGAACTCTTATGTCAGAACCCGTGACCTCGTAGCCGTTAGACATGAACTCGTCCGTCAGATGCTTTCCGACGAATCCGCCGCAGCCGAATATCAGGACCTTCTTACCGTCTGCCATATCGATCAGGCCTTAGCTGCCGCTTCCTTCTTAGCGAGTTCCAGATCGTGCTGTGCCATGATGCGGCAGAGCTCTTCGTAGGATGTCTTCTGAGGGTTCCAGCCGAGCTTTGTCTTTGCCTTTGTGGGATCGCCCCAGAGATTTACGACGTCAGTAGGTCTGTACCACTGAGGGTTGACGCAGACGACCATCTTGCCTGTAGCCTTGTCGTAACCCTTCTCTTCGAGGCCCTCGCCCTTCCACTCGATCTCGATGCCGTCATTGGCAAATGCGAGTGTGGTGAACTCTCTTACAGTGTGCTGAACGCCTGTGGCGATGACGTAATCGTCAGGCTCGTCCTGCTGGAGTATCAGCCACATGCACTCGACATAGTCCTTGGCATAGCCCCAGTCACGGAGTGAATCGAGGTTGCCGAGCTCTAAGTGATCCTGAAGTCCGCATGCGATCCTTCCTGCAGCGAGGGTGATCTTCCTTGTAACGAAGTTGTCCCCTCTTCTCTCAGACTCGTGGTTGAAGAGGATGCCGTTGCAGCAGAACATGCCGTAAGCATCACGATATTCCTTCATCATCCAGAAACCGTACTGCTTTGCTACAGCATAAGGGCTGAATGGGTGGAAAGGTGTATTCTCGTTCTGGGGAACTTCCTCTACCTTGCCGTAGAGCTCGGATGTGGAAGCCTGATATATCTTAGTCTTCTTCTCGAGACCAAGCATGTGTACTGCCTCAAGGACTCTCAGCACGCCCAGTGCGTCAACGTCGCCCGTGTACTCGGCAGCGTCGAAGCTGACCTGTACGTGGCTCTGAGCTGCGAGGTTATATAACTCGTCGGGCTTGACCTCTGCGACTACCCTTACGATGGAAGAAGAGTCGGACAGATCACCCTCGTGAATGTGGAGCTGATCTAAGATATGGTCGATACGGGCAGTGGTGGACACAGATGATCTTCTGACGATGCCGTGTACCTCATAGCCTTTCTCGAGCAGAAGCTCGGCGAGATACGAACCGTCCTGGCCTGTGATACCTGTGATGAGTGCCTTTTTCATGTGCTTGTCTCCTTATGATTTATCTCGTGTATTTTAACATCTGACCTTGATTAATTCAGCCTGCCCCATCACGCTGCAGCGCCCGATCCCTGCCGGGATAAAGATGCAATCGCCGCGCTTGAACCTTAAGTCACGGGTCATGTCTCCGCCTGTGATAC
>JAILMZ010000019.1 GCA_024692105.1 Saccharofermentans sp.
GCACGTCATACTTAAGACGAGGCCGGACGAAGATATACCTTCCGATACCGCCGTCATCGAAGCTGCCCAGCTGGCTGCATTCTTCTCCAGAAATACCATCGTCGAAGAACACCTCGAAGGCAAAGGCACAAAAGCCGGATCGATCAAGGCCGAAGTCGACTACTGTCCCGTATCACATGTAAAGAAGATCCCCGGTGCTAAGCCTGGCATGGTCATCTATAAGGAATACTATTCGATCACGGTCGATGCGACATGCCAACTTGTTCGTGACGATACAAGAGATTGATACCACAGAATAGTTCTGTCACTTTATGAGTCAGAAGACTTTGGCTTTATCAATTCAACCCCTGGGATTTGAGAATAATTCATTTTATCAAGTACGAAATTAGAGTAGTCCGACCCAAAAATGAGAGCTTCAAGCTTCAGGTTCCTGACATAATCATCATATATGTAGCAATATACGCCATCACCTTTTGCGCGTTCATATAATTCGTCTGATAACGCATAGAAAACCACAACTAACGTCTCACTATTTTCACGCAAAATATCTCTTGCCGATTCAACTGCAGATTGTTCTACAGAATCTCTAATGTAGACGCGCACTATTGGTTTGGTGACTTCGTGGATTGTTGATAATTCCGCACAATAGTCCTTATATGTCAGATTGCAATTACTGTCAAACTCATACGTATAGTCATCATATGAATTATATTCTCTTATAACTACACCGTTGATTGAATCCTGGTTAATATATTCTTTCGTAGTCAAACAATCATACACAACAATACATTCATCGAAGCATTCGCCAATTTCGTCTTCTATCTGCGCAACAACTTCATCAGCATAGTAATAATTTATGTATGAATCTGTTGTTATGTTGCCTGAATCATCCGTTGTGTAATAGATTTTAGCACCGCCGTCAACTGCATAGACTCCAGTTTTTCCTACTCCTTCTGAACGCACCTCAAAACTAACTCCATACAACTGCTCAAGCTGATCTGCTATCATCCGCTTCGAGTACACACAGAATAACTGGTATAAGAACACCGCTAGAGCGGCCATGCTCAAAAAGAGAATCAGTATTCCTGCAAATACCCTGAAGCTATTTTTATTTCGCCGCTTATAATCCATCTGCTTAGTCACCTCATAAAGAAATGCAAAGATAATAAGGATTTTAAAGATAATTTGATTGTATTAAGATTCTAGATAATTTCAAGCGTTATAGATATTTAAAGATCTACTATATCTTAGCAACGATATTCTTCATCCACAGACCCTTCTTGAGGATCACTGCACCCACTGCGCACTTGATAAGATCCGCAGCATGAACTATGGCGAAGATCGCGATAACGTTCATCGAAGTAAACCTGCTCAGGCAATATGCCACAGGCACCGATACGAGCATCATGAATACCGAATCGAACAGGAACGTTACGACCGTCTTGCCTCCCGCCCTTATCGTAAAGTAAGACGTGTGCAGGAAAGCATCCTTCGGATAGAAGAGCGCCTGCACCATGATGAACATGGCACCCAATGCCTTGGCTTCGGGTGTAACGTTGTAAGGTATCGGATAGAGGTTGGCCGTAAGGAACAATATTATCCCGACGGCCGTTCCGAGCATGACTGAAGTCGCGAGGATCTTGTTGTCGGTATCTCTCGCCTTCTCCATATCTCCAGCCCCGAGAAGTCTTCCTACGATGATGGCTACGGCGTCACCGGTCGCGATGAAGGCGATATTGAAGCAGTTGTTGATCGTGTTGGCGATGCCCTGACCCGCAACTACATTAAGACCTCTGAGTGAGTATGCCTGGCTTAAGAGGAATATGCCGAGCGACCAGAGAGTCTCATTGATGAGCAGCGGGAAGCCCGTCGTAAAGTATTTGACGAACTGGGTTGCCGGCACCTTCATGGTCCTGTACACGCCCTTCAGATAAGGCGTCTTCTCCGAATGACGGATGACCCATATCCTGATTATGGCAAACTCTACCACTCTGGCTATGACTGTGGCTATAGCCGCTCCGTAGACACCCATCGCCGGAAGGCCGAACTTACCGTAGATGAGAAGATAATTGAATACAAGATTGACCACGACTGAGACAAGGCCGGCCTTCATGGGAAGCACCGTCTCGCCGCACTCTCTTAAAGTACCGACATAGACATTGGTGATCATTACCAGAGGCAATGTGAGCATTATCAGATGCAGATACCCGAGGCCGTATTCGAGAGTGAGCACCAGGTCTCCGCCATCCTCGCTCTCATTCAGGAACAGACCGATGATCTTATCTCCGGCAAACCACATGATAAGCGCAGAAGCGATACACAGCACCGTTCCCAGGATGAGCTTATAACGGAACGTGTTCCTAATACCCTCATGATCGCCCTTGCCGAAGAACTGAGCGGTAAAGATACCCGCACCGGACAGTCCCCCGAAGATGCAGAGGAAGTATACGAACATTATCTGGTTAACTATGGCAACAGCCGAATAAGCCTCGGTACTGAGAGCTCCGACCATCAGGTTATCCAGGAGTGACACGAAGTTCGTAATGCCGTTCTGGACCATGATAGGCAGAGCCACACCAATAAGCATGCGGTAGAACTTGCGGTCACCTATATATTTTTGGCGTAAACTGCCCAAGATAAGAATACTTCCTCTCTTTACTTCTCAAAGGATCTGTAAATCTTATCACGGAACTTAGAACTTTCAAGCGAGAAAATGCATCCGCAGTACTTCTGCCTGTAAAGGCCGATCTCCCTGGCCATATCCTGACCCTGTCTGAATCCGGGCCTGAAGTCCATATATTCAAATGAAGCACCGTACTTCTCAGCCTTCTGTTCTGACACGGCTGCAATCTTATCGTGCTGCTGATAAGGACTTACAAGAAGAGTCGTGCAGAACGAAGAATAACCGTGCTCTGCGGCATACTTTGCCACAACATCCATTCGGCGGTCATAGCACATATCACAACGAGTAGGATACTCGCTTAGATATTCTTCCGACTTCCAGTACTCCTCTTCGCATGCATCGCCGACGGTAATTAGCTTCACACCGTAATGTTCAGCCACCTTGCCGAGATTCTCGAGTCTTCTGTCCCATTCAAACTGGGGCTGGATATTCGGGTTATACCAGAACAGATCGATATCGCGGTCGTTCTTCAAAAGAAGATCGACCGGGTACATAGCACACGGACCGCAGCAGCAATGGAGCAATAGAGACATCAGTTATCCGCCTCTCCGCCGTTATTGGCAGTCCATTCTTCAATAGTAATATTATCAGGCGCAGAAGGCTTTGCCCCGCCTCTCGTCCTGGCAATATAATCTTCGGGCATGGGAAGTCCCAGATGCTCGAAAGCCCTCTTCGTCAGCATCCTTCCTCTCGGAGTCTTCTGTATGAATCCGTTCTGCAGAAGGAAAGGCTCATATACGTCTTCGATCGTAACCTGATCCTCACC
>JAILMZ010000055.1 GCA_024692105.1 Saccharofermentans sp.
CCGTTACGCCCCAGGAGACCGTATATCCTGCCCTCTTCGAAAGTAAAGTCGATCCCCTTGAGGACCTCCTTGGAGCCGTAGCTCTTTACAAGGTTATTGATCGTAAATCTCATATTCCTACCTCACCGCAAGTATTATACATATAAATCACCTGCATGGCTGAGGAATGTGGAAAGTTAATCTGAAGTCTTTGGCTTTTTACCGATAAGTCCCATCTCTTTTGACAGGATCAGGAAGTAGACGGTAAGCGCTGCAAGATTGATGGCGGCGGAAGCCCATACAGGAAGGATCCCCATACCCCAGAGGTAAGAATGGTATCTTGCCAGAGTAGCGATATATATCATGACAAGAAGCGGGATCGTCTTGCGGTTCAGGAAGCAGACAACTATTGCCAGGATCTCATAGATGTATCCGTATCTCTCGCGCATGTGCGGAAGGAAGAACACACATATGAAGATGCTGAGGAATGCCATATAGACCATGTTGCGGTATGTCAGCTCCGTCTTCCTGATATAAACGAGAACGAAGAACGCAGCGAGAATTACGAACGTGATCAGCACGAAGAGCAGGATCGGAAACTGTATTCCGGCGGCAGCCGCAGCCTTTGAATCAGGAACAAACAAAGCCCAGAAGCATCCGCTGTTCTCATACAGCCGTTCCGACTGACCGGTGCTTTGATAGAGATAGATATAGACACAATCCAGAATGCCGCCTCCGCCTATTACATGGGGAAGGGATGTGAGCCAGAAGACCGCCGGGATAAACAGGAAATATATAAAGCGGAACTTCTTCTCGCGTATCTTTGCAATGTAGACATACAAAACAAACGGCATGATGAAGACCATCTGGAGTTTAAGGGCAAGAGCCATTCCGAGAGCTATGCATAATGAGATGTATCTCTCTTTGACGATGAAGATCATCGCGAGCACAAGGAAGAATGCGAACATCGAATCACACTGCCCCCAGACTGCTGAGTTCTCCAGAACTATAGGCGACAGTATCACGACTGAATAAGAAATAAGCATCATCTTCTCGCGGCGCGGGTCGGAAGATGCGACCAGACTGACAAGATACATGACCGCTAACGCCAGAAGATAGTCAAACAGACCGGAGAGCGCTTTGATCGCGTATATTGCCTTGATCGGGATGTATGTCAGACAGATGATGAGCAGGTTATAGAAGTAGTTGTAATTGGTAAGAGTCTGGCCGACTGCCTTGAATCCGCCTGCCGCCTGATAGTCGTTATACCAGGGCAGCAGGAATATGTTCATATCGATGCTGAGAATATCCTTGAATATATATCTGATCACAAGGGTAAAAACAGTCAGCGTTATCCCGACCGCTATCAGAAAGATGCGGTCTGAACCGTTCTTTTTGTTCAATGCAGATGCTTCTATCATGGAGATTAAGACAAAACCCTTGAATACAGATTAATGAATCAGCCTAACGAATCATAAAAAAATTATACAGCAAGGACAGGATAAAAAAACAAACAATATAAAACATTAACCGGCCCAAACCATATACTATTATCGTGGTTACATACACAATGATTCGGAGGGTATTTATGCCTAAGCTTACACTGGATTGGAATAAGTATATCGAGACCGCGGTCAGGACTGCTGCCGAAGGTATCGTTATGCTTGAGAATAAGAACGATGCGCTTCCCCTTAAGAACGGCACACATGTCGCATTATTCGGAAGGATGCAGACACATTACTACAAGTCCGGCACAGGCTCCGGCGGAATGGTCAATGTCTCACACGTTACGGATATCCGCGAGGGACTGGCCGACAGCACATCGGTAACGCTTGATAAGGAACTCATCGACATCTACGACAAGTGGGATGCGGAGAATCCGATCACTGCCGATCTCGGCTGGGGAATGGAAGCCTGGTCACAGCCCGAGATGCCTCTTACACCGGATCTCTGTAAGGAACTGGCATCGCGTAATGATGCAGCGGTAATAGTCATCGCCAGGACTGCGGGCGAGGACAGGGACAACACTGCGGACAAGGGCTCTTTCTATCTGTCTGACAGCGAGGAAGAGATGCTTAAGGAAGTAACGGCCGCATTTGACAGGACCATCGTCCTTCTTAATGTCGGCAATATCATAGACATGGAATTCGTCTCAAAGTATGACATCAAGTCCGTTCTCTATGTATGGCAGGGCGGCATGATCGGAGGCACCGCAGTGGCAAGGGTGCTGACGGGAGACGAGAATCCTTCCGGCTGTCTTACCGATACTATCGCGAAGAAGCTGGAGGATTATCCCGCGCACGAGAACTTTGGCAAAGACGATATCAACGAAGATTTTTACCGCGAAGACATCTTCGTGGGATACAGATATTTCGAGACGTTCGCAAAGAAAGATGTCCTCTATCCTTTCGGTGCGGGACTGTCCTATACGAGCTTTGATCTCGAGGATGTATCTGCCGTGTTCGACGGTGAGACCGTTACCGTCAAAGCTACGGTAAGGAATACCGGCAAGGTATCGGGCAAGAAGGCCGTGATGCTCTATGCCGAGGCGCCTCAGGGGAAGCTATCCAAGCCCGTGAGAGTACTTGCAGGCTTCACCAAGACAGGATGCATTCCCGCAGGTGAAGCAGAGACAATAACGATAACGGCTCCCAGGAGGGCATATGCATCTTTCGATGACGACGGAAGAACGGGCTTCGGTACGGGATTCGTTCTCGAGAAGGGCGAGTATTCCTTCTATCTCGGAAGCGACATCCGCACCGCAGTGAAGGCCGGCGGATTTGAGCTCGGAGAATCTGAACTCATCGAAGCAGTCGAGTGCGCGCTGATGCCGAACAAGCCGTTCAAGAGACTTACTGCCGTAAAGAATGCTGAAGGATATGAGAAGGCCTATGAAGACGTGCCCATGGGCGGACGCAGATGGGTGGAAACATGCCTCGACAGGGTAGAGCCCGAGATACCGCAGACAGGCGACAGGGGCATAAAGCTCGCCGATGTTAAGAGCGGCAAGCACACCATGGACGAATTCATCGCGCAGCTGACCGATGAGGATCTCTGCCTGATCATAAGAGGAGAGGGAATGGGAAGTCCCAAGGTAACGATGGGCACAGCCGCAGGCTTCGGAGGCATCTCCAAAGAACTCAAGGCACTC
>JAILMZ010000102.1 GCA_024692105.1 Saccharofermentans sp.
AAGTACCTCAGGTTCCTTGACATGATCGCAGACTTCACGGGCAAGTGCATCGGCATCGACGGCGAGCCCATCCCCATGATCTTCCGCCCGTTCCACGAGTGCAACGGCAACTGGTTCTGGTGGGGCGCTGAATACCTCTCGCCTGACGAGTACAAGGATCTCTTCCGCTACACGATCGACTATCTGTGCGGCGACAGAGGCGTCAGGAACTTCGCTTTCTGCTATTCGCCGAACGGCCCGCTCACGGACAGGAGCGCATATATCTCCAGATACCCCGGCGATGAGTATGTTGATATTGTGGGACTAGACTACTATAACGACAATCCCAGGAGGGGCGACGGGTTCTTCAAGAGCCTCGCGTCTTCGCTGGACGAGCTCTATGAGATCGCTCAGATACACGGCAAGATCCCTGCGCTCACCGAGACTGGATACCGCGCGCTCGAGACCAAAGAGGGGTATTACGAAGGGCTCGCACCGTCTGGCAATGCCAACCGCAAGTGGTTTACAGATGTGCTCTCGTGCCTTCAGGGTTCGGAAGGCGGCAGGCGCTGCGCTTACATGCTCATCTGGGCGAACTTCTCCGACCAGCAGTTCTGGCTGCCCTATGTTAAGGGGGATTACAGGCACGAGATGTGCGAGAATTTTGAGGCTTTCGCGAGAGACCCGGGGGTCGTGATGGCGCCCGTGGAAGGTTTGACTTAAACAGGGCTCTGCTTTAAAATCTTTGACATGCGGGTTTAACTCAGTTGGTAGAGTGTCAGCTTCCCAAGCTGAATGTCGCGAGTTCGAGCCTCGTAACCCGCTCCATTTTGCAACATTTTTGACTCATTTTTAATATCACACGGGGCTATAATAGGTTTTATAAAATCATAAATAAAAGGGTGACTACTATGACTACCACAAAACTGATCAAGAGATTATTCTCTGTTGCGCTCGCGGTCATCGTCACGTTCACCGGCCTCAAACTGTTCCCCGAGAACGTTTCGGCTGATGTTCCGTATGTTCTGTCGGGCGTGGCACACGTTCAGGATCAGGGCGATACGCCAGGCACTTTCGATCCTGCCACGGGTGAACTCATACTCGGCACGGAAGGTCTGTCCAGACGTCTTGAGAGCATTACGATCAATTTCGAGAACAACACGGGCTACGAAGGTACCATCGAGTACAAGGTCCATGTCCAGGATGTCGGCTGGATGGATTGGGTCCAGGCAGGCGGCGCTGCAGGCACTTCAGGTATGTCCAAGAGACTTGAGGGCGTCTACATGCAGCTTACCGGCGAGCTTGCCAACCACTTCACGATCCAGTACTGGGTACACATCCAGGATTACGGCGATTCGCAGGGCTGGGTCAGCGAAGGACAGCTCGCAGGCACCACAGGAGAGTCCAAGCGTCTCGAGAAGCTGCACGTTAAGCTCGTCAGCACCGACCAGTTCTACCCGGGCACAGACTGCCTGCTGGCTTACAAGACACACATTCAGGATGTAGGTTGGGAGACGAGCTGGGCAACTGACGGCAAGTGCTCAGGCTCTACCGGCAAGAGCAGGAGACTTGAAGGCATCTATATTGACTATGTCGGCACCAAGTATTCCGGCGGCGTCAAGTACACCACACATGTACAGGACATCGGCTGGCAGGACTGGAGGAACGACGGCGAACTGGCGGGCACGTACGGCCAGTCCAAGAGGCTCGAGGGAATCAAGATTGAGCTGACCGGTGAAGTTGCAAACTACTATGATATATATTACAGGGTACACAGCGAATATTTCGGATGGCTCGGCTGGGCTAAGAACGGCGAGTTTGCGGGCACCGAAGGTATGGCAAAGAGACTAGAGGCCATACAGATCGTCCTCGTTGCAAAGGGCGGCGCAGCCCCCGGTACTCTTGAAGGCATCGTGAGCAACGCACAGGTACCGTCTTACCCCAATGACAAGATCATCGTCTGTCTTGATGCAGGCCACATTGGCAAGTACAACCAGAGTCCCTCTGTTCCTGCGTACTATGAGTCCGACTTTACATGGAAGTTCCACCTCTACCTCAAGGAAGAGCTCGAGAAATACGGCATCATCGTCGTGCTGACCAGGGGCGACCAGTACGAGAGCATGGGTGTCTACGAACGAGGCTTGGCGGCACAGGGTTGCGACCTGTTCATCAGTATCCACTCAGATGCAAGCAACAACAAGTCTTACAGCAATCCGAGCGCATACTGCTGCATCAACGGCTCGGCCGACAAGATCGGAATGCAGCTCGCGCAGGTCATCCAAAAGGACATGGGCGTAGCTCCGGCTCAGCTCTACCACAGAGTAGGCGAGAACGGCGATTACTACGGCGTTCTCAGGGGCTGCACGGCAGTCGGCGTACCGGGCGTTCTCCTCGAGCACAGCTTCTACACGAACCCCAACAGCGCGAAATGGATGCTCAACGACGACAACCTGAAGAAACTCGCACAGGACGAGGCACTAGTCATAGCACAGTACTTCGGACTGGCATAAAGACAGAAATAAAAACAGCCGGCCTTCGGGTCGGCTGTTTTTTGTTGCCTGGAAATACAGGAAATGTTATCTCTTCCTTGCCGCGTCCATCTCTTCTTCGGTGATCTCGCCCGTGGCGATCATCTTGTCTATCCACAGCTGCATGGTGCCGGCGGTCATGGCGATGTCTGCGAGCGCATCCTTGATCGCGACGAATTCGGGCAGCTCGCTCGAATCGATCTTGTTGTCGATGGCGATGTCGATGAGCTTGTCCTTACGGGCGTCTAACTCGCCCAAGGACTTGAGCATGGACAGTGCGATCTGCGAGAGTTCCTTGGCGTCAACGGGGATGACCGTGCGCTTGCCGATGGGGCACTCCGCGGTGCAGTAATAGTTCAGGAGCTCGGGTGCCTTGTATGCATCAGCCATTGCCGTGACATCTTCCGGGCGGGGGTAGACCTTCTCGGATTCGATCCTCTCGATGCGGTCGGGACCCATGCCGGGCATGCGGTCGGCGGCGGCTTCCCTGGTGAGTCCGGCCGCCTCGCGGCTGGTGAAGTAGATGTTCTTGTTCTCCTTGATAGACTGTCTGCCCATGTGATAGCACCTCTATTTCGCGATGGTTGCGGAAAACCGTGCGGTTAATCCGCGCAGGCTGATATGTAACGTTGCCTAGAACAAATATATCATTAAGGCGTAAACAAAAGGAAGACCTCCTAAGGAATCTGAAGTTACCGCAGGCAGCCGGCGATACAGGCGCAGGAAATAAGGGATAGGAATAAGGGAATAGGTTAAGGCATGAAAGCCCCGCG
>JAILMZ010000107.1 GCA_024692105.1 Saccharofermentans sp.
AAGCCGGGAACCGACTTCATTACGGAATATCCGACAACACCGATGAGGATGGCGACTGCCATGGAGATAACGACCCAGACGGAAGCGACTCTTCTCGAGAGCTTGAGCTTGTTCTTATCTTCGATCGCCATGAATCTAAGAAGGATGTGAGGCATACCGAAGTAGCCGAGACCCCATGCGAGTGTGGATGCGATGGGCAGTGCTCCGTAAGATCCGACAGAACCGTCGGCGATCATGTGGCCCTTGAAGATATCGAGGTAGCCCTCGAGGCCCTGAACATTTGCGAATACATTGTCGAAACCGTTTACGATTCCTTCGGTAAATCCGAGAACGACAACAAGAGCTATCGTCATGACGATACTCTGTATGAAGTCTGTGGTGGAAGCAGCAAGGAATCCGCCTAATGTGCAGTACAGAACGATAACGGCAGCGCTCATGATCATTGCCATTACATAATCCATTCCGAACATCGAAGAGAAGAGCTTTCCGCATGCAGCAAATCCGGATGCCGTGTAGGGAACGAAGAAGATGACGATGAAGAGGCTGGATACAAGCGTAAGGATGTGCTTGTCATCACCGAATCTCTTTGCGAAGAAATCAGGGATCGTAACTGCTCCGAGCTTCTGCGTATATACGCGGAGTCTCTTTGCTACGAAGAGCCAGTTGAGATATGTTCCGATCGCAAGGCCGATGCCTGTCCATGTAGCCTCCGCAAGACCCGTGGCAAGTGCCAGGCCGGGAAGACCGAGAAGGAGCCAGGAGCTCATGTCGGATGCTTCGGCGCTCATTGCCGTGACCAGAGGTCCGAGGCGTCTTCCGCCGAGATAGAAGTCGTCGGTGCTCTTGTTGATCCTGCTGAAGTATGCGCCGATGGCGATCATCATGAGAAGATAGATCAGGATAGTCACCAGGATACAGATGTTGGCTGTAGTCATAACCGTTCCCCCTTGAGTTATATGCATACAAATAAACAAGGTTCCTCTACAGGGCGTAGACGGAATTACACTTCAGAACCCTTGATTATTGCATTATTAAGCTCTTAATTATATCATAACCCTCTATAAGTCTGAATGTTTTTATCTGAATTGCTGAAGCTCGGATGCGCAGACAGGTTTTGTCCCAATTTTCAGACAAATTGTGAATAAAACCAGATTGTGCCTATCATATTTATCAAGAACCCTATAATAAACAGAACAGCGTCTATCTTAAGGAACGGCTTCTCACTTCGTAAATGCAAACAAAGCAGCAATGCCAGCGGCGTTGCATCAACTAAATAGCGACAACCGAAATGCCAGCCCCCCATAGTTTTATGAGCGCAAGTTAACAAAAGATGTAAAATGCAAGTTGCGATAATCATCACAACAAGAGTGTCAGGCTTCTTTTTGATAAAAATGGGGATAATAATAGCAGCGATCCAAATAGGCATTACGAGATAAAAAGCCCAACCATCTCTAACGGGAATACTATAGTTATCTGCGAATAATCGTATAGCGCGATATAAGTTGTGTGGTATATAAGACAAATTGAATTGACCTAAAGGTGCTTGAACAAATTCCGGTAAATAGTTATGTCCGAATTCAGTAATGGAACCAAAACGGACATAATTCAACAAACACAAAAGAATTGCAACTGTTCCTGGAGCAATAAGCCAATACCATAAACGAAGAATATTACGCAGTCGCGGTTTGTCAAGATTGCACCATAAAAGATAGAAAAGTACAGGATAGAATAAAACATTCAGTGGGCGGCATCCAACCGCGCAGGCAAGGAAGAACAAGCTTAAACCCATAATTGATTCTTTTTTGCTCAAAGCACATGTAAAAGCAAGCATTGTAAAGCCAAAAGCAAAACTCTGAGCAATAAACCAAACCCAACCTAACATAGTCAATGAAATAAGGTTTGAAGCACATGTTACAAACAAAGCCCAGAATAAACTTACTGCATTGCTGTATCGCATTTGCTTTCCAATTTGAAAAGCACATAGTGCACCGATCGTTCCTGCTATAAAGCTAAAGAAATGATCAGGAGCTGATGCTCCGAAAACCAAAACAAATGGTAAGAGAATGACAGAAGGTATCGGCGGAAAACTGACATAATACTTGCCATTATAAAAAGCTAATTCAAGCAAATCAAAGTAATCCACATCAAGCCTTCCGTGCAGCCACGAATCTGCTTGCAAAGCATAGGAATTATAATCGTTGATAAAAACTGGTAGATACCCCGTACTAAGCCACAGAATTGAGTGGACAAGCAGCAATAATACACATATTGTGAATCTTGGGTGAGAAATCGCTACATCGATTAGTTTCTTCATTTTACTGCTTTAGAGCTAAAAGCATAAAAGTCCGACACAATTAAGTATCGGACTTAGTGTGGTGGATGCTACAGGACTCGAACCTGTGACCCCCTGCACGTCAAGCAGGTACTCTAACCAGCTGAGCTAAGCATCCGAAGTCGGTCAAAAGTATACATTGTTTTTGGACCGATGGCAAGGTACAATTACTCCGTCGCGTGTATCTGCGACTTATTAAGCATCTTATTTTGTCATGTAAATTTCACGCGCCGGATTACCGTTGGCAATATAGCGGGACTATCATACGACTATCAGAATAGGGAGGTGTGCCCTTGGGCAGAAGAGCAAACAGAGCGATCTTCATCAGCAGCGTCCTGGTGATCGGCACCGTGGCGGCATCTGTCGCCGCGATGAAGAGCGACATAAGATCTGCCTGCTCCCGCGGTTTTGTAAATTCCGGAGGCAACACCTATTTCTACGACGACAACGGCAACGAAGTCTCAGGTATCTACGATAACGGAGGCGCGAAATACTATTTCGACAGGGAAGGTCACACGCTGACCTGCGGCCTTGTGGAAGTGGACGGCGCATCTTACTATTTCGATCCCGTGAGCGGCGTGATGGAGTCAGGGTTCGTGACGGAACCCTCCGGCGAGACGATGTATTTCGATACGGAGTCGGGGCAGATGCAGTACGGATGGCTCGAGATCGAAGGCCTCAAGTATCACAGCGACGAGACCAGCGGCGTCCTTACCAAGGGCTGGGCTGAGATAGACGGCAATAAGTATTATTTCGATCCGGTCGGAGCGCAGATGATGGTTGGCTGGTTCGAAGCTGACGGCAACAAGTACCACTCATACGGGAACGGACACCTCACATACGGCGGTCTGCGTAAGATCGATAAGACTTACTATTATTTTGCCGATGACGGCGCGCTGATGACGGGCTGGGTCGATTACAAC
>JAILMZ010000036.1 GCA_024692105.1 Saccharofermentans sp.
ATGCACGTAATGGCAAAGGAGATCGTAAGGTTCCACTCTCTTATCTGGCCTGCGATCCTCATGGCGCTCGGCGAACCGCTGCCTAAGAAGGTATACGGTCACGGCTGGATCACTTTCGGTGACGGCGGCAAGATGAGCAAGTCCAAGGGCAACGTAATCGATCCGTTCGTACTGTCCGAGAGATACGGCGTTGACGCACTCAGATATCACCTCTTAAGAGAGATGGTGTTCGGTTCCGACATGCCTTATTCGACAGAGATGATGTTCAACAGATACAACTCAGACCTCGCAAACGATCTGGGCAACCTCGTATCCAGAACGGTCGCAATGGCTATCAAGTATTTCGACGGCACGCTTCCCGCAGAGAAAGAGTTCACTACGGCTGACGTGGAACTCGTAGCACAGCTTGATGCTCTCCCGGCATTCGTATCCGATAACTTCGAGCAGATGCGTTTCTCCGACGGCCTCGAGAGGCTGTTCAGAGTCGTCGCAAGAGCAAACAAGTACATCGATGAGAATGAGCCCTGGGTACTCGCAAAGGACGAGGCAAAGAAGCCGAGACTTGCTGCAGTGCTCTACAACCTGCTCGATGCGATCAGAAGAGTTACGATCCTTCTGTCGCCCGTCATGCCTCACACTGCACCCCAGATCTTCGAACAGATCGGTGCCACGGCTGAGAACACGACATGGGAGTCCGCAAGCGCGAAATACCTTCTCGCTGCTGACGTAACAGTCAACAAGGGTCCCGTCCTCTTCCCGAGGATCGATGTCGAGAAGGAGCTCGCTGCACTCGCAGAGCTTTTCCCCGCAGAGGAGGAAGAGAAGTCCGACATCGAGCCCGCGAAGGCACTCACCAAGTTCGAAAATTTCGCTGCTCTCGATCTGAGAGCCGTTAAGGTCATCTCCTGTGAGAACGTACCCAAGTCCGACAAGCTCCTGAAGTTCATCGTAAACGACGGCTTCGGCGAGAGACAGGTGCTCTCCGGCATCGCGAAATACTACAAGCCGGAAGAACTCGTCGGCAAGACACTTGCGATGATCATAAACCTCGAGCCCCGCAAGATGATGGGCCTCGAGAGCAACGGCATGATCCTTTCCGTTAAGGACGGCGACAGGTTCCGCGTTATCGAATTCGACGATTCGATCAAGCCCGGAGCAGATATCTCGTGAGACAGCCGCAGTATTATAGCGGAAGCGGAGTCTTCTTCGATACCCATGCGCATATAGCAGACAGGAGGTTCGAAGAGGCCGGTATAACTGTCTCTGATATCCTTGAGAGGGCGTCCGCATCGGGCGTTAAGCGAATCCTGATTCCAGGCGATTCCGAGGCATCTTCACGCAAGGCGGTATCCACGTGTCTTGAGATGAACGGAACACACGGCGTCGAACTCTTCTGCTCCGTCGGCATCCATCCGCACGAGGCAAAGGACTATACGGATGATACGGAAGAATATCTGCGCGACATGTTGTCTGCACGCAAGGAAAACCGTCTTTGTGCGTTAGGCGAGATAGGTCTCGATTACTATTACGATCTCTCGCCCAGGGACGTGCAGCAGGAAGTGTTCAGAAAGCAGCTTTCTCTTGCATATGAATACGATATCCCGATCATCCTTCACGAGAGGGATGCTACGGGGGACTGCCTCGAGATCTTAAAGGATTTCCATAAGAGGGGACAACTGCGCGCTAATCCCGGCGTGTGCCACTGCTGCAACATGTCGCCCGAAGCGGCAAGAGAGGTCGTGAAGATAGGCTTCTATATAGGCTTTGACGGCCCGCTGACATTTAAGAACAATAAGAAAGGTCCCGTTCTTGCCGAGGAGACCCCCCTGGACAGGATAGTAATAGAGACAGACAGTCCGTATCTTACGCCCGAACCCAACAGGGGACTTACGAACGAACCCGCCTTTGTACCGTTCGTGGCAAAGAAGATAGCGGAGATCAGGAATACGGATATTGAGCAAATAGCCGAAATAACTTATCATAACGGCAGTAAGTTGTACGAGATACAGGGAGGTACGCATGTCTAAATTATCACGTAAAGACATTATTCTCATCGTAGTAACCGTAATATTGTTCCTCGTCATGGTCGGAGGATTCATATATGACAGGAACGATGCACTGCTCGACCGTACCAACCTTATATCCATATCAAATGACGATAACCTGGAAGTCGTAAAGATCGAGAAGATCGGATTCCTCTATTCCAGATCCGCTTACGAAGCAAAGCTCCTCATCAAGGACGGAATGTGGCAGGCATACATCGATCCCATCCAGGATACTTACGACGGTTCCGGTCTTATCATGATGACTCCGGAATTCTATAATTACAGCGATGTATCCCTGAATGAAGTCAGGCTCAAGCCGAATCCTTCTGCCGATGCCTATATCTTTATCTTCGGTTCGAACATCAAGTACAATTCCAAAGAAAATGTCGTTTATGTCATCGATCAGGAAGACGACGGCAACGCTTATATGTACATCTACTACAGTAAAGACTAAGGCTTCCGTGGCTTTTAAAGTCTTTTACAATTAGTAGTTGACATTAAAGAAAATCTTTTTTATAATCAACGAGCGCTTGCAAAAGAGCGCATGTGACGGAAGCTTAGCTCAGCTGGGAGAGCATCTGCCTTACAAGCAGAGGGTCACAGGTTCGAGCCCTGTAGTTTCCACCATTACGGCGCAGTAGTTCAGCCTGGTTAGAACGCCAGCCTGTCACGCTGGAGGTCGAGGGTTCGAGCCCCTTCTGCGTCGCCACAAGGCCGGAGCCTTCCGGTTCCGGCCTTGTTTTTGCCCAGATAGCTCAGTTGGTAGAGCAGGGGACTGAAAATCCCCGTGTCACTGGTTCGATTCCGGTTCTGGGCACCAAAGAGAGCACTTAAAGTGCTCTCTTTTTTTGTTTCTTTTCCGGTATTTCTAACTCGCTAATTTTGTTATGTTATTTTCATTTATTTTGCTATATTATTTATTAGTTAAAAATAGAATAGGGAAACACTTAAGGAGTAATGAATGGAAAAAGCGTTTACCAAGACCGCTCAGCAGGTAGTTTCAGAACTTAATACTGATGCGGTCAAAGGTCTTACACAGGACGAAGCTTCACTACGACTCGTCAAATACGGTCCCAACTCTCTCGGTGAAGAGAAGAAGGTACCTCTTTGGAAGAAATTCCTTGCACAATTTAAAGATGCGATGGTAATCATCCTCATCGCTGCTGCTGCCCTCTCGGCATTCATGGCCGTAAAGAGCGGCGGCGGATTCGCTGACTGGATCGACGTTATCGTCATCCTCGCGATCGTGATCCTCAACGCTGTCTTAGGCGTATATCAGGAAGGTAAGGCAGACCAGGCTCTTGCCGCACTCAAGAAGAT
>JAILMZ010000093.1 GCA_024692105.1 Saccharofermentans sp.
ATGCAAATGCGGTTACCGAACTGGATGCCGCTATCAAGGCTCTGGAGGTGTAATTACTATGGCAGATATGGCAACAAGAGAAGCTTACGGCAAGGCGCTTGCTGAAGTAGGAGCAGATTCCAAGGTAGTCGTTCTCGACGCTGACCTTGCAGGCTCCACAAAGACAGGAGACTTCAAGAAAGTATATCCCGACAGATTCTTCGATATGGGTATCGCTGAGGGCAACATGGTTACCACGGCAGCAGGTATTTCAACATGCGGCAAGACAGTATTCTGTTCTTCATTCGCTATGTTCGCTTCCGAGAGAGCTTGTGAGCAGGTCAGAAACTCTGTCTGCTATCCGAACCTCAACGTAAAGGTCTGCGCTACACACGCCGGTCTCACGGTAGGTGAGGACGGTGCTTCACACCAGTGTCTCGAAGATCTCGCTATCATGAGAACATTCCCTAACATGACAGTTCTCTGCCCTTCTGATGCAGCTCAGACAAGAATGGCTATCAAGGCAGCAGCTGAGACTTACGGACCTTTCTATGTAAGACTCGGAAGAATGAAGGTTGCTTCCGTATACGGCGAGTTCGGTGAGGATGTTCCTTTCGAGATCGGCAAGGCTAACCAGCTTAAGGACGGTAAGGATCTTACCATCATCGCTTGCGGCATGATGGTACAGGAAGCTCTCGAAGCAGCTGAGATCCTTAAGAGCAAGGGTATCGAAGCGCGTGTTATCGATATGTTCTGCATCAAGCCCATCGACCGTGAGGCTGTTATCGCAGCAGCTAAGGAGACAGGTCTCATCGTTACTGCTGAAGAGCACATGGTGAGCGGCGGTCTCGGCGGCGCAGTCAGCGAAGTTGTCTGCGAAGAGGCTCCCTGCAAGGTCGTAAGATTCGGCGTTAATGATCAGTTCGGTCAGTCCGGAACACCTAAGGCACTCCTCGAAGCATACAAGCTCACAAGCGCTGATCTTGCTGAGACTTGCGAGAAGGCATTTGCTAACAAGTAAGTCCTGAGACTTTACGGAAAATGAAACGTCCCGCAGTTCGCGGGACGTTTTATTCTTCTTTTTATCTGCGGTTCTTTTTCTTGGCTCTCTTCTCGATGTACATGGCCTTGTCAGCCTTATTGATGCACTCGATCAGGTCTCTCCATCTGGTCAGCCTGCAGGTTCCGATGCTTGCACCCAATTCGTACTTATACTTGCCGGAATCGTTGACATCTTTGATGTTGTTCCTGACGGTCCTCATGAATTGGCCGAGTCTTCCGACATTTGTAAGATCGATGATCGCCGAGAATTCATCTCCGCCCATCCTGGCAACGAATTCGCCGGGCTTCAGGGCATTGTCGATGCACTTGGCCACCTCTCTGATCGCTTCATCGCCGGAATTGTGGCCGAAATTATCATTGATGTATTTGAGTCCGTCCATGTCGATCGATGCGATGGCCATGTCGTGGCGCTTATTGCCGATCTCGTCGAACTGTTCGGTAAGCTTGGACTCGAAGCCTCTTCTGTTGAGCAGGCCGGTGAGCGGATCCTTGGTATAGACTTCCATGATGTCCGCCATGCCGAAGAGCTTCTGATAGATATCGAGTCTGTTGATTATCTGTCCATACTGTATAAGGATGAACTCCATCGTCTCATTGATGAAGAAATGCTCGGACGTGGTGACATCCAATACGGCATATCCGTAAGCTGCGTTGGCATATGAGATAGGCACATAGACATAAGAACCTATGCGGTTTTTCATGAATCCTCTGGGGAGAAGCTTCTCGTTGGGGAAGGAAAGATTGGTTACGGTTATGTCCCCTTTTTCCTTGAAACTTCCGACAAGTTCTCTGCCGCTTTCCCTGTATCTTACGAGATAGCAGGACCTGACGCTCGGCTGAGCCCTCAGGTTCTCAAGAGTGACATTTATGGCAGCTTCGTTCGTGAGAGCGTTGTCGAAAACGGCACTTATTACCGAGAACTGTCTCATGGCATCGATGGTGTTCGCTCTTGCAAGTTTAAGGTCACGCACAGCCTTATAGACATCGCGACCGGGGTCACCGTCGCCGGTGCTTTCTCTCGGGATTATGTTGCCCGACACCGTTACATAGAGGTCGGGATTCTTTTTCGCATTTATATCTTCGAGAAGCTTTACAGCGGAAAGTGCGAGGTCCTTATTTGAGATCTCGATGGTCGTGATCGAAGGAATGTGATCTGCACCCTCAGTCAGATTATCGACGCCGCTTATCAGCACGTCGCCGGGCACCGAATATCCTCTTGCTATGAGTTCGTCTGCCAGGGCGATAGCCATATAGTCGTTGGAGCAGACAATTGCCTCGGGAAGAGATCCGTCCCGTCTTATGAAAAAGTCTGCCATCTCGGGACCTTGGTCTATCCAATAATTGCCGTGGAAGACCAGATTACCGGCAACTTCATAACCTGCGTCATGCATGGCGTCCTCGAAACCGGCTCTCCTCTCGGCGGAATCCACCAGGTCGTCTCTGCCGGTAACAAAACCGATATCGTCCGTCTTGCACTTCGAGATAACGTATCCTGTTATCTCTCTCATCAGATCCCTGTTATCGGGGATAACGTTGAAGAAGCCGTTGATCTCGGCTCTGATGCAGACGACAGGAGGACATTCGGGATCTGCAAGGAGGCTGTCTATCAGTTCCTTGCCCATGCCAGTGTGATCTATGGTATCAAGACAGACTATGATGCCGTCATAGGAGTGCAGATCGGGAACATGGAAAATGCTCGTATAGCCGATTACCTGAAGAGGATTTGTGTTCGGGATCGAACAGTTGCCAAAGATATCCACCCTATGCCGCTTCTTGCGTGCATAGGCATCGATATGTCTTATGATGGACGATGAATAGTCCCTGTACATGTCACCGATAAAAGCACAGATCTTCATATGCATATTGTAGCGGGTTTTTCCGCGTTTGTATGCATTTGTTCAGATAATTCCCGCATAAAAAAGTAGCAGCCGTCCCGGGTAGGACGGCCGCAAATATGGGGATAATAGGAATAGAAAAATGTCTTGTTTAAGTACTTGAAGTATAGTTTATTTTTTTTGCCATTTCAATAATCTTGCGGCAAAAACAAATGTATTTAAGGTTTATTGCTATTGGTCCCTAAAGGGTGCTGAAGACCTTCCCGGAGTCCCGCCAAATTCCCGTAAATCCAGTGTTTTCAAGCGTTTCGGGGTATACCCCGATGCCCGTCCCCGGGAATTGCGGAGGGCAAGTATTTCGTTAGTGTAAATGTATCAAAAGAAACTTCTACAAGAATCGTAATAGATTTTCTTGCTTTTTAACAAGGAAAGCAGCGGTAAATGCCCCTGTTTGACCTTATTTTTATACTTAATCTTTGAAGACTTGTATGGTATATTACTTGTATTTATTAGGGGGTGCAAAAGCAGAATGAAAGTAGTTCTTCTTGCAGGCGGTTTCGGTACGAGATTTGCCGAGCAGTCTGAGTATAAACCCAAGCCTATGATCGAGATAGGCGGAATGCCGATCCTCTGGCACATAATGAAGGAATATTCCTACTACGGTTTTAATGAATTCGTTATCTGTGCAGGCTATAAGCAGCACATTATCAAGGAATGGTTTGCAGACTATTTCCTTCATACATCGGATATTACATTCGATTTTGCAAACGACAACAAGATGATAGTCCACAACAAGCGTGCCGAGCCCTGGAAGGTTACGGTCGTGGATACAGGACTTCACACGATGACGGGCGGAAGGATCAAGCGCATACAGCCTTATGTCGGCAATGAGACATTCATGATGACATACGGTGACGGTGTATGCGACGTTGACATCAACAAGCTCGTCGAGTTCCACAAGGAGCACGGCAAGATCGCTACCCTTACCGCAGTTACGATGAAGCAGGATAAGGGCGTCCTCGATATCGTAGGCAATACCGTTCAGTCCTTCCGTGAGAAGAACGCGGTTGACGGTGCGCCAATCAACGCAGGATACATGGTCTTCGAGCCGGCGGTATTCGATTACATCGAAGGCGATTCTACGGTCTTTGAGAAGGAGCCTCTTGAGAAGCTCGCTTCCGAGGGCCAGCTTATGAGCTATATGCACGAAGGTTTCTGGCAGTGCATGGACACTCAGCGTGAGCAGATTCTGCTCAATAAATATCTTGAGACGGGGCATGCTCCGTGGAAGAAGTGGGAAGACTGATTCATGAGAGATTTCAGCTGGTATAAGGGCAGAAAGGTTCTGCTCACAGGTCACACGGGCTTCAAGGGAACATGGCTTGCAAGGATGCTCGTAAACAGCGGCGCAGAGCTTTTGGGCTACAGCCTCGAACCTCCTACGGATCCCGCACTGTTTGACATAGCAGGTCTTGAAGGCAGGATGACGAGCGTTATCGGCGACATCCGCGACTACGATAAGCTCCTTAAGACATTCGAGGAATTCCAGCCGGAGATAGTATTCCATCTCGCGGCTCAGCCTATCGTCAGAGATTCTTACAAAGACCCCAAGTATACATATGAGACGAACGTCATGGGCACGGTCAACCTCCTTGAGTGTGTGCGCCTTACGCCTTCCGTAAAGAGTGTTCTGAACGTTACCACCGACAAGGTCTATCTGAACGTTGAGCGCGAAGAGGGCTACCGCGAGGACGAGATGCTCGACGGATATGATCCGTACTCGAATTCCAAGAGCTGCAGTGAGCTTGTCACACACAGCTACAAGAGATCTTTCTTCGATCCGATGCTCGCAAGCGGCGAGAGGTTCATCGTTGTATCTACCGCACGTGCCGGCAATGTTATCGGCGGCGGCGATTTTGCAAACGACAGGATCATCCCCGACAGCATCAGGGCTGCAGCGGCAGGCAGGAATCTTGAGGTAAGGAACCCTTATTCCGTCAGACCCTACCAGCATGTCTTAGAGCCCCTTGCAATCTATCTCACGATCGCCATGGAACAGGAGAAGGATTCAAAGTTCCAGGATTACTACAACGTCGGACCGGATGACTGTGACTGCGTTACCACAGGCGTTCTCGCGGATATGTTCTGCGAAGCATGGGGTGACGGATTTGCATGGGAGAACAAGTCTGAAGCAAACGCTCCTCACGAGGCGGGTTTCTTAAGACTCAACTGCGACAAGATCAAGAAGACCTTCGGATGGGAGCCTACATGGCACATCAAGGAAGGCATCGAGAAGACGGTTGAGTTCTCTAAGGTCTGGCTCGCAGGCGGCGATATCCCTGCCGAGATGGACAGGCAGATAGAAGATTATCTTAGTCAATTAAAGTTTTAAGGAGATTTTTGTACTATGGCAGAGTGGAAGAATGAAGCAGAAGCAAGAGACGCGATAAAGGCTCTCGTAGCAGAGTACTATCACGACTTCAAGGAGAAGAAGGAGCCCTTCAAGGAAGGCGACAGGATCTCCTATGCGTCGAGAGTTTTCGATGAGAAGGAGATGTGCTCCCTCACGGATGCGATGCTCGACTTCTGGCTTACAACGGGAAGATTCTCCGACGAGTTCGAGAAGAACTTTGCAGAGTGGATCGGCGTAAAGTTTGCACATCTGGTCAACTCCGGATCTTCGGCAAACCTGCTTGCGTTCATGACTCTTACTGCTCCCGAGTTAGGTGACAGACAGATCCTTCCGGGCGATGAGATCATCACTGTTGCCGCAGGATTCCCTACGACAGTCACACCCGCCATCCAGTATGGTGCGATCCCTGTTTTCGTAGACGTTACCATCCCTCAGTACAACATTGATGTAGACGCTCTTGAAGCTGCTTATTCCGATAAGTGCAAGGCGGTCATGATCGCACACACTCTCGGCAATCCTTTCAACATCAAGGCTGTAAAGGAATTCTGCACAAAGCATAACCTCTGGCTCATTGAGGACAACTGCGATGCACTCGGCTCACAGTACACGATCGACGGCGAAACGAGATTCACGGGAACATGGGGCGACATCGGAACATCTTCGTTCTATCCTCCGCACCACATGACAATGGGTGAAGGCGGTGCCGTTTACACCAACGACCCCAAGCTCAACCGTCTTATCCTTTCTTTCCGCGATTGGGGAAGAGACTGCATCTGTCCTTCGGGTCACGACAATTTCTGCGGCCACAGATTCGACGGTGATTACGGTGAACTTCCTCACGGATATGATCACAAGTATGTTTACAGCCACTTCGGATACAACCTCAAGGTTACTGACCTGCAGGCAGCAGTAGGCTGCGAGCAGCTCAAGAAGTTCCCTTCATTCATCGAAAGAAGAAGACACAACTGGGACAGACTTAAGGCAGCTCTCGCTCCCATCGCAGACAAGGTCATCCTTCCTGAGCCTGCAGAAGGCAGCCGTCCTTCATGGTTCGGTTTCCTGATCACTGTACCCGAGGGTTCCAAGAACACAAGAAACGAAGTAACAAGATACATCGAGGACCACAATGTCCAGACGAGACTTCTGTTCTCCGGTAACCTTACAAGACACCCTTGCTTCGATCAGATCAGAGGTACGGATAAGTACCGTGTATCCGGTGAACTCAAGAACACTGACTACATTATGAACAACACATTCTGGGTAGGCGTATATCCCGGAATGACGGATGAGATGATCGACTACATGGCAAAGACCATCATCGAAGCAGTAGAACAGTAATCAAACAGCTTAAACGAGAACAAGCCTCAGACCGTTCTTCTGACACGAAGACGCTCGTGAGGCTTGTGCCATGCGGAAACAGGAAAACAAAAAGGAGCAATGCAAATGGGAAATGTCAGTTTGCTTGATTGTACACTAAGAGACGGCGGTTACGTAAATGACTGGCTCTTCGGGCATGACAACATGGTCTCGATCTTCGAGCGTGTCGTTGACGCCGGAACGGACATCATCGAGATAGGTTTCCTTGATGAAAGAAGACCTTATGACTATGACAGGAGCATAATGCCGGATACCGACTGCGTCGAAAAGATCTACGGAGATCTCGACAGGAAGAATACCAAGGTCTTCGGAATGATCGACTACGGCACATGCAGCATCGATCACATCAAACCCTGCAATCAGAGCTACCTTGACGGCATAAGAGTCATCTTCAAGAAGCACTTGAGAGAAGATGCACTTGCATTCTGTGCTGAGCTTAAGGAACTCGGATACATCGTCTTCGCACAGCTGGTAAGCGTTACCGCTTATAGCGACGATGAGCTCCGCGACCTCTGCAGGATAGCCAACGACAAGAAGCCCGATGCGGTATCCATGGTCGACACATACGGTCTTACGCATCAGAAAGACCTGCTGCACATATTAGAGATCCTCGACAAGGAACTCGATCCTTCCATGATGATCGGATATCACGGTCACAACAATTTCCAGATGGGTTATGCGAATTGCCAGATGGTACTCGCTTATTCCAAGCAGACTGACAGGAATCTTCTTGTTGACGGTTCGCTCTACGGCATGGGCAAGAGCGCAGGTAATGCCCCCATCGAACTCGTCGCAATGCACATGAATAACGAATACGGCAAGGCATATCACATAAGCCAGTATCTCGAAGCAATAGATGCGAACATCATGCAGTTCTACCAGCCTGCGACATGGGGCTACAGCATGTTCTTCTTCATCGCGGCAAGCAACGACTGCCACCCTGACTATGTTAAGCAGCTTACGAATAAGCACACGCTGTCCATCAAGCAGATGAACGAACTGCTCGGAAAACTTGAGGGCGAGAAGAAACTCCTTTACGACAAGAACTATATGGAGAAACTCTACCTCGAGTTCCAGGATAAGGAGATCAATGACAGCGAGCAGATCAAGGCTCTGTCGGAAGTCCTTAAGGACAGGACCATCCTGGTTACAGGTCCCGGCACGACGATCAAGACAGAGAGCGATAAGATAAGCGAGTTTGCAAAGAGCAATGATCCGCTCATAATCTCGATCAACTTCGCATCCAACTCTTTCATGCCGGACTACATCTTCCTTACGAACAGCAAGAGGTACATTCAGGTATCCACTCTTCTGTCGAAGCAGAGCATTCCCGTTATCGCCACATCCAACGTGACAGCGACACACAAGCCTTTTGAGTATGTGGTCAACATCAGTGATCTTCTTGACAGGGATTCCGAGTATGCCGACAACTCCCTCATGATGCTCCTTAAGGTGCTCATCAGATGCGGCGTCAAAGAGGTCAACCTCGCAGGCTTCGACGGTTATTCCGGTACCGATGCCAACTACCTCGATGAGGGCAAGGAGTATGACTTCGCAAAGAAGAAAGCAGACTATCTTAACGGCTACATGTCCGGCTTCTTCAAGACCCACAAAGACGATATCAAGGTCAATTTCTTAACAACGACAAGGTATGACATAACATGACAGATAAGATGAAGTACGAGGCTGTCCTTTTTGACGTGGACGGCACCGTTCTTGACACTTCCGAAGGCATCGTCCTCTCGGTAAGGGAGACAATCGAACATTTCGGTTATGAGATGCTTCCTGAAAGCGAACTTTTGAAGTTTATCGGTCCGCCGATCGAGTGGTCTTTCAGGGACAAGTTAGGCCTTGCGGAGGAAGATTATAAGGCGGCTGCCGCATATTTCCGCGACAGATATTCCAATGTTAATCTGCTTCTGGCAAAGCCTTACGAGGGCATATTCGAACTTCTGGATTTCCTTAAGTCAAAGGGCATTCCGATGGCAATCGCCACATACAAGAAGCAGGATTATGCCGAGAAGCTGCTCATACATTTCGGCTTCGACAAATACACGGACATCATCTACGGTTCCGACTATGAGGGCAAGCTCAGGAAGTGCGACATCATTGATCTTTGCATCGACAAACTTGGTGTCAGCGACAAGAAGAGGGTCCTCATGGTAGGCGACAGTTCACACGATGCAAAGGGTGCCGAACTGGCGGGAACTTCCTTTGCAGCCGTGTCTTTCGGATTCGGTTTCGGCGAGTTCGGAGGAGAAGATATCAATGATTACGAGCACGTTATCTATGCAGACCGTGCACTCGATATAAAGACTCTTTTCAGGGAGGATGAAGATGCGTAAAGTAGCACATATCATCGCAGATTTTCTTGTATCAAAGGGCGTAAAGCACATGTTTACCGTCACGGGCGGAGGCGCGATGCACCTGAACGATGCTTTCGGTCACAACGAGAATCTCACATGTATCTATAACCACCACGAGCAGGCTTGCTCAATCGCGGCAGAAGGCTATGCAAGACTCACCGGTAAGATAGCCGGTTGCTGCGTTACATCCGGTCCCGGCGGAACTAATGCCATCACCGGAGTCATGGGCGGCTATCTGGATTCCATACCCATGTTCGTAGTATCAGGCCAGGTCAAGAGAGAGACTACCGTATGGTCAGTTCCCGATCTCGGACTCCGCCAGCTGGGAGATCAGGAATTCCCCATCGTTGATGCGGTTTCCTGCATGACAAAATATGCAGTCATGGTAACTGATCCCGAAGAGATCATGTATCACCTCGAGAAGGCATGGTACCTTGCAAACAACGGCAGGAAGGGACCTGTCTGGCTAGACATCCCGCTCGATGTTCAGGCGGCAAAAGTAGAAGAGGGCTCCCTTAAGCATTTCGAGGGAACGCCCGAGATGGACGAACTCGTTGCAAAGGAAGCACCCGTATATGACGAGGCAAAGACAGAAGATATCCTGAAGAAGATCTCGGAGGCAAGACGCCCGGTTATCCTTGCAGGTACTGCGGTAAGGCTTGCAGGCGCAGAGAAGGATCTTCTTGCAGCAGCCGACAAGCTCAAGATACCTGTAGTTACGGCATGGAACGCGCACGACCTCATGCCCGATGATAATCCGTATTATTGCGGAAGACCGGGCACGGTAGGCACAAGAGGCGGTAATTTCGTAGTACAGTCCAGCGACCTTATCTTCGTGGTAGGCTGCAGGATGAACATAAGGATGATCAGTTACAACTACAAGGCATGGGCAAAGGATGCCTACAAGATCGTTGTTGACATCGATCCCGCAGAGCTCGAGAAGCCTACGGTAAATGTCGACATGAAGATCAATGCCGACCTCAAGGATGTTCTCGTATCCATCAACAAGAGCGGATATGAAGCAGACGGAAGACACGATGCATGGCTCAAGTGGTGCAGGGACATCGATGCAAGATTCCCGGCATGCCTTCCTGAGTATGACGATGTAAAGTCTCCCGTTAACCCATATGTCTTCATCGACAAGATGAGTAAGACGATAACAGAGAACGAGAGCGTCATCTGCGGCAATGGTTCCGCATGTGTCGTTACTTTCCAGGGTATGCACATCAAGGAGGGCACAAGGCTCTTCACCAATTCCGGCTGCGCTGCAATGGGATACGGTTTCCCCGCTGCAGTAGGATGCGCTGTCGCAAAGGAGGGCGAGAGGGTCATCTGCATCGATGGTGACGGTTCATTCCAGATGAACATCCAGGAGATGCAGACAGTCATCTACAACAAGATGAACCTTAAGACATTCGTCCTCAACAACAACGGATACCACTCAATCAGACAGACTCAGACAAACCTCTTCCAGCCGCCGCTCGTAGGCGTCTGCGACGGTAACGGCCTGAGCTTCCCCAATCTTGAGAAACTGTCATGGGCATACGGCATGAGATATGTAAAGATCGATGACAGTAGTGATATCGAAGCAAAGGTAAAGGAAGTTCTCGAGGGCAACGATCCCGTTCTCTGCGAGGTAGTCCTGTCTGACAAGCAGACATTCTCACCGAAACTCTCATCCAAGGTCCTGCCTGACGGCAAGATCGTATCACCTCCGATCGAGGACATGTTCCCCTTCCTTGAAAGGGAAGAATTCGATGCTATCAAGGAGTCCGTACCTCAATGAAAAGAGCAATAGTCACAGGCGCGACAGGAATGCTGGCAATAGCCTTAACGAACCTTCTGGTATCCGAAGGCTATGACGTTATAGCAGTTATAAGACCCGGTTCTTCAAGAGCAGGCAATGTTCCCGTCAGCGA
>JAILMZ010000114.1 GCA_024692105.1 Saccharofermentans sp.
GCAGTTCAGCAATGCATTACGCGCGGTAAGGTCGAGGAGCTTACGCTCCCAGAGGTCGAACTTGTTACGTGAACGGTCCTGTACGTTGTCAGACATGAATAGCACCCCCAGCAAAAGGTTACTACTTATTATAACCCAACACCCGCGTTTTTATTAAGGGCATTAACCGAGGCTGTTAAGCCTCTTGCGGCGCTGACGCCAGTCCGGGATGACGCGTTCGACGTGGTGCCAGAACGCCCGCGAGTGGTTGAGCTCGAGGAAGTGCGAGAACTCGTGCGCCACGACATACTCTATAAGGTCTTCGCCCTGCTCGAACAACCTCAAGCTGAACTTGAGTGTCTTCTTCGACGGCACGCACTCGCCCCAGAACGACTTATACTCACCGAAAGATATCTTCTCGGGATAGTCGACGCCGAGCCTCGCGTAGTGCGGGTAGATCTCCTCGCAGTAAGCGAGCACGACTCTCTTCAGAGTGTCCTTTCTCCACTTGTCATAGGTGCGCTTTATCTGAGCTTCGTCGGCAGGATCCTTAACGATCACATGCACGGAGGACCCGGACACTTCAACATGGTTCTTCCCGCCCTGAAGGATGTGCAGGATCACGTCGCGGCCGAAGACCTTAAGGTGCTCGCCTTCACAGTATCTTACCGGTCTGCCGGACTTGGCCTGCCTGAAGTTGACTTTGTCTATCGACTTGGAGAGATAATCAGCAGCAGTGCCGATGAACCGCTCGGCTTCCGCCTGAGATACATACCTGGGATAAGAACAGTACAGCGTACCGTCATCTCTTACTCTGACGTTGATATTCTTTACGCACTTTTGCTCGAATTCACAGATGACCGGACGCCCGTCAAGGCTTACTATCCGAAGAGTGCCCATCAGGCCTTGATCATCTTGTCGAAGTTCTTACCGTTCATCTCAGCCATGGTGCGGCCGCATTCGGTAAGCCTGCCTTCGATGTGTTCCTGCTCCTTGGGACGCTTGATCTTAAGAGTCGTCGTCTTGATCATGTCCTCTTCGGTGAAGACATAGTGGTGAACGCTCTTATACTGAGGCATCTTGTGGTTTGCTTCATGGACCTTATCGTTGAGATATACTTCGATCTGGCTGTCATCCGGCTCTGTCGTAAGACCGAGCTCCGCGCCGATGGCTGAACGGTTGATGAGGAGCTTGGCGCAGATGTCTATTGCCTGTCTGTCGTTCGCATAACCCCAGACGAAAGCCTCCGTTACGCCCTTGATCTCCGTGAGAACTGCCTCGATCTCCTCGGGGAAAGCTTTCTTACCGTTCGTGAGAACGATCATGGACTTAACGCGGCCCGTGATGTGGATCGTGCCTTTCTTGTCGATATAGCCCATGTCACCCGTGTGGAACCAGCCGTCAGAATCGATCGCTTCCTTCGTAGCTTCCTCATTCTCGTAGTAGCCGAGCATGACGCAGTCGGACTTGGTGAGGATCTCGCCTACAGCCTTGGGACCTCTGCCCTCGGCATCGATGGTGACCGTAACTCCCGGGAGCGGACGTCCGACGGAACCGTGGACATCGCAGAGCTCGCTGTTGACCGAGATAACGGGCGCAGTCTCGGTAAGACCGTAACCCATATAGAACTGAAGACCAAAGTCAGTGAAAGCATCTATATACTTCTTGTCTATGCCGGCGCCTCCGATGACTATCATACGGAAGTTGCCGCCGAGCTTATCCAGGATCTCCTTGAAGACATTCTTCCTGACATCGAGACCGCAGTGCCTGAGGAACCTCGTAACGGGCCTTGCAACTGCTATGATCTTCTCCTTGCCGGAAGCCTTGATACCGTCTTCGATCTTGGAGTAGATATTCTCAAAGAGCAGCGGGACCGAGATACATACCGTTGGTTTCCACTCCTCCATATTCTTTACGATATATCTGAGGCCGTCGCACAGGCAGATACATGCACCGCACGACAGGATGAAGAAGTCGCACGTATTCTCGAAAGTATGGTGCAGCGGCAGGATCGAGAACGCCCTGTCGGTCTTCCTTACATCGAGTGTCTGCGCGATCGAATAGACATTGGAACAAATATTGTTGTGCGACAGGAGTACACCCTTGCTCATGGATGTCGTTCCTGACGTAAACAGGATTATCTTTGCTTCATTTGCATCGATCGGGGTCTCTTCGAACTTTGTGTCGCCTGCTTCCCTGAGCCTGATGCCCTCTGCTATCCAGTCATAGATATCGGAGAATCTGTCGTCACTCTCGGGCCAGGTATCTTCAGGATTCTTGCCCGTAAGGCCGTCCTTGTAGAAGATGACGAACTTCTCTAAGGTGAGGTCGAGTTCGCCGGAGTCGATTTTCGCTGCGATGTCGAGCATCATCTTGTGGTGCTTGTGGTGATAGAAGATAACGCGGCTCTTGGATCTTATGAGCAGCTGGATGAGCTCGTCTTCGGGGAGCATCCTGTCGAGAGGAACGCCGACAGCCGAAGATGAGAGGATCGCATTGTAGGAGACAAACCATTCGTAAGCATTCTCGCCTACGACGGCAAGCCTTCCGCCTGCATAATCGCTGTTAATGATGTATGTGGCAAGACCCTTGATGTCCTGTCCGTATTCGTAGAATGTGCGGTGGACCTCACTCTGCTTGGGAGATCTCCTGAATATGAAAGCATCCGATTCAGGGAACTTATCGCAGGTCTTGATGACAAGATCCTTGATATCAGTAAACTTCTCTGCTTCAAATATAGCGGTACCCGTAACAGGGGTCATAATTATCCTCCATGCGCGCATGAATCATCTGCAGGCGCAATAGCAAATATAACATACTTGCCGAATATTTTACAATAAAAGTGCAATTACTAATATAAATAAAGTGCATTTGCACTATTCGCAAATAACCGGTTATTGGGGTATATTAGACAAGTTAATACTATTAAGAGGTGTTTGCATGCCCGAAGGAAACGATACCGAGAGTATAAAGCAGAACCCGGAGTCCGCACCTGCTGCTCCGGAGAACAAGACATCCCGCGCAGATCACCATAAGCATCTTGATGAGAAGTATCCCACCAAGAGAGGATTCTGGGATGTTTGCGCCAAGAACGGCTTCCTGTTCCTTACGCATTTGCTGTGTGACATGAAGTGTATCGGCAAGGAGAACTTTCCTTCCAACAACCCCTACGTAGTAGCTTCGAACCACCAGAGTTATCCGGACGGCGTTCTCATCATTGACTATCTGCCGAAAGGACATTTCAAGTGGATGTGCTGCCTCGCGGCTTCTGACCTCGAGACCAACCACGGCAGCCTGGGCCGCCTCATCATGAGAGTCGGCAGAGGCATCGCGGTCGACCGTTACGGCAACCCCGTAAGAGGTCTCATCAAGGCCAAGAAGGAGATCGAGAAGGGCAACATCTGTTTCGTATTCCCTGAAGGCACAAGATCACACACAGGCAAGCTCGCAGAGATGAAGGACGGTGCGGCATATCTCGCCATCAAGGCAAACGTTCCCATGGTCCCCGTATATATCGCAGGCGCATACCAGATCTGGCCCAGAACTTCCAAGCACCCTCA
>JAILMZ010000129.1 GCA_024692105.1 Saccharofermentans sp.
GTACTTGTTGAAAAGATACTATTTCGCAACATTTGTTGAATGACAAGACAGCGTTTTGATTCTTTTTTGCCACGAAGCGACAATGATAGTTATTTCTCAAAACCTATGTTTTTATATGGTTTTAAAACCCGCATAAAACGCGTTTTTTTGAAAATGGCTACACTTTGGCTACACTTTTTGCAATTTCGGGCCATTTTTGGAGGTTTTTTAGGCAAAAGAAAAACCCTTGAAAGCCTTAACTTTCAAGGGTTTAAGCTTTGGAGCCATTTGTGGGACTCGAACCCACGACCTGCTGATTACAAATCAGCTGCTCTACCAACTGAGCTAAGATGGCATTGCTTCAAGCACGCACGATTATAACTAATTCAAAACTCAATGTCAACAATAATCCACAAGTCGCTTAATAAGGTATAATTAAACTATACGAATTCCGGAGGATACCCTATGGCGATAATTACCATCTCAAGGCAGAATGGCAGCCTCGGTGAGGACATAGCCGCCAGCCTTGCAGCGCGCCTGGGGACCGGAGTCATCTCTAGAACGTATGCCCTCGACAATTTCTACGGCGACATCAATCCCGGTACATTAGACCGCCTTAACGAGAGCGCGAAGTTTTTCCTTACGCCCCTCCCCGGCAGCCAGCGCACTTACGCGGACATCCTCGTAGAGCGCATCCGTACCCTTGCCTCCATGAACGATAACAAAGACCTCGTCGTATTGGGCCTCGGCGGCTGTGTCATCCTAAACGGCCATCCCGGTGCTATCCACGTCCGCGTTACCGCCAGCGAGTCCACGCGTTCCAAGACGATAATGCGCAAGTACCGCATAACAGATACCGAAGCAGACGAAGTGCTTACCATAGGTGACCGCAAGCACAAGAGGTTCGTGATGACGCTTTTCGGGAAGGACGTGACCTCGCCCGAGCTTTACGACCTTATCCTCAATACGGACAGGCTTTCGGTGGACGAGTGCGTCGATGCTATCTTAGAACTGTCCCGCAAGCATGACCTCAAGGCCAAGCTCGCGGCAGAGAACCTGTCTTCAGGCACGATGGACCACCAGACAAGGACTGCCGTTTTCAAGAACGACACCGAAGAGGAGTTTGCCAGAATCCTCGACATGTACAACATCGAGTGGCTCTACGAACCCAAGACTTTCCCCGTCGAGTGGGATGCCGAGGGCAATGTGACCATGGCGATCTCGCCTGACTTCTACCTGCCCAAGTTCAACCTCTACCTTGAACTTACGACAATGGACCAGAAGTATGTCACCAAGAAAAACAAGAAGATGCGTCTCGTGCGCGAGTTCTACCCGGGCACGAACATCAGAATAGTATATAAGAAAGATTTCCAGGAGCTCGTCGACAGGCTGAAGCTTTTCGGCGGCGAGGACAGCGAGGCAAACTGATATGGGCAAGATCGACGAAGTGCTCGGCGTAGAGCACATTGTATATGACGAAGAGACGATCCGTAAGCGCGTGGCCGAACTCGGCGCGCAGATTACAAAAGATTACGAAGGCGAGGAACTCGTTGTAGTCGGCGTCATCCGCGGCTCGCTGTACTTCCTTTCCGATCTCACCCGCGCGATCGACCTCCCCATCAAGGTCGACATAGTCGGTTTCACCAACATCCCGGATACAACATCCAAGACCGGTGTCGTACGCATCATCAAGGACATCGAGATGGACATCACCGATAAGCACGTCCTCGTAGTGGAAGACGTCATCCGCACGGGACTTACGACCGCGTACATCATCCAGAATCTTGAGATGAAGAAGCCCAAGGACATCACTCTCTGCTCGATGCTCGTCAATCCGGACAGGATACTGATGACCATCCCCGTCAAATACACCGGCTTTGAGATCAACGACCAGTGGCTCGCCGGCTACGGCATGGACAGAGATGAGATCGGGCGCAATCTGCCTTATATCGCTCAGATCAAGAAGCAGTAATATCCTTTGTAGCCGCGAAATCACAAAAAAAGAAGGATCCCGTTGCCACTGAACAACGAGATCCAACTTCCGCTCCAACGAACCAAATCCAAATTTGTCGCTACCAACCTGCCAGGCCCTTTCTCATCCAACCCGAGCATTTATGTGGCGTTGCCTCAATTAACTGACTGCTGCAACTATCAACCACACCGTGCAACTCGTATCTCCCTTCGCCGGACGTTACCGCTAACGGGTCAACTCGCTCTGCCATTCTCATCACGAGTTAGGCTTCACGTCCCGGTAGCATTTGTATCGGCTACTCGGTTTGCACGAACCGGTGTAACATCTGTTGCGGCCTCGATTCTTTCCTGTCGACGGTGACATCTCACCCGCTCGCGGATCCGAAACCGAATCAACTAATTGTTACAACCTGCGACTTGTATACCTTCGTACCTTCAATCGCCAGCTCGTCTTCCCTCAGTCGTCTATCTCAGGCTTCGTGTCCCCCTTCGGTCTACCCCTCCGGTTCGTTTCTTCGGCTTCGCCATAAATCCTAATGCAAGATTCTGGTTCTTCCCTATACCAACTCGATATCACTTCGGGCGGTCTGCCTAGGAACCGGTAACTATTGTTTCCGTATTCCTTGGAGCTAGCTTAATAGTACTATCGGGAATTCTGTAATACAACTGACATGAATCACCAAATGAAAATCATTTGATTGTGCAATTTGTCAATAACCCAGCAAAATATAGGGGTATTTTAATACCCTGTTTGTAATTTCTTCACAAAATCAGAAAAACTGGAAGATAGAAGTGACGCCCATGACCGCAAGGAGCGATCCCACCGTCATGATTACTCCGGCAAGCAAAACGCCCAACAGAACAGCGATCGTGCTCTTCTTAAATCCGAAGTCCAGGAAGGATGCCGCAAGGGTTCCGGTCCATGCGCCCGTGCCGGGAAGCGGAATGCCTACAAAGAGGAGCAGCGCCACGAAAACGCCTCTTCCTGCCTTGGCCGTAAGTTTCTTTCCGCCCTTCTCGCCTTTCTCGTAGCACCAGGTAAAGAACTTGCCGATGAACTTCTTATCCTTACCCCAGACGAGTACCCTTCTTGCGAACAGATAGATGATGGGAACGGGAAGCATGTTGCCGAGCACTGCGATACCGAGCGCGATGAACGGATTAAGTCCGACGCCGGCTGCATAAATAACAGAGCCTCTGAGCTCGATCAAAGGAACCATCGATATAAAGAAAACTATTATGTATTGCCAAAGATCGCTCAATGCTCTTGCCTCCCTTAATTCAACTCACTAATTATACAATATTATCATTTGCTATAATTATGGAAATTTCATTACAAGAGAGGGCACCGAAGATGTTTATAAAGATCGAAGAACTCCTGATAGGCGCACTTGGTGATACCACGCTCGTACATCTGCTCTGCGTTGTTGTACTGCTTGCCATCTGCGGACTCGCCGCTTTCATCGTAAAGCTCGTGCTGTCTCTTGTTTTCGGCGCGATCGCAAAGAAGGGACATCTTGCCACGGTAAGGGATGCCTTCAAGTTTGCAAAGAAACGCAAGTTCGCAGGCAAGACCGCTTTCCTGATCTTCTTCTACGGAGCGCACATGCTCTCCCCTGGAATGTTCTCCGGTGCGAAGATCGTCGAGACGGTATCCAACTATGCGATGATGGTCATGATCGTGATCCTTATCCTATCCGCGATAGATGTTTTCGGCGACGTGTATGCAGAGCGCCCCGTCGCGAAGAAACATTCCATCAAGGGTATATTGCAGGTTGCTAAGATCTTCATTTATGTTGTTTTCGGCACCATCGCGGTATCCGTAATAATCGGCCAGAACCCGCTCGTCCTGATCTCAGGCATCTCGGCGTTTGCGGCGATCCTTGCCATCGTATTCAAGGATGCGCTCCTCGGCTTTGTCGCAGGCATCCAGATAACAGCGGATGACCTTCTGCGCATCGGCGACTGGGTTACGATGCCTTCCATGGACGTCGAAGGCTCCATCACGGACATCTCGCTCATCTCCGTAAGGGTAACTGAGTTCGACAACACCGTAAGCGTAGTTCCCGCATACTCTTTCCTGTCAGAGCCCTTCACGAATTACCGCCAGGCTATCACCGGCGAGAAGAGACAGTTCAAGGGAATGCTCCACATCGACACGACTTCCGTAAGGTCGCTGACTGCAAGGGAAGCTTCGATGATGATCGCTCGCCACAAGGAACTTGCAGACAAGTTCGAAGACGGCGACGATCTCGGCGGTGTTACAAACCTCTCGCTCTACCGCATGTATCTGACCGAGTGCTTCAAGGCCAGCGGTCACATCAGGGAAGAATATTCATGCCTCGTATCCACCGGCAGTTCCGAGGGCCGCGGTATCCCCGTCAAGCTCCTCTTTACTACGGATATAGGTGATTACAATACTTTCGTGGAATTCTCGTCACAGGTATACGAGCAGTCTTTTGCTGCCATGCCTGATTTCGAGCTGAATGCGTTCCAGGAGAGAAATGCCGTAAAGGCTTAAAGTTCAGACTTTAACGTCCGGTGAGAGGAATCTTGTTATCTCGTCTCTCATCTTATACATCTGCTGCACCGAGTTCTCGAGGAAGTAGTAGTGGAACACGTATGCGACCGTGAGCACGAGGAACAATAAGACGAGCACGCCGCTTATGAGCGCGTAACTGTACGGCAGCATGAACAGTGCGCATATCTCTATCAGAAGGAACAGTGCAAAGAAGAACGTCACAATAAGGTGTATCAGTCTCTCGTGCTGAAAATAAGAGATCTTCGTCTCGAACTCGGCAAGTACCTTCCTGGTGCGCTCTTCCGGTGCATCCTTCATCTCTTCGTCGATGTACTTGCGGATCTGACTCATCGTCTCCTTCATGTACGCCTTCATCTCTTGAACCTCCGGTTGATGTAATTCACAACCTGTCTCTTGTCTGCCGTCCACATGGGCGCAAGCAGAAGACTCTTCGGACCGTCACCTGTGAGCCTGTGCACCACTGTCTCTTCCGGCAGCATTGCGAGCGCTCTTGCGACAATTTCAAAATACTCTTTTTGCTCCAAGACTTCAACTTTGCCGTCACGCCAGAGCTGCTCTAACGGTGTGTTCTTAAGCACATACAGGCAGGTGAACTTGACTCCGTCCGTACCGCAGGAGACTGCATATCTGACGGTATCCATCATGTCCTCTTCCGTCTCTTCCGGGAGCCCGAAAATGATATGCGTGATGACATTCGCGCCGGCAGCATGAAGCGCACTCACGGCAGCCTTATACTCTTCCGTCTTATAGCATCTGTTGATCTTCTCTGCGGTCCTGTCGCTTGAAGTCTGAAGTCCGAGTTCGACGAACACGGGGATCTTTTTTGCGTATCTGCCAATCACATCAAGTATCTCTTCCGGCAGGCAGTCGGGCCTGGTCGCGACCGACAGTGCTTCGACCGCAGGATGCTCAGATGCCGCGGCAAGCACGCTGTCCAGATATTCAGGCTTGCAGTATGTGTTGGTAAAACTCTGGAAGTACGCGATGTATCCCGCTCCCTCTCCAGCCTTGCGTTTTACGCGTTCTATCGCAGAATCGATCTGCGCGGCGACATCGCCGGGAGCCTCCGAGAACTCTCCCGAGCCTCCTGCGGAACAGAAGATGCATCCGCCTTTGCCCTTGCTCCCGTCCCTGTTGGGGCAGGTAACATCAAGGCTTATCGAAGCCTTGTACATCTTGTGTCCGAACCTGCTCTTGTAGTAATCGTTGGCAAATATCAAAGGAACTCATCCTCCTCAGGGTGGAAAGGATCGTGCGATGCCTTCTCGCGTTCTCCTCCCGCTTCAGCCGCAGTCTTGATGACTCCGGGGCCGTACCTCATATTGATCAAGTCTATCACTTTCCCGAGTTTCTCGTCTTTCTCACGCTGTGTGTTTTCCGAGAACATAGACAGCTGGACCGCCTCGTCGCTGCCCACTACCTTCGCACATCTTACACCGATGCTCCTTATGCCGGTATGCCAGTCATACGACTCCCTGAACAATTCCATCGCATTCTCGTATATCACGCGCTCGCTGTCGGTAGGTTCATAAAGCTGGCGCTGGTGCTCGGAAATATTAAGGTCCCTGTCCCTTATGTGTATCTGGATTACGGTGCCCTTGAGGCCGTGCTTTCTGAGCCTGCTTGCGACGCCTGCCGCCAGACCGTGCATCGTCTTCTCGACCGCCGATTCCGATGTCATGTCGCTGCTTGTCGTGGTGGAATTGCCTACCGACTTTATCTCGCGCTGATACCCGACCGGCATGACGGGCGCATTATCAAGCCCGTTCGCATAGTTCCAGAGCATCTCGCCCTGCTTGCCCAGGTAACTTACGATATAGTCGTAGTCTATCTTTGCGAGGTCGCCTATCGTAATGACGTTGATCTTCTTAAGCCTCGCTTCCGTCGACCTTCCGACGAAAAGGAGCTCAGATGCATCGAGCGGCCATATCTTCTCTTTCCAGTCCGTATCGCGGAACACCGTCGTCGCATCCGGCTTTTTGTAATCGCTGCCGAGCTTGGCAAAGATCTTATTAAAACTGATTCCTATAGAACATGTGAGCCGGAACTCTTCCTTGACTCTTGTTCTTATCTCCAGAGCTATCCTCTCGGCATCTTCGTAATCCTTCGCGACGCCCGTCATGTCCAGCCAGCACTCATCGAGCCCGAAAGGCTCCACCTTGTCAGTGTACTCCGCGAACATCTCGCGCAGGCGGTTCGAGTAGAACTCGTACCTCTCGTAGTGCGCGGGAAGACAGACAAGATCGGGGCATTTGGTCTTCGCCTGCCAGATCGCCTCGGCGGTCTTGACCCCTGCCTTCTTTGCGAGTTCGTTCTTTGCCAGGATTATCCCGTGCCTTGCTTCCACATCGCCCGCGACAGCCATAGGCACATCCCTGCACTCGGGATGCGCTATCATCTCCACCGAAGCGAAGTAGCAATTCTGGTCAATATGGAAGATGATCCTCTGCATAAAAGGATTATAGCACAAAACCGAACATATTTTCTGTTTTTGCCCGGATCCGCTCAAAAAATGCCACTTTTAATATGCTAAAAAACTGTTTATAATATAAGCGGAAAAATAATGTCTAATGAATCACTATATTATATATACCACATAAGGAGGTATACATATGGCAAAGCACAAGATACTTCTCGTAGATGACGACAACGACATCTTGACGCTTAACCGCGACTTTCTCATCGGTGAAGGTTACGAGGTAGTAACAGCAACTACATGCAGCGAGGCACTGGCTAAGGCTCAGGTGCACAATTTCGCGTGCCTTGTACTCGACGTTATGCTCCCTGACGGAAGTGCTTTCGATCTCGCACCCAAGATAAAGGAGTTCACTGATGCCCCCATGATCTTCCTCACGGCTAAGGATCAACAAGAGGACGTCATCAAGGGATTCAACGTAGGTGCTGACGACTATGTCACAAAGCCCTATTCTCTCCCCGAGCTCTCACTGCGTATCAATGTACACATTAAGCGCAATATGAAGAGTGAAGGATTCCTCATCGAGTATCCGCCTCTTTCCATCAATATCAGAACACGTGAGGTCATGCTCAAGAATAAGCCTCTGCACCTTACCAACCGTGAATTCGATATCCTCTGTCTCCTTGCAGAGACACCTAACGTTATCGTTCCTTTCACAAGGATCTATTCTCACGTTTGGGGTGACGATTCTCCGTGCGACAACCACCTCGTAATGGTCAACATCTCCTACCTCAGAAAGAAGATGGAGAAGATCGCACCCGAGATCACTTTCATCAAGACAGAGTGGGGTATCGGATATTCATTTGCATATCCCCCGGTCAAGAACAGCATGACTACTCAGTATTGATATCAATGTAATAACGCCAGACGAATGCCCCGGACAGCCGGGGCATTTTAGGTTAAGGAACAACACATGGCAGCGTCCAAGAAGAACATTAACAAGCAGAAGGTTCAGAATCAGAGCAGTAAGACTACGGTAGCCGGACTGTCTGTATTCCTGGGATTCGTCCTGGTCATGTTCACTTTCCTTCTCATAAGCCAGTTCTATTCTTCGGCATCCAACAAGACACCCGTCTTAGATGATAACGGAATCTATAACCTGGGCGGTGACCTGTCCTCCCTGGACAGCTGCACATACTACTGCAACGACGGATGGGTATTCGTACCGAATGCGACTGAAGACGATGTCGCTTCAGGCCGTCTTACCCTGAAAACCTATCAGGATTACACATACGTCGAGAACATCAGCATTCACACGGGTGACGGCGGATGGTACGACTACGACAACCAGTACGCATGGCACAACCGTCAGGACGACTTCTGCTACATAACCAACGACATTGACGGCGAAAGCGCCATCTCAGGCGTATACATGGCACACTTCGACTGCCCCGCCAATCTGAAGTTCGTATACTTCTCGTTCAAGGACATCAACGGATATGCCAAGGTCTACTACAACGGCATCTATTCCGGAACGATCGGCAAAGCTTCCGGTGCCTTCCTGAACAACAGGGCTTTCTCGGATTACTGCCTGCTCGCCCCCGATAACGGCAAGCTCGATATTACGATCGTAGTCTACTGCTATGACAAGGTCCTCAACCCGGGCATCGTATCGATCCCCACCATCGAGAACTCCACGGCAACCGACCAGAGAATAGCTCTCACGGCCAGCCACCTTGCCATAGTCTTGGTCCTCTTCGTCCTGTCGTTGATCGCCGGTGCGTTCTTCATCCTGAGCTCGAAACGTCTGCGCAAACTGATAGTACTCTTCGCATCGAACTTCACGGGCATACTGCTCTACTATCTGGCAGACTACAGGTTCATATCCTTGAGTTCTCATGTCAGACTGGATCTTATGTTCTGTCTGTGCCTGTACAACAGTATCGCCGCATATGCGATCTGTTCTGTGCTCAACGACGATTCCCCTTCAGTAAAGAAGAACCGCTGGCTCAAATATGACAGGCACCTCATCTATCTCGGCGGTCTGGCCATACTCACTCTGCATGTGGTAAGCTACTTCTTCTTCGGACAGATGACTCCCAACATGATCGCGCTCGTCTACAGTATCGTCATCATGCTCATAATGGTCTTAAAGTGCCTGCTCTTCTATTCGAACAACATGACAGGCTGGATGATGATCTCGCTGTACTACAGCTTCTTCATCTACCTTATCGACCTGTCCATCGTCGCAGGCAAGTCGGATTTCGGAGGCTTCCCCGCATACATCAGTATCGCAGTGGCGGCGGTTATTCTTGCGGAAGTCGGCTTTATCGTCACTTTCGTGAGACAGCAGCGTGAGCTGAGACGAAGCTCCGAGACGCTCAGACGTCAGATCCAGGAAAAGACCAGATACATCAGCGAGATCAACAGAGACCTGGTCGATACCAACAAGAAGCTCTTGGAAGGCGAGCAGGCGCGTAAGAATGTCCTGTCCAATGTTTCGCACGACCTCCGTACTCCTATCACGGCAATAAGAGGTTACTCCGAACTCATGCTCACATCGGAAGGGATGGACGAAGAGCAGCGCCGCACTTATCTGACCAATATCGTAAGGCGTTCCGAGCAGATGGAAAGGATCGTATCAGACATAGTCGAGCTCACAAGGATGGAGTCCAGCGATACGGAATTCATGTTCACCGACCTGTCCATGTCAGAGATGCTCGATGAGCTCGTCATCATGTATTCGCTCGATCTCGACGGTACGGGCAAGCACCTTTCGGTCGAACTCCCCGAAGACGATCTTCTCATCGTAAAGGCAGATCCGAAGAAGTTCTCCAGAGTCTTCGAGAACCTCATATCCAATGCCATCAACTATACGAATGATGAGGCAAACATCGTTGTAAAGGCATGGCGCACCGGTGCCGATCTTCCCATAACCGAACAGAAGATCCACGTGAGCGTAAAGGATAACGGTATCGGTATCCCGCCTGAAGAACAGAGCAGGATCTTTGACCGTTTCTACCGTGCCAAGAACTCCGGAATCAACATCAAAGGTACCGGCCTCGGCCTTGCCATAGTCAAGCTCATCTGCGACCGCCACAACGCGGAGATCACGGTCAAGAGCGACATCGGAAAAGGAACGGAATTCGAAGTTGTCATGGATGCCACTTACTGATATCGGTATGCTCGCTATAGTCCTCCGCGCTTCGCTTGTGCGGAAGTCCGCTCGCATACCAATATCAGTAAGAGAAGCAGTAATAAAGCCCGCGATCGCTCGCGGGCTTTTGCTTTGAACTTCGTTCCTGCTATCAGCCGAGTGTAGCGAGGTAGTTGTTGAGCTCTTCTACGAGTGCGTCGCAATCCATGCCGTGAACGATGCAAGCTTCTTCGATCGTCTCGCCTGAAGCCATAGCGCAGCCGAGGCAGTGAAGACCTGCGGACATGAGGATGGGTGCGATACCCTCATCAGCATTAACAACATCACCGATAATAGTGTCTTTTGTAACTACCATAATATTCCTCCAAATCATTGATATAGGTTAATTTCAACACGAATTAGGATACACCATAAGACCCGTTTTGTCATTCTTTAGCAAGACTATTCCAAAACACACTAAAAATAAGCAAAAAATGGTGTGTAAAACATCTTTGAAAAGCCCCAAATCCCTTGACAAGCAAGGGGTTTACGGCAATAATGAAATTGCAAATCAAGCCAAAACGGCTAACAGGAGGAAAACGTATGAATAAGTCACAGCTTATTGAGGCAATCGCTGCTGGTTCCGGTCTCTCCAAGAAGGATTCTGAGGCAGCTCTGAAGGCTACTCTCGACTCCATCGAGGGCGCACTCGCAAAAGGCGACAAGGTAGTTCTTGTTGGTTTCGGTACATTCAAGACAAAGAAGCTCGCAGCTCGTAAGGGTCGCAATCCCGCTACGAACGAGACGATCAAGATTCCCGCTTCTACAGTTCCTACATTCAAGGCTGGTAAGGCTTTCAAGGACAGCGTTAACAAGAAGAAGGGTAAGAAGAAGTAATCTTAATATATCTGAGATTGTTCTTGCAGCCGGTCCGTTTGGATCGGCTGTTTTTATTCCTCCCCGCCCGAATTGATCCTGCGCCTTACGGCTGTGACAAGAGTCCTGTACGCACTCCTGCTCCCGCATTCTGACAGACCGCTTTGCTTGAGAGCATATCTGACATCTCTTTCGATCTGCGTAAACGTAAGCGGCAGGCGGTCTGCAGCATCGATATAGACCGACTTCATGTTGATCGGGATTGTCTCGCCGTCGAATATCGTTCTCTTGATGGAATCGTACAGTATGACCGTACCGATAAGAGCGAAGTTCATGCCGAACTGAAGGAATACGCTCTTGGCGCAGACATCGTAGTAGTCTTCGTGATCCGCTCTGCCGGGTGATGGCACGAGCGATGTGACCGTATGCGAAGCACCCTGTCTGTCGCGTCTTCCGTCTATGATGTAATGGATCTTCCCTTCTCCGTCCCTTACGCCTATAACGCCGTTGTGAGACAGCATCCCGTTGATGTTCTCGAGCAGGCTGAAGTCAGAACAAACGATGTTCATCTCGACTTCAGAACTTCCGTTCCTCATTAATTTTTCCATCATCATACGCACCTCCCATATACCGGGAGTATAAAACCCCGGGCAGGCCCTGTGCGGATGACTTGATGAGATTTCGGAAAAACGCCCCTTATATGAGACTTTTGGGCGATAATTGAGACTTTGTATTACTGTTCCGCTTCTTTGAGTTCTTCTTCAGTCTCAACACCAAGATCGGTAACTTCAACAACATACTTGGCATACGGGGTGAACCTGATCCTGACCTCGTCGCCTTCTTCGATATTGTTCCTGAGCGGATTCATATAGTAATGCTCGCCGTCTATCTCAAAGTAGTTCTTGAATGTGGATACTTCCGTAACCGTGCCCGAATGCGAGAAATACTTCTCGTTGAGTACGCTGTCGATATCGAACAGTCTCGGGCCCGCATAACGGCACCCGAAGAAGATTGCTATAGCAGCAAAAAGCGCCGGAAAGAAATACGTCACGACATGCTTAGTCTTGTTCTTGCGGTTGCGGTTCGCGCATATGCAGGCAAGGATGACAAAGACCGTCACCACTGCAAAATGCGCTGCCAGATTCGCAATGAAGTAATTCAAATCATCTACTCCTCATAGTCTTCGGTAATCACCGGCAAAAGGATGTCCACCGTAAGGTCGTGCGGTTCTTCCGGAAGCTCGGAACATATCTGGAAGTCATAGCAGATACCTATAAGATACGCATTCGTCTGCGCGAAATACTTATCGTAATAACCTCCGCCCTGACCGAGCCTCGTACCTTCTTCATTATAGGCAATCGCGGGAACCACGGCAATGTCGATATCCTCAGGCAAGATCTTCTCAAGACCTTGGGCAGGCTCTGTTATACCGTATTCGCCTGACACGAAATACTTACCCTCAAGCGAAGGACAATAGTAGAAGTTCATCTCACCGTTTTCGATCTTCGGGAAGCACACTTTTATCCCTTTCCTGATGAGCAGTTTTGCAAGTTCATCAAGGGGAAGTTCACCTTTGCAGGAACGGTAGAGGGCAATGACTTTTGCATTACCGAGCCTGCTCTTAAGATCAGGGTCATCGACCGAGAACAGAAGGTCGGGAATGTCCTTTGCCACCTTAAGCAGGACCTCATCGGGAAGAGCGGATCTTCTTGATCTTATCTCCTGCCTTATAAGCACTTTCTCTTCTTTGATACCCATGTCACTCCTCCAGCATCTTCTGAAGCTCTTCGAGACTGATAATGGTCACGCCGAGTTCTCTTGCCTTGCGTTCCTTTGAGCCTGCGTCTTCTCCCATGAGAAGGTAGGATGTCTTTTTTGAGACGGAAGATGTTACCTTGCCGCCGTTGTCCTCAATGAGTTTTGTTGCTTCGTCCCTGCCCATGCCGGGAAGCGTTCCCGTGATGCAGAACGTGGATCCCGCGAGCTTGTCGGAAGCATTCTCGGAGACTTCTTTCTCGAACTTGACGCCTGCCGCCTTGAGCCTTGCGATAAGCGCCGCGTTGCCTTCGTCGCGGAAGAAATCATGTATCGCATTCGCGGATATCTCGCCGATGTCCGAAGTGTTTATGAGCGCTTCGATCTCAGCGGAAGCGACATTGTCTATCGAACCGAAAGTCCTTATGAGTTCTTTGGCTGTAGCCTTGCCTACGCCCGGTACGCCCAGGCCACCGAGCACGCGCTCTGCAGGAGAAGACACCCTTGATGCTTCGATCGCATCCAGGATTTTGTCCGTGTTCTTCTCAAGGCCTAAGACCTTCTCTTCTATCAGTTTGTCGCGCATGTCCTTGAGGGCGTAGATGTCTGCGATGTCTTTGAGATAGCCGAGCTCGACGAGCTTTCTAATGTATTCGTCGCCGAACCCTTTGACATCCATGCAGTCGCGCGATACGAAGTTGATTATCCTTCCTGCAACTGTCGCAGGGCAGGATAGATTGACGCACTTAAGGTCGGCCGCATCTGCTTCCTTGATGAGATGATGTCCGCACACGGGACAGACATCCGGCATGATGTACGGCTGCCAGTTTTCAGGTCTCTTGCTCTCGATGACGCCCTTTACCTTCGGGATGATCTCGCCCGACTTATATACGAGGATCGTATCGCCTATTCCGAGACCCATCTGCGTGATGAAATCCTGATTGTGCAGAGTCGCTCTCGATACCATAGTGCCGCAGAGATTGATCGGTTCGAAGACGGCTACGGGCGTTACCCTTCCGGTCCTTCCCGTGTTTACTTCGACCGACAGGAGTTTTGTCTCCTTTTCTTCCGGCGGGTACTTATATGCGATCGCCCAGTGCGGGAACTTGATCGTGCTGCCGAGCTTCTCGCGTTCAGCCAGGTTGTTCAGTTTTACGACCGCACCGTCAATGTCATACGCGAGTTCGCCTCTTGCCTCGCCTATCTTCTGGATAGCGTCCCAGACCTCTTCCGCGGTCTTGCAGAGATAATACTTCTCGATAACCTTAACGCCGTTGCGCTTCAGGTATTCGTAGCCTTCGAGGTGCGTCTTGAAGGTAACGCCCTTCGTCTCCTGCACGTTAAAAATGAACAGTGACAGACCGCGGTCTCTCGTGATCCTCGTGTCCGTCTGGCGGAGCGTGCCTGCAGCGCAGTTTCGAGGGTTGGCAAAAGTCTTCTTGCCGTCCTCTTCCGCCTTCTCGTTGACCTTCGCGAATGCCTCGCGCGTCATGTACACTTCGCCTCTGATCTCGATGTAAGGAACGGGCTCGGGGAGCTTTCTTACGACATCAGAGATCATCTTCGCATTCATCGTGACGTCCTCGCCCTCGGTGATGCCGTCGCCTCTTGTGACTGCAAGCTTGAGGTCGCCTTCTTCGTATCTTAAGGCCATCGACAGGCCGTCTATCTTCGTCTCTACAAGGAACTCCGCCTCGTCGCCGAAATCCCTCTTCATGGACTCTACGAACTCATCCACTTCTTCCTTCGAGAAAACGTCCTGAAGGGACAGCATGGGCACGTTGTGCTTAACGAGCACGCCCTTTTCCGCCTTCCAGCCGACCCTCTTCGAAGGCGACTCGGGAACCACCCAGTCCGGATGATCCTTCTCTATCTGCTTAAGTTTGTTGTTCAGCTGGTCATATTCAAAATCCGATATCTCGGGCTCATCCTGGTTGTAGTAACGCTCAGCGTGGTAGTTCAAGGTCTTAACAAGATCCAGGTACTCCTGCTTCAAGCTGTCTTCTATGTCGAAAAGGCTTATCTGATCCACAGTGCACCCTCCTTCTTCTTCTGTGTCGCGAAAAAGATCACCGGCAGTACCGCAAGCACGGTAAAGAACACGCCCCAAGCAATCCCGGGAATGCCTGCCAGTCCGTCAAAAGGCGTTACGACATCCATCTCGTTATACCTTGTTATGTAAAGGATCTTGCGCACTGTATCACCGAGCCTTGCAATGGGTTCGAACAGCGTTGCGGTAACGAGCGCTATCGGGAGGCTGAAGATGTACACTTCGGCGATCCAGATAAGCACTGTCTTAAGCCTGAAAAGATAGAGCACTGCGAGGATAACGACGGGGATGATGAGCGCTGCCGCTCTGCCGACATCCACCTGGAGATGAAATGCCGTCCTTGCGATAAATCCCACCAGAGTCGTAACCGCGATTATTCCGGGAATGAACGGAGCCGCCTCCGACTTAGCAATCCGCTGAAGGAATACCGTGCAGACGGTAAAGACAAAAACAACGATAAGGGATACGGCGATATCCGGAAGCTTCAGAACGCCTCCGACAGTCAATAATCCCTTATAAAAATAACCCGCTAAAATGTGGAAGGGCTCTGCTGCCAGAGTCCCCCACAATAAAAGCATAATAATAAAGACAATACCTGAACGTTCTTCAGATCTCATACATCAGACATCCAGCTTGGAGAAATCTCCTTCGTCAAAGAAAGTCTTGAGCATGCTGTACTCTTCGTAGTCAAGAGAGATACCCTTACCAACCTTCTGGTGATCCGGGCCCCAGTCACGAATGTCGAGCTTAGGCTTGCCGTTGTTCCACTTGATGATGTTAACTTCGCGCTGCCAACCGGACTTGTTCTCTTTGAGTACACCGATAGTCTCAACGATCTCAAAAGTAATGTCAGTCTTAGCCATGTTCCATCCTCCCGGATAAAATATAATTTATGATATACGATTATAGCACAGGAATAAACAAGTGAATATATTATAATTTAGAAGTATCTTATTATTTTAAAAATGGGGCGTGTAAAACCGACAATGCTTAAAGAACTTTAAATAATGCTTCTAAGCGTTTCCTGCTCAGATAAAAAGCCACCAGCTATTATTCGAGTTCGTTCGCTTTTATCTTGGCCCCATTTGAAAATGCTTTGTTTTACGGCATTTATAGTACAAGTTTTGTACCTAATGAACTCATTTGCATGTGTTTTACAGCTCTAGTGAACTCGTTTTGAACTCACGGATGAACTCACTCTATATGTTTCACGAATTTGATACTTACCAAGCCTTTTGGCTTACATCAGTCCTCTATTTGGAATTAGGATTTATAAGAATATTGGATTCTTTATAATCTTTAAAATCCTCCAAAAGAGCATGTAAACTATCCAATGTCTGTTTCGGATTGTCTTCTTTATAGCAAGAAAGTGCCTTCGACTCAAACG
>JAILMZ010000101.1 GCA_024692105.1 Saccharofermentans sp.
CCAGGGCGGTGCTCTGCGCCTGACTTCAATCTTCCAACTTACAAGGCCTGATTTCCACCAAACGGTCCAAGCTCCATATTACGTCATGTAGGTCCAATATAGAGAACACTCATCTCAGGATGCTTATATTATAAAATAAAACGCCTGATATTCCAACATTGATTAGTACGGCTCGGCATTCTTGACAAGGCGGTTGCCCGCAAATGCCACGCACAAAACCTTATCTGCGCCTGCTTCATATAACGCAATGGCTGCCTCATGCAAAGTGAAACCCGTCGTACATACATCATCGACCAGGATCACCCTCAAACCCTCGATATCCCAGTTATCACTGACAGAAAAGGCGCGATGGACGTTATCGTATCTGTCCGTACCCGACTTAAGATCGCTCTGACGCGTTGTAGCCCTGGACCTAATAAGAGCATCATTCGCATAGACTATATCCAGCATCGAAGCCAGCGGGCAGGCGATCTCCGCCGCCTGGTTATAGCCTCTTTCTTTGAGTCTTTCCTTAGCAAGCGGCACCGGGATAACGATATCGGCAACAATTCCGTCTTCTGCCATCAAGGCACCTGTGATCATCCCTGCAAGCCTTGCAAGTTCCTTCTTGTCTCTGAATTTGAAAGCCGGGACCATCCTGCTTGCAGATCCTTCATACGGGAAAGGCATATAAAGCCTCTGACCGGGTACGGGATCTGTTTCATAAGGCTCAGAAAGACAGAGAAACCATCTTTTATCAGTTTCGTTAGGGCATAACAACGACAGGCATTTCCCGCATACATGAAGAGACGAAGTTGCCTTGTACACCTTCTGATAGATGCTCTTATATCCTTCAAGCCTGTCATCGGCATCGGCAAGTCTGCCGCAGATGTCGCACACCGGAGGAATGATCGAGCCGATGAACCGGCTAAGCATTTCCTCTCTCCCGCTTAATGTCAGTCAGATGCAGAAGATCTCCCAGAGAAGTATTCCTCTTGCCCGTATTGCGGCTCTTAAGGAAGTGTGCCGAACAATCATCCGAATCAATTAAGATGACCTTCTTCTTTCCTCTTGTGACTGCCGTGTAAAGCAGCCTTCTCTGATAAAGAAGCGGACTCATCTGCCCAAGTACGATAATGCAGGTATCGAACTCACAGCCCTGTGCTTTATGCACGGTAACCGCGTATGCGAGTTCCAGGTCTTCCATGGTCTTCCTGGTATATGTGACCCGCTTTCCGTCATCAAATTCCACGACCATCGTGCCCAGGATAGGATCAGAATCCTTTACCACGCCTATCTCACCATTGAATACCCATCTGTTGACTTCACCGGTGACCGGGTCGATCCACTCGAGCGAATAGTTGTTCTTCGTCTGCATGACGCGGTCGCCTATGCTGAAGTGGGAATCTTTTCCGCGCGCAATGGAATTGGTCTCTTCACCCGTGAGAAGTTCCTGGATCATCTTATTAAGCCTGACTGTCCCAAGCACCAAAGACTCGTTGCGGGTCGGTGTCAGGCATATCCAGTCGCTTTCTCCCAGATCTTTTACGATATCCGTAAGGCGGCTTACGGCTTCGTCATCGTTATCAGTCTTGATCACAACGAAATCGCTGCTATTACCTTCCGGCGCCTTGCCCTCGAGTATCATACGGCTTCCCAAAGCGATCGAACCGCCCTCGTCATGACGGTGCACACTTGTAAGCCTTACAGAAGGTATTGACCTGCAAGACAGCAGGTCCATTAGAACGTTCCCGCAGCCGACAGACGGGAGCTGGTCAGGGTCACCTACCAGTATCAGAGAAGAATCCGGAGCAACACTTGATATCAGGCTTGCAAAAAGGTCCGTATCGACCATGGACATCTCGTCTACAATCACCACCCTTGCATCTATCGGACTGTCCGAAGTGTGTTCATAGAACATCTCCTCGGTATCATCGTCCTTTACGACGGCTCCAAGAAGTCTGTGGATGGTCGTGGCAATGCAGCCGGTGCTCTCCGAGAGCCTTTTCGCCGCTCTTCCGGTAGGTGCAGCATATACCGCCGTTATGTTCTTCTCCTTGAAATAGTCTGCCAAAAGCCCCAGTATCGTTGTCTTTCCGGTTCCGGGACCTCCGGTGATGACGCATATCTTCGAATACATGCAAAGATACAGCGCTTCCTTTTGGACATCGTCAAGGATTATGCCTGAAGCAAGAGCCAGTCTGTCAAAGATACCATCCGAAACACTTCTCGAAGGCTTGACCGTTCTGGCATTCGTCATGTCAGTGACTTTCCTCTTGATTGTCACCTCATCTTTGAAATACACATATGAACTCACGCGTGCATCTTCATCGTTGATGCCGCATCCGGCGCATTTGTCATTCTCGAATCTGTAGACGGCCGTTTCTTTATTATCGTTCGCCAAGGTAACGGCGGTCTCAAACAGTTCTTCAAAGACCGTCGCGGTGATATCCGGCCCCGGACCGCTTCGAAGGAGCTTAAGCGTCTCTTTACGGCATATATCGGGCAAAAGATACGTTGACTTGGTGTTTTCATGAAGGCGCATTACGGCAGAACTGAAAGCCGCAGACAGGCGCTCTGTAAGCACTCCCTCAGTCTCTTTCTCACCTGCGATCCTGTCACACGTCTCGAAACCGGCAATACGCCTGGAGAAAAGCATGTAAGGGTTCTCTTCGATCTTCTCTATATCGGCATATCCGTATTTGATGCAGCGTTTGAGCTGGGACTGTGAAAGACCCATCACCCTTAACTTGAGTCCCTTCTCGAAGAATTCTTTTTCCTGTGTAACCTGGTCTGCAAACGAAATGGCAAGATCCAACGAAACTCCGTTAACGGAATCTGCTATGCGCTCAGGTTCGTTTTCCAATGCTTCAAGCAGATCGTCTTCGAACTGTTCTGCAAGCGCGGTAGATATGGCTTTACCACAGCCTTTGAGATTGTCTTCAAGGAAAGATGCAGTGAGAGCCTGCCTGTCAGAATCGACGCTTACAACCTTGATCGAACCAAGCTTTATCTCAGGCCTGCCGTTCCAAGTCGTAACCTTGCCGGACACTTCGTATATCCCGCCTTCCACGACATCCACGGCAGAAGTTCCCGCTACGGCAAAACTCCCCTCCGCAAGGAACGATACAAAGCCTTTTTCCGTGCGCGGACAGAAGACCCTGACGGCCTTTACCGAGCCGCTTACCGTCTGACCGATGTCCTGAGTATCAAGACCTGTTATCATGCCTGTCGATTCATCTTTTCCCATGGCAAAAGACTATCAAAACAGCATAAAAATAACAATAGGAAAAGGGCTCCCCGAAGGGAGCCCCAAGTCTCACAAACCTTTAGATTCCGGCCTTTGAGCGCAAAGTCTCAATTTTGTCCGTCTTCTCCCAGGGAAGCTCGACATCGAGTCTTCCGAAGTGACCGTAGCTTGCAGTATCCGCATAGATCGGACGTCTCAGATTGAGATCGCGGATGATTGCCGCCGGTCTGAGATCGAATGTATCGTTAACGATCTCAGTGATCTTCTCGTCGGAGATAACGCCTGTACCGAAAGTATCAACGGATACGGACACCGGCTTTGCAACACCGATCGCATAAGCGACCTGGACCTCACACTCGCGTGCAAGTCCTGCTGCAACTACATTCTTGGCAACATATCTCATCATGTAGGATGCGCTGCGGTCTACCTTCGTGGGATCCTTGCCTGAGAATGCTCCGCCGCCGTGACGTGCAAATCCGCCGTATGTATCAACGATGATCTTTCTTCCGGTAAGACCGGAGTCACCTGCAGGACCTCCGATGACGAATCTGCCTGTCGGATTTACATAGATCTTAGTGTTCTCGTCTATGAGCTCTGCGGGAACTACGGGAGCAATGACATTCTCTTTTACGTACTTCTCGAGTTCTTCTTCAGAGATCTCTTCACTGTGCTGTGTGGAGATTACGACTGCATCTATTCTCTTGACCTTGTCGTTCTCATACTCGACAGTAACCTGGCTCTTTCCGTCAGGTCTGAGGAAATCTGCTCCGCCTGTCTTTCTTACATCAGACAGTCTCTTGGACAGTCTGTGTGAAAGAGCAATCGGCATAGGCATAAGCTCGGGCGTATCATCATTAGCGTAACCGAACATCATACCCTGGTCACCCGCACCCGTATCGAGTTCGGAATCGTCGCCTCTCTTAGCCTCATAGGACTTGTCTACACCCATGGCGATATCAGCAGACTGCTCATCGATGGAAGTAAGCACTGCACAGGACTTAAAGTCGAATCCGACATTGTTGGAATCATAGCCGATCTTCTCCAATCTGTCTCTTACGATCGAGGGAATATCAACATATGCTGATGTCGAGATCTCGCCCATTACGAGGACCATGCCTGTAGTTGCACATGTCTCACATGCAACTCTCGCCTTGGGATCCTGCGCCAGGATTGCATCCAGGATAGAATCAGATACCTGATCGCAAACCTTGTCGGGATGCCCCTCTGTTACTGACTCTGACGTAAAGAGCCACTTGCCGTTTCTGTTTCTCATTTTCTTTCCTTTCCGTTCAGTGCTCTTTCGAAAAGAAAAACCTTCCCCAAAGGAGAAGGCCGTTAATAGTTATATCAACGTTCCTCATCTTTCAGGTTCCCCTGCCGGATTTGGCACCGCTGCTTTCCGCGGTTGCCGGGCTTCACTGGGCCGGTTCCCTCTAGCCACTCTTGATAAGCAATGAACTTAAAATTATGCAATCAGATTCTATCGGTAAATCGGCCGTATGTAAAGAGATTGCCGAGATTTCTTAATATCTAATATTGATTGTTATACCTGCCCCATTTGTCGGTTTTTGTCGGTTTTTGTCGGGTTTTTCGGGCGTTTTGCGTGCCTACAATATTGGCAAGACAAAAAACGGAGGTGTTCAATATGGCTTTCACCATCAAGGTATTCGAGAAAGATCAGTATATCTTCAGTCTTCTCAAGACAAGACTTGAGACTATGTTTCCCGATGCTTATATCGTCAATGCGATCGAGTGCCCGGGACAATATGACTGCGTAAACTTCTCTGAGTTTACAAAGATCATATATGACCCCCGTAATATTGATATGAGAGACTTCCGTGATGCCATTCCCCTGTGTGACGGAAGCGGTGTCATAGACTGCAGTAAGATCGCAGAAGACTTAGGACTTAACTCTGTCTTGAGAAAGACTGCAAATCCGATGAAAACAACCGGAATATCCGTTGCGTTGGTTCCTTTCGTTTACATGCAGGACCGCGAAGCACTGATAGATACAATGACGGCAGACAGGATCTTTACTTCCGATTGCATCGTAAGGCTGGATCTTATGGGAAAAATGAGAGTTCCGTCTCCTGAATCCTCAGGTGTCAGACCCGGCGGAATGACTAATCTTTTACAGCTGGCATCAAAGAAGAATTTCAAGCCGGAAGACATACTCTCATTCTGCAGCATGGACAAGAACGGCTTCATGACACCCGGAGCAACTTCGGGAGAAGACGATGTGTATGACGCCGGTCTGCCTGTGATCAAAAAGATAACAGAAGCTTCCATAAGCCTTACAAGGCAGAGTTCTCCTTCCGCGAGCGTGCTGGATGTTTTCGAAGGGTTCAAGACCGGAGAGCTGACAGAACTCGTGTCTGACTTTGATGAAGTATTGCTGTTGCTGCCTTCCCGTATCGGGCAGGAAAGTCTTGGCATAAAAGGACTTACTGCTGGCATCGAGAGAAGTCTCACATCAGGCAATCTGATTATCCGCTATGCCGAGGATATTTCTTCAGGAGAGGATGATATCTATGAACAGGCATTGTGACATCTCCGAGATCAAGGAAAAGATGACCTACTATGTCCTGAATGCGATAAGAGATGAAGCAGATCCGTCTGATGACAGGCTCAAAGAGATAATCGCAGATGTCATAAGCGACCAGGCAAGTCTTTACAAGTTTAACCTCGAACAAAAGCGCGAGATGGCAAACGGTGTATTCAATGCACTTCGAAGGCTCGATGTCATAGAACCGCTTATGGAAGATCCTTCCGTTACAGAGATCATGGTAAACGGTCCTGACAAGATCTTCTATGAACGCGGAGGCAGACTCTACAAGTCAGACATCAGGTTCAAGGATGAAGAGACTCTCAGGACAGTCATATCGTGTTTCTTTGCCAACAGGAACAGGCCTCTTAACGAGGCTAATCCCATTTCCGACTTAAGGCTCCCGGACGGTTCAAGGGCAAACGCGGTCCTCTCACCTATCGCAAGGGAGACGACTGTAACCATAAGAAAGTTTACCGGTATATCCCATGACATAGTGAGTCTGATAAGACAGGATTTCATCAGCGAGGAAGGTGCGAGGTTTCTGTCTTCATGCGTCAAGAACCGCAAGACAATCTTTTTGAGCGGCGGTACCGGCAGCGGAAAGACCACGTTCCTGAACTGTCTGTCATCTTTCATACCACCGGACGAGCGCGTCATCACGATAGAGGATTCAGCAGAACTTAATCTCCAGGGGATCGATAATCTCGTAAGGATGGAAGCCAGGCTTCCGGGCCCGGACGGGAGTGGCGAAGTGAACATAGGACAGATGATAAGGGCATCACTAAGAATGCGTCCGGACAGGATCATCGTAGGCGAAGTCAGAGGCTCTGAGAGCGCAGATATGATGCATGCACTGAACACGGGGCACCCGGGTTCGATGTGCACCGGCCATGCCAATTCATGCATCGAGATGTTAGATCGTCTCACGGGCATGGTTATGGCCGGCTCCAATCTGCCGTTTGCGGCAGTAGTCGCACAGATATCAATGGGAATAGACGTGATACTTCACATAACAAGGAACAGAGAAGGAAGAAGGTACATAGATGAGATCTGCTCTGTCCTGTCGCCTGACGGGAACGAATACAGGATCAAGACGCTATACAGGAACGAAGGAGGAAAAGGCCTTGAACGCATATGCGATATTTCCGAACTTAAACAGATCGCGTCGTACAGGGAATAAACAGACCGGATCAGTGATATTCATCAGGTTTGCAATTCAAAGGATTTGGCTTTTGCCTCTGTTTGCAGTCCTGATCTACTACCTGTCCGGATTATTCATCGAACCGGTTCAGGTAAGGATCCTAATATGTATACTGCTGTGTTTCTTTCCCTGGTTTGCGGTAATAAAGAAATTCTATGCAGGAAGCAGAGAGCATATGAGAACGCAGCTGCTGGTGGTTCTGCAGGCGCTGTGCACCAGTGTTTCGAGCGGTTACTCCATCGAGAAATCATTGGTCCTGGTGCGTCCGGTCATTGAGAACACTTTCGGAAGAAGGTCTCCCCTCATAAGACCTTTGATCGAACTGGAAAACGACCTTAAGATGCACACAGGTCTCGAGAAAGCTCTCGTATCATTTGCAGAATCGTTGAACTTTCCGGAGACTCTGCCTGTATTCCATGCACTGGCTATCTCAGGGCAGATCGGGAACAACACACTGGCGATACTCAGAAGTGCCTGTCAGATGCTTTCAGAACTTAATGCGGTCAAGAGCGAGATACAGGCATCCAATGCCGGAAAGAATGCCGAGGCTGTGATGCTGTGCATAATGCCGTTTGCCATCACACTCGCGCTTAACAACATGAGCCCGGAATACATGGCGCTTGCAAGAACCACAAGAACCGGTTCTTTACTGCTGGCTAGTGCTTTCGGGATATGCATTATCGCCGTGTCCCTTCTTCTCAGGTTCATGGCACACGATTCCGGCCGTAAGACAAACAACAAGATCAATATCGGCTTTGACGATTCGATCAAAGTCGGAGATTCAAGACCATTGAGCACTTTCATAATGAAGATACTGCCTCCAGGCATTGTCGCCGCAAGGCACGAATTGTTCAGCGAGCTGTCGGTTAATCCGTCTCTTGCATATGAACAGTATCTCAAGAAGCAGTTTATGCTCTGCTCAGCATCCGGTCTTCTCTCTGCATCGATCCTGTATTCTGCAGGAAAGAATCCGGTCTTTGCCTTGATTTTTATCATCGCGGTCTATCTTCTGTCGATACAGGATGCAAGGAACGAAGCACAGATGAAGCGAGAGGACCTTATGCAGGATATACCGCTGTTCATGTGCCTTATGTCAACTCTTCTCGAAGCCGGCATGCAACTTCCAAAGGCGATAGAGATATGTGCGAAAGCATTCGGCGACAACAAGAATCTTTCACTCGAGATCAAGAATATGAGAGCAATGATGCTGAGCGGTATCTCCGCTTCTGACGCAGTCGAGAAATTCTCTCTCAGGATCCAGATACCCGAAGCTCAGGCCGCCCTCCTGTTGGTAGCTAGATATGGGCGGCTTGGGACTTCGGAAGTACTCAACCTTTTGCAGTTACAGTCGCAGTCCTGCTGGGATCTGTGCAGGAATGCTGCAAGGAAGAAGCAGGAACGTGAGGCCCTGGCACTTTTGTTTCCGATGACACTGGACTTCATTTGTGTTCTGCTCGTCGCCACGACACCGGCAATTATCTCACTCGGAATATAAACGGAGCAAAGGAGGTTATCTATGTCAAGATTTATCAAAAAGAAGTCCCGTAAAGGTATGGGAACAGTTGAGATCGTTATCATCATTGCAGTGTTGGTATCTCTTGCCCTTTTGTTTAGGCAGGGACTCGTCAGCTATGGCGATAAGGTAATGGACTTCTGCTTTGATGATTCCAAGATCACGGCAGCTTTCAGCTAGCAAAATATAGGAGATTGCCCGAATGAATATCAGGAAAGGACCTTTCGGTTATTTCGCAATAGAAAAGATCGGTTCACGCGAAGATATATATGAATATGCGAGTGAGATGATTGACAGGAACCATTGCGGAATATTCCTGCCCTGCTACATCAATGACGGTCCCGGAGGGATAACTGCCTGTTTCGATTTTTCAGGTTACATCCCGCTTCCGGAATTCAATATCCATAAACAAAAGAGTACTGCAGCCTTCGGAAAACGGAACCTGGATCATCTGAGGATCCGCAGGAAGAATACGGGTATTTTACTGGCTTCAATCGCTGAGGGGATCAACAATCTTCTAAGTCCGGCAGCCGTTGTGCTGGACCGGAATTATGTCTTCACAGACCCCGCCGGAGATGATATCAGGATCTGCTTTTGTCCTGTACGGCAGCCGGCTTCGCAACTTTCATTATTTTCTTTGGGGTACGAGCGCCTGGAGGAGTTATTGGCAGATCCGTTTTTCGACGGGGTCTTAAGTGAAGATGAAAAGCAGATACTCATCTACAGTGTCAGGGAAAACGACGAGCAGATGTATCTTGAGTGCTGCGGAAACCTCATCGAAAGAAACATTGAAGATAACCTCGGTGACGGGAATTCAAACAGCGATCTGCTTTCTGTCCGTGATGCCGCATATGTGGCCATACCATTCATTACTGCCGTCTTGGCTTATATTCTTGCAGGATTCATCCCGTGCATCCTTTTCTCGATACTGGGGATTGCAATGCTGATAAGGCTCATGCTCATAAAGTATCAGTCCGTCAAAAAAGATAACTCCAAGCGGTCAGCCTTGCGTTCTGATGAAAGAAGCAGAGTGTTATTTTCGGATACTGATATTAATAATGCGAACGGAATCCCTTGTGCGGCTCAATTGTTCCTCACATCACAGACTCCGGGAATCCGCTCACAATATGCTATCTACTTGGATAAGACAACAATAGGCTCAGACGTATTCCTGTCAGACATCGTATTGAAGCATAAGAGCGTCGCTTCCCTGCACGCAGTTATATACATGATGCAGAATACATTTTACATAAGCCCGTGTTCAACATCGGGCGCATTGTACCTTGAAGATAAAAGACTCGAAGAGAATTCAAGATATGAGATCAGGGACGGTCAGAAGATAACCGTTGGCGAGTTGGATTTCACCTTCAGGTTAATGTTCCCTTCAATTGCTCAAGTCGCTGCTTCTGAGCATCAGAGCCATACAGACTGATAAGATGCATCCTGGCCTGAGCCCTGCTGAGCTTATGCTTATTGTCTTCAGTATGAGCCTGTGCAACGCCGGAGATCTTCTCATCCTCAATCGCTTTCTTTGCTTCTTCATAAGCTTCGAATATCCATCTGATGTTGATGTTCTCGGGCCATTCTGCTGAGTTGCATACGACAAGCACCATCTCGCGGTTGACCTCTGCATAGCCTTCAGACACGACAAAGTGCTTTACTTCATTGTCAACCCTTACCGTAACGGTTCCGGGCTTTAATGCAAACACCAAAGGCGAGTGACCTGCCATGATACCGATCTCACCGTCTATGGAAGGAATGGTCACAACAGTAACCGGACCTTCGTAAAAATACTGGTAAGGCGTTACAACAAACAGGTTGATCTTGTTTTCTTCTTTTTCAGCCATCAGGGTGTCATATCCTTATATGCCTGGATAACATCATCAAGTCCGCCCTTCATGAAGAAACACTGCTCAGGGATGTGATCGAGCGAACCGGAGATGAGTTCTCCGAATGCCTTTACCGTCTCTGATATAGGCACGTATCTGGGAGCAAAGCCTGTGGAATCCGCTGTTACGAAGAAAGGCTGTGAAAGGTATCTCTGTACTTTCCTTGCCCTGGCAACCATAAGCCTGTCTGTTTCAGACAGTTCTTCCATGCCGAGGATGGCGATGATGTCCTGAAGTTCCTTATAGCGCTGGAGCATCTCCTGTACCTTACGGGCAACATGATAGTGCTCACTTCCGACTATATCCTCCATGAGGATACGTGAAGATGACTCGAGCGGATCGACCGCAGGATAGATACCGAGCTCAACTACTGAACGTGAGAGAACGATGTTAGCGTCGAGATGTGCGAATGTCGTGGCAGGTGCAGGGTCCGTAATATCATCCGCAGGGACATAAACAGCCTGAATGGATGTGATTGAACCGTTGCGGGTTGAAGTAATACGCTCCTGGAGTTCGCCGACTTCGTTTGCAAGTGTCGGCTGGTAACCTACCGCGGAAGGGATCCTTCCGAGGAGAGCGGATACCTCAGAGCCTGCCTGAACGAATCTGTAGATGTTGTCGATGAACAAGAGCACGTCCTTGTGCTTCTCGTCTCTTAAGTATTCAGCCATCGTAAGACCTGTGAGAGGCGCTCTCATTCTTGCACCTGAAGTCTCGTTCATCTGACCGAATACCATGACAGTCTTATCGAGAACTCCGGATTCTTTCATCTCACCCCAGAGGTCATTACCTTCACGCGAACGCTCGCCGACACCGGTGAAAACGGAATAACCGCCGTGCTCGCTGGCAATGTTACGGATAAGCTCAAGGATAAGGACCGTCTTTCCGACACCCGCGCCTCCGAAGAGACCGATCTTACCGCCTCTTGAGAACGGAACGAGAAGGTCGATGACCTTGATGCCGGTCTCAAGCACGGACTCCGTAGGATACTGCTCGGTAAATGAAGGAGCCTTCCTGTGGATAGGCCAATAATCGTCGGCTTCTATGGCACCGCCGTTATCTACAGGCTGTCCCAAAGCGTTGAACAGTCTTCCCGTTATCTTCTCTCCGACCGGTACCATGATGGAAGAACCGAGGGACTCACATGAAAGACCTCTCATAAGGCCTTCAGTGGCATTGAAGGATACGCATCTGACTACTCCGTTACCGCGCTGCTGAAGGACTTCAGCGAAAACATCGTCATCGCTCTTCGTCACGCCGTCAACGTTCTTTATGATCCTGACACCGTCGTTGATCTTGGGGAGTTCGCTCTTGTCAAACTCGCAGTCAATAACCGGTCCAATTATCTGTACTACTTTTCCTGCTGCCATTTCCTTACGCCTCTTTTACATGTTGTTGACCTGCTCGGCACCATTCACGATCTCTGTGAGTTCCGTGGTTATCTTAGCCTGACGGGCACGGTTGGCCAAAAGTTCCAAGTGCTTCATCATCTCGTTTGCGTTATCTGTCGCATTCTGCATTGCGGTCAGTCTTGCAGTCTGCTCACTCGCGAAAGCCTCAACCATGGCGCCGTATACTATCGCGTTGGTATAAGTATCAACAAGATAGTTGAATACCGAATTCGCATCCGGCAGATACTCGATCTCTGATCCTGACTGGAGCGCCATACCTGCATCCTGAAGGTTCTCGGGAAGCACCTGGCTTACGGCCTTCATGTCGACAGGAAGGAGTCGCACTGCTACGGGGACCATCTTTATGGATGATTCCATCTTGGTGTAGAGCAGATATATCAGGTCGTAATCGTTATCAAGGAACTTCTGTCTCATGATGGCACTAACGTTGCGCGCATCGTAGAAGTCCGGCTCCGAGATAGGATATGAGAATTCGGGGTTAACGTTATAACCGCTGTGAAGGAGCTTCTCTCTTGCCAGCTTGCCGAAGACATTGAGCTCATAGTCAGTCGATATATTCTTGCGTGTATTCTCGAAGATCTTGCTCTGGATGTGCTCTTCGGTGATCTTAACCATGTTATTGTTGTAAGCACCGGCAAGTCCCTGGTCTCCTGACAGAACGTAGTATCCTATCTTCCAGGTCTCTCCTTCCTTCTTCTGATTGATCTCGAAGAAGGGATTGTGTATCTCCGATGTGTTGTTCCTTATCTCCTGCATACTCTCGGCACACAGCGAAAAGAACGGGAACATCGCTTCGTGGAGGATCTGTGAACGGCGCATCTTTGCAGAGCTGACGAGCTGCATAGCATTAGTCATCTGGCTAATGTCATTGACACTCTTCATTCTCTTTTTGATAGCGTTGAAATTCTCCATCGGCTATGCTCCGTCAATCTTCCTGAGAGTACTCCGTATGAACAGCCAGGAATGTAGCCTTGTATTCTTCATTTGCCACTTCAAGTCTGTCCTTGATGTCATCCGTAAGTGTCTCCTTCAGCATCAGTTCATCTATGATGTCAGGATGTGTTGTCTTTACGAACGATACGAATCCCATATAGTAATCGTCGATGTCTTCCTTAGCGAGGAAGTTCATCTTGTCTGTCGTAGCTATATAGAGGATTATTACCTCTTCAGCCATGGACCACGGTGAGAACTGTTCCTGCTTAAGGACTTCGTTCAGGATGACGCCGCGTGCGATCTGCAGCTGCGTGTTCTCGTCAAGGTCTGATCCGAACTGCGCGAAAGACGCCATCTCTCTTGCCTGTGCAAGCGAGATACGCAAAGGTCCGCCGACTTTCTTAACTGCCTTTGTCTGGGCCGCACCGCCAACACGCGATACGGAAAGGCCTACGTTGATGGCAGGTCTCTGACCTGAGAAGAACAACTCGGGTGCAAGATATATCTGACCATCGGTAATCGAGATTACGTTGGTCGGAATATAAGCCGATATATCGTTACCCAATGTCTCTACTATGGGAAGTGCAGTAATGGATCCGCCGCCCTTCGCGTCGGAGAGCTTTGCCGCACGCTCGAGAAGTCTCGAATGCAGATAGAAGACATCACCCGGATAAGCTTCTCTTCCCGGAGGTCTTCTCAGGAGCAGTGAGATCGCTCTGTATGCCTGTGCGTGTTTCGAGAGGTCATCATAAACGATGAGCACGTCCTTGTGGTAGTCGTACATGAATTTCTCTGCGATAGCGCAAGCCGAGAACGGTGCGATGTACTGCATTGCCGCAGAATCCGAAGCAGATGCAGCCACGATGACCGTATAGTCGGAAGCGCCATGCTTTTCGATCAGATTCTTCGTCTGAACGATGGTACTCATCTTCTGGCCGATCGCAACATAAACGCAGATAACGTCCTTGCCGGCCTGGTTGATGATAGTATCGAGAGCTATCGCCGTCTTACCTGTCTGACGGTCACCGATGATAAGTTCACGCTGACCTCTGCCGATGGGCGTCAAAGCATCTATAGCCGTGATGCCTGTCATGAGAGGCTTGTTAACCGGAGATCTGTCTACGATACCGGGAGCTGGAGACTCGATGGGTCTCGTCTCCGTGTATTTTATAAGTCCTTTGCCGTCTATAGGTCTTCCGAGAGGATCCACAACGCGTCCGAGCATGCCGTTACCTACAGGGACGGATACTGTCGTCATCGTTCTCTTGCAGGCCATACCTTCGCATACGGTATCTTCACCGGTCAGAAGGACAACGCCTACCTTGGTCTTCTCAAGGTTCATTGCAATACCTGTGGCACCCGAAGAGAACGAGATAAGCTCTGAGAGCATGCAGTGGCGGAGTCCTGATACCTGTGCAACACCGTCGCTTATCGATGATACGGTACCGACTTCGTCGACAAGATCATTGATCCTGAAGCTCTGCTCTACACGTTTATTGAAATCTTCATCGCTAAGGTTCCAGACCTCGGCACTGTCGATACTTGAGTTAGGAGTCTCAGTAAATCTTGCCAGTGCAGCATTGAGGTCTTTCTTGATCTCTTCCGTGGAAAACTCATCTTCAATCTTTGCATCACTTACGTTGATGGCGCGGGTGCGCTTCATGAAGTTGCTGATCCTGCCGAGCTGTCCGCCGACAGAATAGTCATAGCGGTTTCCATGGTAGTAGATGATGAAGCCGCCGATCAGTTCGGGCTTCAAATCGATAACGAGCCTGTAATCAGCTATCTCATTGACTTCCGCGAACTTGGCGGTCATCGCTTTGAGCTTATCCTCAGGGATATCACCTGCAGTCTCTACGCGAAGGAGAGGTCCCTTGGACTTAGGCTTCTTATCCTTGTTAGATACGGGATCACTCACTCTTCTTCACCTCTGCATCTATTACTTCATCTGCATACTTAGCAGCTGAAGCCTCAAGAGTGCTATTGCTTACTGCATCACCCAGAACCTTCTTGGCGATCTGTACTGCCAGATCGGTAAGGTCATCCTTCATCTCTTCAAGAGCAACCCTCTTCATCCTTGCAACATCCTCTTCTGCTCTGAGGAGGATATCGGATGCGTCATCGTTTGCTTTCTTGATGATGATCTCAGACTGCTTGTTTGCATTCTCCTGGGCTTCTTCAAGGATCTCAGAAGCCTTCTTTCTTGCTTCATCGATCGTCTGCTTGGACATGGCCACAACGCCCTCGGCTTCTTCCTTGGACTTAGCTACAGCATCGAGCTCACCATTGAGTTCTTCCTCACGCTTGTGGATCATCTTTAAGACAGGCTTGAAGATGAATTTCTTAATGACAATGTAAGCAATGAGGACATTGACCGCCGTAAGGAGCGCAGTTACCGCGTATCCGGCGAACTGATCCGGTGAGAACAGAGAGGACTCGGATGCGGCCTCTTCAGCCTCAAGCAACAGTTTTACTGTTTCAAAATACATAATAATCTTTCCTCTCGAATCAGAATGTGAAGATCAAAAGGAGCGCTACGACCAGCGAGTAGATACAAAGAGACTCTACGAATACGATGGCCATAAGCATGAGCGTCTGGATCTTGGAGAAGATCTCAGGCTGTCTTGAACCTGCTTCAAGCGCCTTACCTGCGAGGTTACCCATTGCAAGAGATGAACCAAGTGCACCGAGACCAATTGCAACACCGGCACCGATAGCCGCCATAGCCTTAGGCTCGATAGGTGCAGCATCTGCTACAGCAAGCATTGCGGGCAGGATGCTCAGAATAAGATTAGTCATATGTTTATCCTCCTAAATTAAAAACTTGATTATGCTGCTGCCTCAGCGGGGACAGCTTCGGACTTCTTATTTTTCTTCTCTTTCTTCGGCTTTGCGAAATGTTCAGGGTGTTCCTTATACTCGTGGCCTACCTCAACGATCTCTCCGATATAGGACATCGTAAGGTAAGAGAAGATTATCGCCTGAAGTACGCCGTCTGCCAGATCGAACCAGAGTCCGAAGAGGCCGGGTACGATTATCGGTGCGACGATGGAAAGGAATTCCATGAATACGAATGCGCCGAAGACATTACCGAAAAGTCTCAGAGCAAGAGACATCGGCTTGATAACAAAGTCAAGCAGCTTGAACGGAAGCAGACCTGCCATGGGGTGTGTTAAGTAAACCCAGAAACCCTTAAAGCCGATAAACCTGATCGATGAACCGACAACGAAGATTATCGCGATAATAGCCATTGCTGCAGGGAAAGCGATATTCTTTGCCGGCGGAGATATCTTAAGGAATGAAATGATATTGCATCCTCCGATAACAATGCCGAAAGTACCGACCATCGGGAGCACCTTCTCGGCTTCTTCCCTGTTCATGCCGAATTCCATCGCTGTCTTGATGATGAGATTGGTGAGCAGCCAAACCACCGTCTGTTTGCCCTTAGGTCTTATGGTTTCTTTGCCGACCATACACCTGAACAGGATGACCATTACGATCACTGCTATCCATGTGACGATGATCGCATCAGTCAGAACAACAGGTATGCTTCCGATATCAAAGAAGGTGTGCTGCCACTGCATTATGCCGTGGTTGATCTCTTCTCCTATATCACCGATCGTAAATGCTTCGCCGAGTTTCCTTATGAATGCTTCCGCAAACTCAGAAAGCCAGTCGCCGACGGCTAATTGAATTGCACCCATAATAACCCTCCTTATATCCCTAACATTTTACTCCTAAAACACAAAAATATATAAACAATTTTGGTATGACTATCCAACCATAAAAAACCGACCTCAAAGGCCGGTCTTAAGCGTGTTCACCACCAATTATTACTTGAAATGCTCATCTTCAAGCTTTGACAGGTCTCCGATCCTCTCAGCGTGTCTTCCGCCAAGGAATTCCTCGTCAAAGAAGGCATCGACCATACCGAGTGCAACGCCCTTGCCCACTACTCTTGCACCGAATGCGAGAACGTTGGCGTCATTGTGCTGACGGCTCATCTTCGCCATGAACTCGTTGCTGCAAAGGCCGCATCTGATTCCCTTGTACTTATTTACAACGAGAGAGATGCCGATTCCCGTACCGCAGATGGCAATACCTCTGTCAGCCCTGCCGCTCAATACGTCTTCAGCGATCTTCTTTCCCGCTTCGACATAAGAATAAGCATCAGTTCCGTTCGGAGCACCGCCGTCCAAAACCTCGAAACCCTTTTCCTTCAGGTGTGCAACAACCTGCTGTCTCAAATCATAACCTGCGTGGTCAGATGCAATTGATACGATCATTCCTATTACCTCCAAAGATCAGATATCGTGATGTATGTGCTTGAATGATTTCGCGCCGGATGCGTAGTCGCCTACGATGTCGCCGTTGCCGTAGATCTTGTACTTATATGATACGAGTCCCTCAAGGCCTACAGGGCCTCTTGCATGTATCTTCGATGTGGATACGCCGACCTCAGCGCCGAAACCGTACCTGAAGCCGTCTGCAAAACGCGTGGAGCAGTTCAGCATGACGCTTCCGGAATCGACCGCGAGCATAAACTTCTCCGCTGCTTCCTTATCCTCTGTAATGATCGCATCGGTATGGCCGGAACCGTACTTATTGATGTGGTCCACAGCTTCTTCCAGGCCGTCAACGACCTTTACCGAGCACTTCATGTCGAGATATTCATGGTGCCACTCTTCAGCGGGGAGACAACCGAACTTATCCTGCATGAACTCATCTCCGTAGAGCTCAACGCCTGCGTTTCTTAAGGTGTCTACCAGCTCGGGCAGGATCGTTCCCTCAAGCTCCTTATCCACAAGGAATGTCTCGGTTGCATTGCAGACAGATACATACTGTGTCTTTGCATCGACTGCGACCTTGAGGGCCTTGGCACTGTCTGCTGACTTATGTATATATGTGTGGCAGACGCCATCAGCATGTCCTAAGACTGCGATCGACGTGTTCTGCATGATGTACTGCACGAAAGCATTCGATCCGCGGGGGATGATGAGATCAAGATATTCGTCGAGCTTCAGCATCTCGCCTATCTCGGCACGGGTCGTCATGAGGTTGAGCCATCCTTCTGGAAGTCCTGATTCAACGCCTGCATTGTAGATGATATCTGCAAGGATCTTGTTGCTGTTGGCAGCCTCGGAACCTCCCTTGAGGAACACTGCATTACCGCTCTTGAGGCAGAGAGATGCGATCTGAACCAATGCATCAGGCCTGCTCTCGAAAATAACGCCAATAACACCTATGGGACACGTAACGCGGTAGAGCTCAAATCCGTCATCAAGCGAAGTATGAAGTTTTACCTTACCTACGGGATCTTCCAAAGTGATGAGACTCTTTATTCCTGCAACGGCATCCTTGAGTTTCTCGTCCTGGAACTTGAGTCTCTTGATAATGGGCTTTTCCAGGTTTGCTTCTTCTGCAGCCTGAAGGTCTCTGTTATTAGCTTCAAAGATAGAATCCTTATTCAGCTCAAGTGAAGCAGCGATCGCTTCCAACGCCTTGTTCTTCAGATCGCTTGGCAGAGTAGCCAGTTTGAATGATGCTTGCTTTGCCAACACGGCCTTTTCTAATAGTTCTGACATAGGCGCCTCCCCTTAATAAATCTATGAGATTATAGCATATTACTGTCAGACTCGGTGCAAGTGGAAATGTTCATAATGTTCAAAACTCTGTTGATAACTTAAAAACAAGCATTTTGCATTTTGATATATCTCAAACCCATTGAAATCAACAATTTGCATTTTATGTCGGTTTCTTGACAAAACGGTTAAAGCATGTTTACAGTTTCCGCAAAAGCCTTATTTTTCAGGCGTTTGGGGACACGGATTACATATGTTTGTTTTTTAGTGTCCACCGTACGCGGACAGGCAAAAACACAAAAAAGTACTTGACAAGATAATTTAAGACTTTTTGAGAACTACCCCTCAGAGAATTTGTTATATAATCTCTGCATGAATATAGTTATTACCACTCTTTTTGGTTTGGAAACCCCTACGAGAGAAGATCTTGAGGCCATTGGTTACGAACGTTCCGCGATCACCGTCACTGACGGCGTGGTAACGCTTACTGCTGATGACAGCACCTGGCCGCTCGACGTGGCACGCGTAAACATGAATGTCAGACGTGCCGAGAGAGTATTCATTGTTGCAGGTGAATACGACGCTTTTGATTTCGACGGCTTTTTTGACGGATGCAGGGCTCTTCACTGGAATGACTTTATCCCCGAAGGGTATGCATTCATCATCAACGGGTTCTCCCGCAAGTCCAAGCTTTACGGCGTGCCCGCTCTTCAGTCGCTCTCCAAAAAGGCGATCGTAAGGAGCATCCTGTCTTCCAGAGGCATCTCCGAGGACTCAGTTCTGTATGAGGATGCTTCCAAAGGAACTGTTAAGATCCAGTTCGGAATAGTAGGCGACCACTGCCGCATGATGATAGATACGACCGGGGACGGCCTTCACAAACGCGGCTACAGGCCCCTCACGCACGAAGCTCCGATAAGAGAGACTCTGGGGGCGGGAATGGTCTCTCTGGCTCATTATGAGCCTTTTAAGTACGAAGCATTGTATGATCCTTTCTGCGGATCGGGAACCATTGTTATCGAAGCCGCACAGATGGCTCTGGGGATCGCTCCCGGCAAGCAGAGGCATTTCGCGTATGAGGATCTGCCCTATATAGGCCCTCAGATGCGTCTTAAAGCGCTTGAGGAAGCTTTGGAAGCCGAAGACCTGTCTCCTCTTGACGATTGCTTCTTCTACGGCTCAGACATCGACAGAAGGGCCGTCGAATCTGCCGTACGCAATGCGCGTGCTGCCGGAGTAGGTGATTTCGTGAAGTTTGACGTGGCTGATGCTGCGGACATGACTCCCGAGAGGCTTGCTTCCAAGACAGGCTTCGACCGTCAGCTGATCCTTACCAATCCTCCCTACGGCGGAAGGCTTATGACACCTGAGGAAGCAGACGATATCTACCGCATGATCGCTAGGACTTATCTTACGAAAGCCGGCAAGTGCAAGCGCGGTGTCAGGCTCTCCGTCATCACGCCCGAAGCATGCTTTGAGGATGCGACAGGCTGCAGGGCTGACAAAAGAGTCAAGCTCTATAACGGCAATATCCTTTGCCACCTGAATAATTACTTTAAACTGGATCCAAAAGCATGACAGTCCGTGAGCTTCAGTATTTCTCACCTTCCAAGATCGCGGATTCAGGTCAGGCGTTCCGTATTAAGATGATCGACTCTACGCACTGCGAGCTGGTCGCATACGGCAGGTATCTGCAGATTGCGGATCTGGGAGACGGCATGTATGCTTTCTCTTGCAGCGAAAAAGAGTTCGATTCCGTTTGGTACAGCTACTTTGACCTCGGAAGGGACTACGGCGAGATCGCGAAATCGATAGACCCTGAAGATAGATATCTCAACGAGGCTGCAACATTCGGAAGCGGCATAAGGATATTGAAGCAGGAAGTATTCGAGACAACGATCAGCTTCATCATATCCCAAAGACGATCAATACCTTCGATAACGACATCCGTGGAGCGCATATCGGAGCTCTGCGGCAGGAAGATCAAGGCACCCAAACTAACCAAACCTTTTGTTAAGCCGAGCAAAGAAGTTTTCTTTGCCTTCCCTACGCCCTCTGAGCTCTCTTCTGTTGCCTTTGAGATGCTTCAGGATACCGGAGTGGGTTACCGTGCCCCTTATATCGCCAGAGCGTCTGAGGAGTTCTTAAGCGGCAAATTGGATGAGGTAAGTCTTGGCAAGCTTTCTGACGAAGATCTCTATAAGGCTTTGACATCGATGTATGGTGTCGGAACAAAAGTGGCCAACTGCATCATGCTTTTCGGCTTTGCCAGGACCGGCCGCTTTCCCGTAGACGTTTGGATACAGAGAATAATGGACAGATACTACGGCGGATTGTTCGACACATCTCCTTATCCCGAGACGGCCGGCATTATGCAGCAGTTCATGTTCTATTACGAGAGAAAGAAAAAAGCCTTGTGACGAATGTCGCAAGGCTTTTGTAATTGGTGCGGCCGACGAGACTTGAACTCGTATGGGGTTAACCACACGCCCCTCAAACGTGCGCGTCTGCCAGTTCCGCCACGGCCGCATTTGCTTTAGGCTTGATAATTATACTTTTATGGTCTTTATGTGTCAAGGCAAAATATCATTGTATTTATATCTTTTTCTAACCATGAAGAAAGGCTGCCGTAATGGCAGCCTTCCTTCAGTTATAAATCACCCATAGAGTGAATTAATGTGTCTCTTTTCTCGTCTTTACCGTAACGGCACCGATCGTGAATGCAGCTGCTGCGAGAAGAACGATAGCTGCTACTGTTGTTACCGCAATGCCTTCGCCTGTTGCAGGAACCTGATACTGCTGCTGAACAACAGATGCCTTCTGAACTTCTTCATTAAGCTGCTGAACAGTTGAATCAGGGATCCTCTTTGCGCCTGCTACAAGTGTCGAAGGAGCTGTGGTTGCTTCATCGAAAGCAGTAACATACGTGCCTGTGATGTCAACATCAGTATTGCTGCTTGTCTTTGTTACGATACCGCCGCTTACGGTGAATGTCGTTGTTGTGATGATGTTATATCCGTCAGGTGCGATAACCTCTTCGAGTACATAAGTACCGTCAGGAAGATCGACCTCAAATACTGTGTCAGAAGTATTCCATGTGATCATGTTGGAAGTTCTGATAACGGAATCACCACCAAAGTAATTAACGTTGGACAGATCGATGCTGAGGTTGGAAGTTGTAATCTTCATTGTTGCACCGGTAAGCTCTGTTCCGAGGTTAGTCATGGACTGCTTGCTGAATGCAACGCTTGTCGTTGTTCCGGAAGTAGAGAATGTAGGATCTGCCTCATCTATCATGACAATGGGAGAACCCTGAACGTTGGTAGCTGTATTGATAACGTTGCCGTTATCGGAGATCTCGAAAACAATTGCCTCTGCCCTGAGGAAGCCAATCGGTGTAACTGTCTCCTTAAGCTCATACTTGCCTGCCTCAAGACCATATACGATAGAGTTGGTCGTATCTGTTGTCTGGAAGGAGACGGACATAAGATCGGTTGACAGAACGAGATTTACCGTAGCACCGTTCTGAGTTACATAGACATTGGACAGATCCTTACCGTCAAGGCTTGTGATCGTGAGTGTTGCATCAGCGATCTCGTTGCCTGCGATATCCTGCTTGCTGATCTCTACGCCGACTGTGCCTGTTGCAGGAGAAGCAGCAGAAGCTGTCTGAGTAATAGCCTCATCGAAAGCTGTGATATAGCAGCCTGTCGCGCCGTTGGAAACAGTAACGTCAGTATTGCTGGAAGTCTTGGTAACGATTCCGCCTAAAACTGTGAACTGAGTAGTTGTGATTACATCATATCCGTTGGGAGCAACTGTCTCTTCAAGAATATAAGTTCCGTCAGGAAGAGCTTCGATAACGAACGGAGCATCACCGGATATCCAGGAAATAGTCTTAGCTGTCTGAGTAACTGCAGCGCCTGTCTTACCACCGGATACGTTAAGGTAACGCAGACCGGAATTGGATACAGCCGTAAGCTTCATCTGTGCATCAGCGAGTTCTGCACCCGTAGTGCCGGTCATAGCCTGCTTGCTGATAGTAAGAGTTACTGTAGAAGGTGTAACAGGAGATGAAATTGAATTTATTGGAGATACTGTAATCTTTGCAGTAGGCTCAGCAGTAGGAACTACCGTAACCTGTGCTGTAGGCTCTACTGTGGGTTCTACTGTAGGAACGATCGTAGGCTGGGCAGTGGGTTCTACTGTAGGAACAACCGTAGGCTCAACTGTAGGAACAACCGTAGGTTCAACTGTGGGCTCAACTGTAGGTACAACCGTAGGCTCAACTGTGGGTTCTACTGTAGGTACAACCGTAGGCTCAACTGTGGGCTCAACTGTAGGTACAACCGTAGGCTCGATCGTGGGTTCTACTGTAGGTACAACCGTAGGCTCGATTGTGGGTTCTACTGTAGGTACAACCGTAGGCTCGACCGTGGGCTCTACTGTAGGAACAACCGTAGGCTCGACTGTGGGTTCTACTGTAGGAACTACCGTAGGCTCTACTGTGGGCTCTACTGTGGGAACTACCGTAGGCTCCACTGTGGGCTCTACTGTGGGAACAACCGTAGGCTCTACTGTGGGCTCTACCGTAGGTTCAACTGTAGGCTCTGCTGTAGGTTCAGCAGTCGGCTCGGGTGTGGGCTCAACTGTAGGAGCAGGTGTATCTGAGAATACGTTGGGCTTAACGGGAGAACCCTGGAAAGGATTCTGGTGGATCTCACAACCGTCATTTGAAACGTTTGCTGCGAATACTGAACCGTTGTGGGACTGTCCGATATGAACCGTGCCGCAGGGTGCAAGGACAACGCCCATAGCATCCTGAACGAATGTGACGGAACCTGAGAAATCAGGACCGAGGTTCCAAAGTATCTTTCCGCCGTTGGGACCATAGCCGTCATAACCTGCGCCATCGATCAGCATTGAGTGATTGAAAGATATATCACTGCCAGCATCCTTTACATTAATAATAAGAGAATAATCAGTAGTATTATTACCTACTACACTGATCGTCTTAGCTGCGAGGTCAGCAGCGCTGATGCTTACATAGTTAAGACCGGGTTCGCATACGATGGAGATCGTGCTCTCATCAATTGCGAGCTGAACTGTGTCTGCATGATCATATGCTGTTGCGGAATATGACTTCAAAGCGTTGAAAGCCTGATCGAAGTCGATAGTAAAAGTAGAATTCTTTACATTGGTGATCTTAGAAGCGTCCGAAGAATTCAAAATGTCGGTTACATTGTTGAAAGTAGCAGAGCCGCCATTGAAATTAAGCTTTACACCGTTTCCGTTATTTACGGAAGGGTCATTGGTAATAATTGTTACATTATCAGGGACGATAAGAGCATCTGCTTTTCTGATCTGGTTGATGGTACCTGAGATGCTGCTGCCGAAATAGTTAAAGTTATATCCTTCTATTAGATACTGGGATACATTGCCGGAAGCTCCGAAATCCTGTCCGCCGAATGTTACGTTATCTGCGGCGATCAAGCCTTCCATATCACTGCTGGTATCTGTGTAGTTCTTAGCAAAGACTGCGAAAGCGTTTGCGCCACCGAGATTGTCTGCAGTTGCATATTCAAAACTGCCAAGCTGGATCTTATCAGCGTTATCGGCTTTTACGCTAAGGAATGTCGAAGGAGCGATAATGGCAAATGCGACAACCGAAGCGACTACTCCAGCCAATCTCTTTGAAATAACATGACTCATGATAGTTGTGACCTCCAATTAGTCAACAAAAAAGGGTGATTTCGGACCAAATAAATATTATTTTATAACTCGACAAAATGCAAACGTTTTTTAAACAATTTGTCATTTTGCGTCCATTTTTGCTCCACATTCGCGTTGCTTTTGGTACATAAATACAGGGGAATATATAAAACCGTAACCACAGATGTTGTGATTACGGTTTTAATTACAGATTTCAGAGATAAAACTATTGTTTATGTATCAAAAATCAGTTATATTTTGCCCTCATCAATTACCGAATATGTTGAACAGAATGATAAGAACGATAATAGTGATAATGATAGCAAGAATAACCTTGAGAGCCGAGATCGGCGACTTACCGGAGATCTTACCTGTCTGACCGTTGACTACAATGTTATAGACCTTATCCTTGAACTTGAAGTTTGCGATCCAGATAGGAGCCAGTATGTACTTGAATGTGACATTGGCATAACTGGTGGCAAAGTCGACCTTGCTGATGGAATCAGCGCGGCGCTTCTTCTTCTCCATCTGACCGATCTCACTCTTGAGCTTCTTTCTGATCTGCTCTTTTGCAGTCTCCCAGCCTTCATCAAGACCTACGGAGTATCTCTCAGCCGTAAAACCTGCAACGAACTGAGGATCATAGTTGCGGAGCTTGCTGAAATCAAAGTCGGATACGCTCTTGATATAAGGATTCGTTGTCTTCTTACTTCCGTAAACTACTTCATCATCGATGAATCTCTCATAGATACCCTTATATGTACGATATACAGTGTGTCTGTTATCTCCTGAACCTTCTTCGAATCCGAGCTTTACGGTATAAGGAGATGTTGTCTGTGAATCGTATGTCCAGTAAGGCAGATACATGCCGTTGAAGTTCTTAGCCTGGCAGCTCTTCTTTGCTTCGTTGGGTGCAAAGAGCTTACCTTTCATCCATTTCTTGAAGAGCTGTTCTGCCTTCTCCTTGGAGATCTCAAACGGAACGACTCCGCCCGGAGCCATAACGTTCTCATCGTTATCAACAGGCATGACCTGAGTTGAACCGCAGAACGGGCAGCAGAGCGCTGTATCGACATCGTCAACAACCGTCTCGGCACCGCAGTTCTTACAAACGACAGACTTCTTAACAGAACCCCAGTCTACGCTTGCTCTGTTCTTAGCCGTAGCGAAATCAAGTTCTTCGATCTCTTTGGTATTCTCTTCAGGCTTGGGAAGCTGTCTTGAATAACCGCAGAACGGGCAGCTCATTGCCAGTGTCTCGGGATCGTACAGAACGGTCGCACCGCATCCGGGACACTTCTTATCGGTCACGTCCTCGGTAATCGCCTCTTCAACTTCATTGCCTGCGGCATCCATATGAGTCTTAGGCTTGTAGGAATCATTATCTGCCATATGTGTTCCCTCCGTTATAAATACTTTTTAAAGTTTATCATAGATTATTGAGTTTTACTTTGTAAATAACAAAAGTTACTCCATAAGGACCGACCTTAAGACTGGTTTCTTCTCCCGGCACCGCTTCAACAATACAACCGGAAGCGGCATTGTCTGAAGACTCCGTCATCTCTGCGGACATGCCGGAGATGCTGTCCTTAACTGAAATGTTTACGGGATTCCCGGAACGGTTCAGTGCGAAGACTATTCTTTGCGCGCCTTTGCCCTCTTTGCCAAAGAAATCTCTTCCTTCCATCAGGAACCGCTCGAAAACGAGCACGTCGCCTGACGCATACAATGTTCGGTAGAAGCCTGTCCTGAGGCAGTCATTTGCGAGCCTGAGGCGGGCGATGTTCCTTACATATGTAAGGTTATCTCTCTGCGCACCGTTTATATCGTTCCAGGGATAAGTCCTTCTGTTGAACGGATCCTTATATCCCTGCATCAAGATCTCATCGCCGTAGTAGATGCAGCTTGCGCCTATATATGCGATCTGGAATGCATATGCCATTCTGGAAAGGGCAACGCATCTGTCATAGTCATGCTCTGATACCGCGATCTTCTTCTGAACCTCACGATCGTCAGTATCCGGTGCGCCGCCGAGCATTGTGATGATCCTCGGGACGTCGTGCGAAGATACGAGGTTCATGATGCAGTAGTATGCCTCGGCAGGATATCTTTCGCGGAAACCTTCGAACCTGTTGTCTGCTATGTCCGCACTGATGTATCCGCAGAGGAAATCCAGAAGGATGTGTCTTAACGTATACCCCATGACGGAATCGTGCGTGTTGCCGAGCATGAAGTCCCTGTATGAACCGTAACTGCACTTGTTCGAAGCATCTTCCCATACTTCTCCGACAAGCATTCCCTGCCCTTCGGTCTTTTCCTTTATGGTGGATCTCATCTGCCTGATGAAACCGTCCGGCAGCTCGTCGGACACATCAAGCCTTATGCCGTCCGCGCCCCTTGAAGTCCAGGTATCGACCACGCCGTCCTTGCCGAAGATGAAATTCCTGTAAGACAGGTCATCTTCATTGACGTTCGGAAGATCCGGAAATCCCCACCAGCAGTCATAACAGATGTTGCCCTTGGCGTCACGGTACATGTTGTACCAGGAACGGAACTTGCTCTCTGCGCCTTCGGAAAAGGCTTTGTAAGCACCTATCCCCTCATATCTGTCGAACTTGTTGAAGTATTTTGAATCAGCGCCTGTATGTGAGAACACGCCGTCCAATATGATCTTGATGCCGAGTTCCTTGGCCTTGGCAGACAATTCTTCAAAAGCAGCATTGCCGCCCAGTATCGGATCCACACTGAGATAATCTGCCGTGTCATATCTGTGCGAAGACCTGGCCTCAAATATCGGATTAAGATATATGATGTCTATTCCGAGGCTCTTGATGTATCCGAGTTTCTCGGTGATACCCTTGAGCGAACCGCCGTAGAAATCACATGCCAGATAACCCGTCTCGGGTTTTCCGTAGATATCTACATCCTCGCCCCAATCTTCATGGTATATGCGTTCGGATCTGGGCGATGCGGAAGTCATCTTCTCAAAACTGAAATTTCTGTCCCTTGCGAACCTGTCCGGGAAGATCTGGTAGATCATGGAACCCTTCATCACATCAGGCGTATGGAATTCCTTGTTATAAACGGTTATCTGGAATGCATAAGGATACTTGTCCTCATCAGCACCGACTCTCGGCGGACAGTCATAGACGCATCCTCCGCCGTCTTTTGTATCCCATCCTGCACCATAGAACCAGGTGCTGCCGCTTTCGGTGAACCTGAACCAGTAGAACAGTATGCAGGATTCATGCGGCACTCTGAGATTTACGTGATATCTGTTCGAACTTGCAAGTCTGTACATCGGCTCTTCGTGATATGAGAACTTGTACAGTCCGTACGTATAGCAGAAGGTTACGTTTGAAGCCGTATCCGGTGCATCCAAGAACAGATCAACATAGGAATCCGCGGGTCTTGCTCCGAACGGATCCCTGTAATCAGGCAGACGCGATGCATGTCTGCACCGCGCCTGTATGTTGTTTCTGATGTCTTCTTCAGAGGGCATTAGCCTTTGTTATCCTCCGGCTTGTCTGCAGGTTTCTTCTCCTGCTTCTTCTCTGTCTTTTTTGCAGCAGGCGCTTTCTTTGCCGCGGGCTTCTTCTTGGGAGCCGCTGTCTTAGGCGCTGACGCCTTCTTTGCAGGCTGCTTCGGCTCTTCAGCCTTCTTCTCTTCCCTGGCAGGGGCTTTCTCTTCTGCAGGCTTAAGTTCGATACCGCAGATCAGCGAGAAGAGACCTGCATATTCAGCTGCACTCTTCTTCCAGGAATAATCGCCCTTCATGCCCGTCTCGATGATGTGATTCCAAACATCCTTCTTGTGACGGTAGATGTCAGCAGCGTACTTGGTAACGAAGAGCAGCTCGTGCGCATTGATGTTCGCGAAAGAGAATCCGTTGCCTTCGCCTGTGTACTCGTTATAAGGCGTTACAGTATCCTTAAGACCGCCGGTCTCTCTTACGACAGGAACAGTACCGTATGCCATCGATACGAGCTGGGACAATCCGCAAGGTTCGAAGATACTCGGCATCAGGAAGATATCCGCACCTGCATAGATAGTATGAGCAAGGGCGCCGTCGAAATCGATGCATGCGCACATCTTGCCGCGGTTGCGGTTTGCGATATCCTCAAGGGCTCTCTCGTAGTACGGATCGCCTGTACCGAGGATAACGACCTGCATGCCGTCATAGAGCATCTCTTCAACAACATAGAGAAGGAGATCTAAGCCCTTCTGATCTACCAGTCTGGAGATCATTGCACACAGAGGCGCACCGGGATTGACTTCGAGCTGGAGCTGTTCCTGAAGTGACTTCTTGCAGGCGGCCTTACCCTTCTCATAGTTCTTGATCGTATACTTCATTGGGATCTTGTCATCCGTAGCGGGATTGTACTCAAGATCGTTCATGCCGTTCAGGATGCCCGATACCTTGTAAGCATACTTCTGGAGCGTATAGTTCAGACCTTCACCGTAGTAATCAGTCATTATCTCATACGCATATGTGGGAGATACCGTCGTAACGGAGTTAGAGAATACGATACCTGCCTTCATGAAGTTGATCGCCTTATCCTTGATGCAGAAGTCCTCGCGGATATACTCATCGGGAAGGTCGAGCATCTCACGGACGACATCGATTGAATGCACGCCCTGATACTTCAGATTGTGGATCGTATAAACGGTCTGAACATTGGTGTGATAGCCGTTCCTCTTGTAGTGACAATCGAGGAGCATGGGCATCATGCCGGTCTGCCAGTCATTGCAGTGAAGGACATTCGGCTCGAATCCCATGAAGTCTCCCATAAAGTCGAGGACTGCACGCTGATAGAAGCAATACCTCTCGATATCGAATACATAATCAACGTAAATCTGATCAAAGTTGAAATAGTATTCGTTGTCGACAAAATAGAAGATCACTCCGTTCTGCTCAAGAGAGAACAAACCTGCATAGAGAGAACGCCAGCCCATGTGGACCATCTTCCATCCGATGAAACGGAGCTGCTCGCTGTACTTGACCTTGATCTTCTTGTAAAGAGGAAGGATTACTCTTGCGTCAACGCCCTGTCTGTTAAGTTCGACCGGAAGGCTTCCCACAACGTCTGCAAGTCCGCCGACTTTGACGAAGGGACTGCATTCTGAAGTTGCCATTAAGACTCTGATAGATTTTTCCATGATCAGATACCTGCTCCTTTTCCGATTACTACCGGATAGTCGGGATGACCGACAAGTTTGACTCCCGGTCTTACGAATGCGTTCTTATCAAGGATGACGTTCTCGAGATGGCAATTCTCGGAGATGTGAACGTCCTGCATGATGACGCAGTTCTTGACCGTCGTGTTCTTTGCTATTGTAACACTTCTGAATATGACGCATTCCTCGACCTTACCATAGATACGGCAACCGTCTGATACGATCGAATCGCTCATGTCAGCGTTGTCGAAGTAAAGTGTCGGTGCTTCGTCCTTGACCTTTGTATAGATGGGATTGCCGCTCCAGAACAGGTTGTTCCTTACGGAATCGGTAAGAAGCGACATCGAAGCATTGAAGTAAGCCTGTACGCTGTTGATCCTGAGTGCGACTCCGGAATACTCAAAGCCGAACACCTTGAGTTCGTCGAACATCTTTACGATGGAATGGATACCGAAGTGTGTCGTACCGTGTGCCATCTGTTTTGCGATGATGTCGATGAGAAGGTCTCTTCTCAGGCAGAGGATGCCGAGTGAGCACTTGGATGAAGCTGCCTTAGGCGGGTTGTAAAGCATGTCCCTTACAAAACCGTCCTCGTCAGTGTCGAGGATGTACGAAGGGTTGCCGTATTTCGTGCCGTCACGGTTATACATGACTGAGATGTCTGCGCCGGACTCCTCGTGAGATCTGATGAAATCATCGAATGTCGTATTAAGGATGATGTTCGAACCGGTAACGATTACATATGTCGAACGTGACTGTCTGAGGAAGTCCATGACACCCGTAAGTTCCTCGTCGGAGATCGTGCTGGATGCCTCGGAGTTTACATAAGGCGGCAGGATGTGCAGACCGTCGTTCTTTCTGTCGAGTGACCAAGCTGCACCTGTTCCCGTGTGGTCCATAAGTGACTTGTACTTGTTATATGTAAGCAAGCCAACATTCTTGATACCGGAGTTGACCATGTCAGAGAGCATGAAATCGATGATCCTGTATCTTCCTCCGAACGGCATAGCCGAGAGAGCTCTTGGGGTGGAAAGTTCACCGAGTGATATCTTTTTGTTGTCGGCCAGAATGAGGCCCATTGCGTTATTAAACATAGTATCTTAATCTCCTTTCCCTCATACCCTGAATGTGCTCTCGATCACGGATTCTTCTTCCGCGACTTCAATGTCACTGTCGATCATGCTGTTCTGCGCGATCTTTGCGCCGTCCTTGATCTTCAGGCCGCGCTCAAATACGCAGATGCCTTCCGAGCAGAGCTTCTTGTTGGTGTAAGGGCCCTCTCCTGCAACAAAGCTTCCGGCTTCGACATTCTTTCCGATTATCGTGCCGAAATCGACGATGCAGCGCTCGATGTGTGCGCCTTCACCGACAACAACACCCGGCATCAGGACGCAATCCTTAACAACTGCACCCTTCTCTACGATTACTGATTCAGACAGCACTGAATGCTCAACATCACCGAAGATGCGGCAGCCGTCGGTAAGTGCGGAGTTCCTTACTTTCGCGCCGGTTCCGATGAAGTGTGAAGGCTTGACCGGGTTCCTTGAGAAGATCTTCCATGATCTGTCGACGAGGTTGATCTCTTCAGGCTTATCCAGGATATCCATGTTGGTCTCCCAGAGAGATGAGATCGTTCCAACGTCCTTCCAGTATCCGGAGAACCTGTAAGCGCAGAGCTTCTTGCCTTTTGCGAGAAGGTTCGGCACGATGTTCTTACCGAAATCGTTGTTGGAGTTGGGATCTGCCTCGTCCTCGATGAGAGCCTGGCGGAGAACATCCCATGTGAAGATGTATACGCCCATCGAAGCCAGATTGCTCTTCGGCTTTGCGGGCTTCTCGTCGAACTCCTCGATTACGTCGTCTTCCTTGGTGTTGAGGATACCGAATCTCGGCGCCTCTTCCCACGGTACTTCGTATACGGCGAGGGTAGCATCTGCTCCCTTGTCGATGTGAGCCTTGAGCATTGCTGCGTAATCCATCTTGTAGATGTGGTCGCCTGAAAGGATGACAACATACTTAGGAGAGTTGTCGTCGACAAAGCTCATGTTCTGATAGATGGCATTTGCAGTTCCCTTGTACCATGAAGAACCGTCTGCAGTCTGGTACGGCGGCAGGATGTACGCACCGGCGTTGTTACGGTCGAGGTCCCACGGATGTCCGTTACCGACGTAAGTATTGAGTGCGAGGGGCTGATATTGTGTCAGCACGCCAACATACTCGATTCCAGAGTTGACACAGTTAGAAAGCGGGAAATCAATGATCCTGTAACGGCTTCCGAAAGGAACTGCAGGTTTTGCAATCGTCTTCGTCAGCACGCCGAGTCTTGATCCCTGTCCTCCTGCGAGTATCATCGCAACGACTTCAGTTTTTCCCATAAGTTATACCTCCGCCCAAATTATTTGGTCTTTTTAGATTTAGTTGTCTTTGCTGCAGCAGGCTTCTTCGCGGGAGCCTTCTTAGCTTCCGCTTTCTTGGCAGGAGCTTTCTTTGCAGCAGGCTTCTTCGCAGGAGCCTTCTTTACTTCCGTTTTCTTCGCAGCTGTCTTATTTGCTGCAGGCTTCTTTGCCTCTGACTTCTTGGCAGGAAGCTTCTTCTTGACGGGATCCTTCACCTTCATGAAGTAGATACCCGCAAGAGGAGGAAGATTGACGGTAACGCGGTAAGGCTTTCCGTTCAAAGGCTCATCCACAGCCTCGAAACAGCCGTTCGCATCCGTTCCCGTAGGATAACCGGAACCGCCGTGGCTCATATCGTCTGTATTGAACACGATCTTGTATGTGCCGAGCTCATAGACCGGCATATCGTAGTTCTCGAGAGGCTGCGGAACCATGTTGAGAGCGACATATATATCGTTCTCCTTCGGATTCGGCGAAGACCTCTTGTAGATGAATACGTTGTTCTTCGTGTCAGATGCATCGATCCACTCGAATCCTGCCCATGTATGGTCATCGATCCAGAGCTGTGGATGATCGATATAGAATCTGTTCAGATCAGAGTTGAAGTTCTGCAGGAGCCTGTGAGACTCATAATCCAGCAGGAACCACTCGAGCTGCTCATAGAAACGCCACTCGATGAACTGACCGAACTCGGAGCCCATGAAGTTGAGCTTAGCGCCCGGATGGCTGATCTGATAGAGCATCATCGTCCTGAGGGAAGCGAACTTGCGCCATATATCACCAGGCATCTTGTCGATCAGGGAATGCTTGCCGTGAACGACCTCGTCGTGTGAAAGCGACAGGATATAGTTCTCTGCGAATGCATACATCATCGAGAAACAGAACTCATCGTGATGCCATGCCCTTGCATATGAATCAGTCGAGAAATAATCGAGGGTATCATGCATCCAGCCCATGTTCCACTTGTGGGTGAAGCCGAGGCCGCCGTCCTCAACGGGATGCGATACCTTGGGCCATGCGGTTGATTCCTCTGCGATCAGCATCGCATATGGATATTCCTTACGTATGATGCTGTTCAGGTGCTTGAAGAACTCGATAGCTTCAAGGTTCTCATTGCCGCCGTACTTGTTCGGGATATACTGCTGTCTTCCGTAGTCCCTGTAGAGCATCGAAGATACGGCATCAACACGGATACCGTCGAGATGGTACTCGTCGAGCCAGTATACGACGTTGGAGATGAGGAATGACTTAACCTCATTCTTGGAGTAATCAAATACGTATGTACCCCACTCCCTGTGCTCTCCGATCCTGGGATCCGCGTACTCATAACAAGGAGTACCGTCGAATCTTACGAGACCTTCGAGATTCTTCGGGAAATGCGCGGGAACCCAGTCAAGGATGACTGCGATACCGTTCTGGTGAAGTACGTCGACCATGAACTTGAAGTCCGCGGGTGTTCCGAATCTCGAAGTAACTGCATAGTATCCTGTTACCTGATATCCCCATGAATCGTCGAGCGGATGCTCTAAGACAGGCATGAGTTCGATGTGCGTATAGTTCATCTTCTTGCAGTAATCTGCCAGATCTATAGCGAGTTCACGGTAAGAGAAGAAGTTTCCGTCCGGATGACGGCGCCAGGAACCCAGGTGGATCTCATAGATATTGATAGGCTTGGCTGCGAGCGCATCCTTGCGGTTCTTGCAGAACTTCTCGTCATTCCAGACATAATCGTCAGGCTCATAAAGGATGGACGCATTATTCGGCCTTGTCTCGAAATGCCTTGCAAAGGGATCACCCTTCTCATATATGCGGTTGTCCGCACCAACAACGCGGTACTTATAACGGTCCCACTGCTGTGCATCCTGTACCTTCTGTTCCCAGATACCCGTATTGCCAAGCTTGAACATCTGGCAGGAATTCCCATCCCAGTCATTGAAGTCGCCCATAATGCTGACCGAGCGCGCATTAGGAGCCCATACGCGGAATATAAAGCCCTTCCCGTTCTCATCTTCGTAAGGATGAGAGCCCAGGAATCTGTAGCTCATGTAATTCTCGCCTTTGTTGAATAAGTAAGCTGCATCCATATATGTAGCAACTGCCTCCCTCTTGAGGTTGATCGGCGCACCCCGAATAAAGGCACGCACTAAAGTGCGGATATCTCCGCACGGTTTTAATATTATAAACTAATATAGAGGAATTACCAACCAAAAATACAAAAAAACGCGGTGAAATTCACCGCGTTTTGTGCAAGTTTTACAGTCTGGCAACATCTTTCTTGGTCAGATACGCCCTTTCATTCGTCTTCCCTGTATTCGAGTATATCCCCCGGCTGGCAATCCAGCGCTTTGCAAATATCGTTGAGGGTCGAGAACCTGACAGCCTTTGCTTTCTGATTTTTGAGTACAGAGAGGTTGGCGGGAGTTATGCCTACCTTCTGTGCAAGCTCACCCGATGAGATCTTACGTTTCGCCATCATGACGTCGAGATTAACTATGATCATATGCCTGCCTCCTTTACCGTTACCTCTGCTTCCGCACTGCGGAATTCATGATTCGAACCTTCACCGCAGCAATACACCTTATACGATCCGCTCTTTTCAAATATTACGGTCTGTCCGTCTTCTGATAACGAAATCCCGGGTTCAAAGACTCCGTCCTCGCCAAACACTTCGGCGATGTATATCCGTTGACCTTCCTTATCGGCTACGTCAAACATCTCTTCAAGTCCGACTTCTTCTCCTGCCACACAGACAACACCTTCTTTGGGCGAGATCTCAGGAGTCTTGGAGATGTAGTCGTTAAGACTCCATACTATATAGCCGAAACACAGGACCAAAAGGACGGCTATCACAGCGATTGCGGTCAAGATTACTTTCTTCATCTGTCCCTCCTCAGATGGTAAGATCCATCTCTTCCTTCATCGTGATCGCCTTTACAAAACAGACCCTGACACTCAGGACGACCAGTCCCATAAAGAGAGATATTATGGCAAGGAACCAGGACCCGAACCATACGAAACCTCCGACCGTACAGACAACCGCGATTCCGACAAGAGCCAAAACGATATAATCCATCAGCTTTGTATTGATCTTGTCGAATACCTTGTCCTTACTCATATTGTTCAAAAGCACGAAAAGGCTGGCTAATATGCCATAAGCAAAAATGGTACCGAGATAGAAGACCACCGTAAGTATCGTAAGCGAGACATCGTCGATCTTATCTGCCCAGATATAACACATGTATTTTGAGATAACGACTCCGAACACGTCTGCTGCCACCACCATAGCGGCAAATAGTATCGTGGCGATCTTGGACCACCTGATAACAACATCATTGTATTTCATCTTGCAAATACCTCCTGTGAGAAAATCAACAACCGGTATGTTTATAGCTTGATGCTAACACACCGATTATTGTTTTGCAAGATGAATTTATCGTTTTTCGATATATTTTTATTTCACAGCGAGAATGTCAGTAATGCCGTACCACCTCGAAACGCTGCAGTGACACTGTTTCGTGCGGTCCTATCCCCGCCTTGCTCCTTGCAATCGCCACCTGCTCGGAGACCGTATCGACACCGTTCAGGTCAGGCAGGAGCAGTCCCCTCCTGTCTCCGTTCGTTACGATGACGCCGTAGCGCTTTACATCAAGTTCCGCCTCCGACTCGATATCTTCTGCTTCCCCAAGCACATCCACGCTGTATGTGATAAGGGCAAGTTCCGCAGGTCTCACCGGGGAGAATCTCGGATCGCGCGAGCATGCGCTTACGCCGTTGGCCCTAATCTCATCCGCGATGCAGCTCCTGACAGGCGAGATCGTTCCGATACAGCCTCTCAGGTTCTCTCCGATATGAAGCGTCACGAAAACGCCCGCCTTCCTCTCCGTCATCTCTGCGGGAAGATCTGCCGGGTTATCCGGAAGTGTGTGCTGGTTAACAAAGGTCTCGACGGTAAGTCTTGCCAGAGCAACATATGGATCTTCTGATGCCTTGCGTTCCGTGACATCAGCAGCCTGCGCCTTCAGGTGGCTTTCGAGGAACATTCTTGAGTCGTCCTCTCCTGTTACCTTGTAGGTGCAGATACCGTAACCTACGCCTGTCACGTCCTGATGAGAAAGCTTAGCCGCTTCGACGCTCTTGCCGTCTAAGGCACCTGCCATCATGACGAATGACCTGTGTCCGCACTCGGCCGCATCATCACACAGGACCGGATCGAACTTTAACAGCTCGCCGAAATCAGCTTTGCCCATGACATCCATTATCTTCGCATCATATTCAGGTCCCGACTTGTCAAAGCCGTACGGACCGTCTTCCTGAAGCTTGTGGCTCAGATCGCCGCTCGCGACATACACCACTTTTCTGCCCAGTACATCAGCTGCCTCGCTGATTATCTTGCCGAGTCTGTAGTGTTCTTCCAGAGATATCCCTGATATGGCGAGCCTTACCAGTTTGAAGTCAGTGTATTTCTGTCTGATGAAGTACAGCGGCACCATGGTTCCGTGATCAAGGGCACTGTCTCTTTCTCCTTCGTATCCTGCAGGGATCATTGCCGCTTCTGCCAGGCTGCATATACCGGAAGAAAGCTCCTCGTCATAATCGACCGCAAAAGTAACCTGGGGAGCACCGAACATACCAAGGTCACCTTCGGCATGACTGCCCGGAGATATGTGAAGATAGTCTGCATACATGATGCTGTGAGGCGAAGACAGGACTATCGTGTCAGGAGCGAGATCCCTGATGAACTCAGCTGCCTTGATATAGCTGGATATCGTCTCTTCAACCACTTTCTCGCCGCCTTTTCCGACTTCGGGAACTATGAGGGGCGGATGAGGTACCATTATTGCTCCGACTATAGACATGTTTTCCTCCCTTCAGCAATTGCCTGTATATACATGTTCAAGATATTCGCTTACGATATCAGCCAGGCGGTACACAAGCTTTACATCCGTTGCTTTGACATCATCCATCTTATACCTTGGGAAAAACCTTGTCAGATGATAAGTGATGTCTTTTCCTCCCGGCAGTGACGCGATCCAGGATGCGGCTTCACTAATCATAGCCTCGCTGTCACTTATTCCCGGTACGACCAGCGTCGTTATCTCCATGTGAGAATCTTTGCAGGCGCGTTCTATGAATGCCTTCACATAATCAAGCGATCCTCCGAGCACTTTTGAATATATATCAGGATCAAAGGTCTTAAGGTCAATGTTCATCGCATCGATATAAGGCAGTATCTCTTCCAATACTTCAAGCGATGCGCAGCCGTTGCTTACTATGACATTCTTCATTCCCGCCTCGTGAGAAAGCCTGCCCGTATCCCTGACATATTCCCAGGCCGTCAAAGGCTCGTTGTATGTAAATGCGATGCCGATGTTGCCGCGTTCGCATAAGCCCAGCGCTGTTTCCACCAATCTCTCGGGAGATATGTATCTTGTATCGGGAATATCTATTTCCGGATCCTTATGCGCATAGGAGATATCGTAGTTCTGGCAGAAAGGACAGTTCAGATTGCATCCCAGCCCTCCGACCGACAGGATCATGGAACCGGGCATAAACCTTGCAAGCGGCTTCTTCTCGATGGGATCAAGCGCAATCGCCGTGATCTCGCCGTAGCCTGAAGGAATGACTTCTCCCTCCCTGCAGATCCTCGCACGGCAAGCCCCGGTCATCCCTTCTTCGAGACGACAATGTCTGAAGCACGTATTGCAGACTGCAGCCATATCCAAGCCTCCAGCTTTTTGCTTATGAGATTATTCTAACAAAAAACAGCCCCCGCGGGATTGCGGAGGCTGAAGTGTGTTTGGTTTCGTCGCGGATTATTTCGCGTATTCTGCGCCCTTGTCGAAAGCTGCAACATTTGTCGGGATGAGCTTATGCTTTCTCTCGGGAAGGACCTCATAGAGGGACTTCTCAAAAGAATCACGGCTGAAGCATCCTGTAGCGGTTGCCATGCATCCGAGCATGGAGATAGGAGCGAAGAGCATCTTGCCGAGATCGGAAGCAATATCCGAAGCAGGCATTGCGATGACCTTGATGTCTGTTCTCTCAGGTCTTGACTTGATGAGTGAAGAGTCGAGGATCATCAGAGCGCCGGGCTTGAGCTGCTTCTCGAACTTCTCCATTGAAGGCTGGTTAAGGCAGATAACAACGTCTGCGTCATTAACGACGGGTGAACCGATGGGTTCGTCTGAGATAACGACGGAGCAGTTAGCCGTACCGCCTCTCATCTCAGGGCCGTATGAAGGGAACCATGATACTTCCTTTCCTTCATAAAGAGCTGCCTCTGCAGCCATCTTACCTGCGGAAAGAATTCCCTGTCCGCCGAAGCCGGCGAAGATAATTGAGAAATCGATCATTATTTTACCTCCCCTACATTGACACAATTGTTGTTCGCTGCAGGTGTGCTGCCGGATACATACTTGCCGTTCTCGTCAAATACGAGGTCAGTGCCCTTGTAGCATCCGAGAGGATACTGCTTCTGCATGTTCTCCTTGAGCCACTCCATAGCAGCCAGAGGCTCCTTACCCCAGTTTGTGGGGCATGTGGAGAGGACTTCTACAAGAGAGAAGCCCAGGTTGTTCTGCTGAACCGTGAAAGCCTTCTTGATGGCCTTCTTGGCAGCCGTAATGTTCTTAAAGTCTGTTACGCATACACGCTCGACATAAGCAGCGCCGGGAAGCTGGGACAGGAACTCGGATACGTTGATCGGGTAGCCCTGTGTCTCAGGATTACGTCCCCAGGGAGATGTGGTCGTTACCTGACCTACGAGTGTCGTAGGAGCCATCTGGCCGGAAGTCATGCCGTAAACTGCGTTGTTTACGAAGATAACAGTGATCTTCTCTCCTCTTGCTGCAGCGTGAACGATCTCTGCAGTACCGATGGAAGCGAGGTCTCCGTCACCCTGGTATGTGAATACGATCTTGTCCTTGAGGTTTCTCTTGATACCGGTAGCAACTGCAGGTGCACGGCCGTGAGCAGCCTGTACCATGTCGCATGCGATGTACTCGTAAGAATTGTATGTGCATCCAACGGAAGCAACACCTACTGCAGTCTCGAGAGCATCCATCTCAACGAGGGATTCAGCTACGAGTCTGTGGATAATGCCGTGGCAGCAGCCGGGGCAGTAATGGAAAGGCTTATCTGTAAGGCCCTTCGTCGGTTCGAAAACAACAGCCATCAGACGATACCTCCTTCTTTTAATGTTCCCTCGTGGATAGCGACTATCTTGTCGAGGATCTCTTTCTGCATCGGCAGGTTACCGCCCATGCGTCCGTGGAAGTAAACGGGTTTCTTGCCGTTTACTGCAAGCTTAACGTCTTCGATCATCTGACCTGCGTTGAGCTCGACATCGATGAAGCCCTTAACGGAAGGCATGTCAGCTGCCTCTGCGATAGGCTTTGTCGGGAAAGGCCAGAGCGTGATGGGTCTGATCATACCGACCTTGATGCCCATGTCTCTTGCCTGACGGATGACGTTTCTTGAGATTCTGGAGCATGTGGAGAATGCAGTGATAACGATCTCCGGATCGTCGTCCATGCAGACGGACTCATAACGGACTTCGTTAGCCTCTACGAGCTTGTACTTCTCCTGGAGTTCCATGTTCTTCTTCTCAAGGACATCCGGATCGATGTAGATGGATGTGACTGTGTGGTGGAAGTCATCACCCTTGCGGCCGCATGCAGCCCAGGGCTTTGCGATCTGCTCGATGGGCTCCTCGTCACGGAAAGCAACAGGCTCCATCATCTGACCGAGCGTACCGTCGCCCATGATCATGACCATCATTCTGTACTTGTCTGCGATGTTGAATGCGTCAACAACGAGCTCATAGATCTCCTGAACGGAAGCAGGTGCGATTACGATGTTCCTGAAATCACCGTGTCCGCCGCCCTTTGTAGCCTGGAAGTAATCTCCCTGTGCCGGCTGGATGCCGCCGAGACCCGGGCCTGCTCTCACGATATTAACAACGACTGCGGGAAGCTCTGCGCCTGCGATGTAGGAGATACCCTCCTGCTTGAGCGAGATTCCCGGAGAAGATGAAGATGTCATCGCGCGGAAACCTGCAGCAGCTGCACCGTATACCATGTTGATAGCAGCAAGCTCAGACTCTGCCTGTACGAAGTTACCGCCTGCCTCGACCATCTTCTTAGCCATGTAGTGCATGACTTCGGTCTGAGGGGTGATAGGATAACCGAAATAGTTGCGGCAGCCTGCTCTGATAGCTGCCTCGGCAATTACTTCATTGCCTTTCATCAATATTCTTTTCTGTGCCATATAAAACCCTCCGCTTAACTCAGAAACGCTCGACGGTAATTACCACGTCCGGGCACTGTGTCGCGCAGAATGTGCAGCCAACGCACTTCTCCGGATCGACGCATGTTGCCGGGTGATAACCCTTGGCGTTCAGTCTTGACTTGTCGAGTTCGAGGATTTTCTGGGGGCATGCCTCAACACAGAGACCGCATCCCTTACACAGATTCTCGTTAAAAGTTACTTTTCCTTTTGCCACGATGAACCTCCTCAAATAATACGCGCGTTATTGCGCACAAAATATTCAAGTATTATAAGCATTACGGGGTATCGATGCAACTGTAAAAATACTTTGACTAATGCCCGGTCAGGCATTAATCCTGCGATAATCTGCGGCGGAGCATCTTCAGTGATTCTCCCGAGAATCTGGGGATCATCCTGAAAGACTGGAAATAAAGCTTGGGAAATATGCGTGTTTCCTTGAAAAACAACGGGACTATTAGCACTTCGTACACATAAGTTATCAATGTCGCCACGGCGGCACCGACGATCCCGAACTGCCAGATAAACAGAACATCGAGCACGATATTGAGGATCGCCGCAGACACCGCGAAATACTTCTCATACTTGTACAGACCCTCTCCCGTGATCCATATCGTCCTGGTATACCCTGATATGCCGATAAAAGAAGACCAAGACAGGACTATGAGCGGAACGAAGGCATCCATGTACTCACTGCCGTAGATGACAAAGATGACTACCCATCCGAGACAGCTCATCATCAGCGCGAATATAAAGGACATAAGGTTGACGCCGCCCATGATCAGCTTGAACTGACCGATGTACTCTTCGTATGAGATCTTCCTCTTCTCAAGGACTACAGGCCTCGACGAATCAATCAGGGCATTGGGGACGAACTGCCAACATGTCGCAAGAAGCACTGCGGCAGAATAGATACCGACATGAGCGGAATCCGTCATGTTTTCCAGGATGATCTTATCCGCTTCCATGTAGATGATTATGGACATGCTGGAGATTATGCAGTTGTAGCTTATCTTCAGTAGCGCTCCGGCATCTTTGGCACTGACCTTGAGCCTTACATCCTTCTTCTTTATGAAGAATGCAGTTATCACCACGCCGGCAACAAAAGCCTGCACGCTAATCGCTAAGGCAAACCACTCGACCGTAGCCTTATTGACAAGGAGTATTATCCTGAACACGGATGCGACCGTTATGGCGCAGACCAAAGCTATCGAGACATACTTCATCTTGAGTTTTAACCTGAACCAGTAAACCAGCACTTCATATGTCTGGAAGACCATGCCGAGAGCCTGGAATGCAGCGACAATAAGCAATGTATTATCACCAGGATTGAGCGCAGCTATAAGCCCGAGGATCAATGGATACGATATGAAAGACGATATGAGCCTCATCACCAGGGCAGTCCCGAGATAACCGCCTTCCTTGTCAGGGTTTCTTATTATCTCGGATACAATCAGGTTCTCAAGTCCTAAACCTGCCAGAGTCGTAAAGATAGTAATTACTGAAGCACAGTAGTTGATGAGTCCGTAGTCCGATGGTCCCAGATACCTGGCGACAAGTGAGATGATTATGAGAGATGACAGCATCGAATACAGATGCTGGATTATCATCCACACGGAATTGGACAGGATCTTCTTTTTGGAACCGCCGCTCATCTAAGGCTCGTATCCTTTACTTGTCCAGAAGCAGATTGCACTGGTTCATGTCATTTTCATCAGCGACCTTGTCGATCTCACTGATATCCCTGAAATCGTATTTCCCGGAATCCCATTTCTCAAAGCATATGAACCTGCCGAAACAGTCCTTTATATCCTGAAGGAATCCTTCGTATCTGCCGTTGTATTTATAAAGCTTCGGGTTGAACTCACAGAACACGACAGAATCAGAACTCCTGAAGGTATCCTTGCCGCTTCTGAACACTTCCGGTTCATGTCCTTCGACATCTATCCAGAAGAGTACGGGCGCGTCCGTGACGATGCCCTTTTCGGCGGCAAAGGTATCGAGAGTCAGCACATGAGCCGTCTCTCCCACATAAGTCTTGTCGCCTTCCCACTGCACCAGTCTCGCGCTGTCGGTACCCGCGATCTTGCAGTTGCCCATGTTGTTGGGATTTATGTCCATCTTCACCTCACCTGCAGTCTCGGATATGCCGAGCCTGAAAGTGTTGATGTCGTTATATCCGTTTACCGCACAGTTGGCATTAAGAAGGTTGAAGTTATCCGTCACCGGCTCGACTGCAAAGTACCTGCTGCCTTCGCCCAGTTTGTTCCTGAAATACACGATGGATGTACCGACGTTCGCACCTATATCAACGACCGTGCCGGGTCTGGAAGATATGCTGTCGTAGTATCCGAGGATAAAGTCCATCTCGTCTTTTGCCCAAATGGTCTTATTGACGACCATGTAGTTGAGTATCGCCTGATCCGTGTTCGAGAAGAAGAACGACAGACCGTCCGCCTGCACGCTTATGTACGGCATGCTCTCACGTGCCAGACTTATGAGCTTAAGATCCGGCAGTTTGGTCAGTGCTTTCTTTCCAGCTTTGTCTATCAGTCCCATAACAGATTCCTTACACCATTCTTCCGGTCATTTCCGGACAACAGGATTATAACACGCACCCTGAAACTACTGCTTTCTTATGCAGCAGAATATCTCGTTTGTATCGTAGTCGGCAGGGCCGTCATCAAAGACGATCTCAGCCGGCATGTCATCTTTCTTTATCACTTCAACGTCGAACCCGGCCTTCTCCAGCATCTGTCTGCTGTCCTTTCCGAAAACGCGCAGATGGTCGTACTGCCCGAACAATCTTATCCGTTCTTCGACGGAGCCGGTCTCCTGTTCGCGAACGCTTTCCGATGCATTGTCTATCGGGAAGCTGATGATGAGCATGCCTCCCTTACGCAGCACCCTGCTAAGTTCCGATAAAGCGACATTGTAATCAGACACATGTTCAAGGACGTGGTTGCAGAAGATGATGTCTTCAGACTCATCCGGAAGATCGATGGATGTAAGATCCAATTTGAGGTCCGCCCTCTTGTCGAACAGATCGGCAGTCTTAACCTTGATGCCGTGCCTTTTAAACCAGAGCATCATGGACAGTTCCGGAGCAAAATAGAGTATCTTCGAGTTTCTTAGCATATCCTCATTCTTCTTAGCCCACTCCGCAATGATCCTGTGGCGCGGCGCGGAACGGCAGAAATCACACATGACATCCTGCCTTGCAGAAGAGAACATCGCGGGATTGTAATGCGCTCCATCCGTATAGAACTTCTCATCCTTGAACCCCTCGAAATGCTTACCGCAGCACGGACAGTATACCTTCCCCTCTTTCGCCGTGAACAGGAAAGAAGACACAAAGGAATAGTACCCGTAATAGAAACGCGTATATCTGAGCAGGAACGAGAACAGCAGCACTGCGCAGAACGCAGGCACCGCTGATATGACTGCAGAAAGAACAGCATTAACGCCGACTGCAAAAGCAAGCAGGCAGAAGCAGCATGCAAAGACGAGCACAAACAGTGCGCACTTCAAAACGATATTGAATACTGCATTCCTGTCAAGTATCCTCACTGCCGGCCCTTCCCTTCAGCATCGCAAAATATATGTGCGGCATGACAGCCACAGCGGTCAGTTTTGATTTTAGCAGGAAAGGAGCAGATGATGATAAAACATCACCCGTTACCGCGAGAGTCTTCTTACGAAGATCCCACATTTCCTGTCTTCTTGCTGACTCCTGCATTATCCTCATGAGCCAGAGTGCTGTCTCCGTTTCCCTTACCGCTATCTGTTTGCGGATCGTTCCGTTATCCTTGAAGGCTTCCCTCTGTCTTCCGAACATCGTAAAGAAATCAGGATATATCTCCAGGAGCCTTGCGTGCGTCGTCGAGCCTTCGTGCTGCATATAGCGGTACAGCGGAGCTGAGAAGCAGCAGACAGTCTGAGCTTTCATGCAGCACTCATATACATAGTACGCATCCTCGTAGATCCTTAAATCAGTATCAAAACAGACGCTCTTGAATGTGTCACGTCTGAACAGTTTTGCCCACACGCTGACCCTGATATCCCCCTGGGAGCCCCGGAAACACGCTTTGATTATCTCATCTCTTCCGGAGAACACTTTATCTATTCCGTTCGGATCAGGTTCTTCACATCCGTCTTCCTTCTTAAACAGGAAAGAACACTGCGTTATGTCCGCACCCGTCTGCTCTGCATGCGAATACAGTTCGGTAAGGTAATCCGGAGATATAAGGTCATCGGCATCCACGAATGCAAGGTATCTTCCGCGGGCAGCTTTAATGCATGCGTTCCTTGCCGCGGACACACCCTTCTTATCCATTGATATCACTCTGATCCTGGTATCATTTGCGGCTGCATTCCGGGCTATCTCACCCGTCCTGTCAGAAGAACCGTCTTCCGCTATTATCAGTTCCCAGTCGGTAAAACTCTGTCCGGAGATACTGTCCAGACAACCGGAGAGATACTGTTCGGCATTATAAGCCGGGACGATGACAGTTACCGCAGGATTATCAAGTAACATCTACAGGCCTCTCAGTCTGCTCTGCCCTTGCGACCTTCACCCCGGCGTCGCATCCGCAGTATTTGCATGCCGTTATGCGTTTCTTCCTGTCTATAAGACCGTAGATTGCATCACGCATGACAGCAGGATCATCATATTCAGGCTTTCTGAGATCGACATCTTCGGAACCGTCATCCGGGATCAGGCCGAGACGTATAGCATGTGCCTGTCTGGGACAAACATAGAGCCTTCCGCGGTAAAGAGTGGTACACAGCCTTCTGGAATAGCATCCGTCGTATCTGTGCTGCGTTTTGCTCTCCTTTTCTTCATGGAGCTTAACATCACCGAAATCCCACCAGAACTCGTCTTCGACGACCTCATGGCAGATACCTTCGCGCTTGCAGAGCTCCGTGAACTCATCAAGCTTCGAAGACAGATCTCCGTAGTTGCTGAATATTATCTTGAGATCGGGAGTATCCTTCATTGCACGGATACACTCATCCGAAGGAATTATGGTTCCGTTTGTGATTATTTCTATAGAGCCAAAGCGGTCCTTCGCTTCACCGCTTAAGTATTCAAGTGTCTTTATCAGTATCTTCTGGCATACGAACGGTTCGCCTCCGAGGATCTTCAGGTGGCTTACGCGCATTGAGTTAAAGAGCCTTCGAAGATCGGATATGACTTCATCCGCATCAAGATTTTCGGGAGTATGGTAATACTGCATTAGGTTGGAACAATGCCTGCATCTCAATGAGCAGCATTCCGTTAAGACCACATCCAGGCGGACTATCGTATCAGGATACTTTCTGCGCCTTGCGCGGTTGAAAGCTCCCGTTCTTGCTATGACCGGCCAAAGGTGAAGTGTCCTGGCTGCTGAAGCTGCAAAATGAAGTAATCTGTTCTGTCTAGGCATGGGTACATTTTAACATGCAATACGATCTTATCACCTGCCGTTGATACGGTTCACGACAGAATAATAGAATCTGCTCATTCCCTTATTCCCGGATATCAGTCCGCGCAAAGTCGGCAAAGTCAGCCTCCAGCGCAGATTGTATCCGAATCTTTCTAACGGGGTATAGTTTGATCTGATGATCCCGCGTCTGTCATTACGCTTTATCGCAAGCCCTTCCTTAGTCTCGGAGATGCCGCCTCCCAAGTACACGCAGACAACGGTATCCACGTGGAGACATTTCGAACGCCTGCACAGATAAAGTTCCATATTGTAGTCTGCCAGGATCTTGTACTTGATCTCATACTTCAGGCCTGCCCTTAAGGTGTCTCCGTTGAAAAATATGGATTGATGGCACAAAGGCGTCCTGAACATATAGAACCAGGTAAGGTTCTTCGGCTGGCTTCTGACGATATCGTCTCTCGAATAATCGCCATAGACCATTCCGTACTCGCCGTCAGCGATCGCCTCCCTGGTCTTTGCAAGCACATCGGGAGATGCAAACACATCACCGCAGTTCATGAATATCAGGTATCTACCCGTGGAGTGGTCAATTCCCTGATTCATCGCGTCATACAAACTGACATCAGGTTCGGAGTACACTTTGATGCGGCTGTCCTGAGGAACATAACTTAAAGTATCATCTTTGGATTGCCCGTCTTTGACTATGATCTCAAAATCGCCGTCAGTCTGTTCGAGCGTGGATCTGATCGTACTGTCGATCAGTTTCCCTGCATTCAGGCTTACCACGATGACCGAGAAAAAGGGCTCGTTCATGTCATTCCTCCAAGATGAATTTACGGACAGCCTCAGCTACTCCGTCTTCTTCATTCGAGGCCGAGATATAATCTGCGGCCTTCTTAGTCTCATCATATGCATTTTCCATGGCTACGGCAAATCCCGCATACTCAAGCATGGGTATGTCGTTAAGGCCGTCACCGCAGGCTATCAGGTGTTCCCTCGGTATCCCGAGAATAGAAGACAGTTCCGCAAGAGCGCTCGCCTTCTCTATTCCGAGAGGCGTTATCTCCATGAAGTACGGTTCCGAGAAGAACACGTTCAGTTTGCCTTCGAAAAGAGTGCTCAGATACTCATACGCTCTTTGGAGTTCAACAGGGTCACCGACCACCATGAATTTCACGACAGGCTTAGTGATCTGTTCTTCCAGGCTTTGCACCTTTATTACCGGAATGCCGTTATTGTAGCCTTCCTTTAAGACATACTGATCAGTGTCATTCTCACAGATGACGCCAGTCTCGTTATAACACAAAGGGAATACTTCATAGTGGCGTATCACTTCGCATATGTCGTGGACATACTCCATCGGGATAGTCCTTTTTACAAGTTCTTTTCCGGTCCGGCAATCGATAATGTGCCCGCCGTTATTTGCAAGGATATAGCCTCCCCTGACTCGCAGCTGAAGTTCATCGGCGACGCTTGTTATCCCGATGACAGGCCTTCCGGAAGCAAGGATGACCTTTACTCCCATATCCTGAGCTTTGCTTATGTATTCTTTGTTCTTCGGAGAGACATGCTTCTTGCTGTTTGTAAGTGTCCCGTCCAGATCCAGGGCAAGCAGTTCGTACTTCAACATATTACAGGTATATTCCGTACCTCAGGATTTCCCTGCGCTCGATAACGCCGACGGGGCTTTCATCTTTTACGACCGGAAGAGCATGGACATGCTTATCGGTCATTATCTGAAGAGCTTCGGTAGCCTTGGCGGACACATCCACAAAAGCAGGATAGTAATGGATGAACGGAGTTATCTTATCGCTCTTGATATCTTTGTCTTCCATGTTCCTCTTGAGATCACCGTTGGTAACGATGCCTATCAGCTTTTTCTCATCGTTTACGACGGCTACCATGTCGGTATCCGTGTTTATCATGGCTTCGACGGCTTCAAGTATCGTGGAATCCTCACTGATGAACGTCTCTTCCTTGAAAGGCTTCATCAGATCGACTGCCCTTGTGATTATCTTCTTTCCGAGAGTTCCTACAGGATGCAGCACCCCGAAATCGTCCTTCTCAAACCCCTTGATCCTCGACGCTGCGACCGCAAGGGCATCGCCGTATACCATCACTGCGGTAGCACTTGAAGTAGGTGCTATGCCGAGGTGGCATGCCTCCTTAACATCACGGATGACCTGAACGATCTTGCATGTACGCGCAAGAGTCGACTCACCGTTGCATGTGATGCCCAGTATCGTCGCACCGATGATGTTGATGCTCGGGATTATCCTCAGGATCTCATCACATTCGCCGGAATATGAGATCAATACCACCACATCCTGCTTCTGGATCATTCCGAGGTCTCCGTGCATGCATTCACCGGGATTGAGGTAGATGGCACATGTACCCAGAGAAGACATCGTAGCAGCGATCTTCTTTGCAACATGTCCGCTCTTGCCCATTCCGATAAAGATGACTTTGCCCTTGCATCCCATTATCTCCGAGAGCATCTTATCAAAGGTCTCATCAAGCTGGTCCCTGACAAGAGTCAGAGCCGCTATCTCTTTATCGAACACTTCGATTCCCATCTCAACGCTTCTGTCCATAACTGCCGTCCTTAAATAAACTCACTGTCCCAAACTTCAACTCCGCAATCAAGGAAGTTATCACTGATCCTCTTCTTGAGTTCGTCCTTCGTCACTCCCTTTTTGAGTATGACCTGCAGGAACCCGCCTCCGCCGGCACCGCAGATCGAATATCCGTCTATAAGATCACCGCACACATCGAAAATGTACTCGATACAGGTATTGGATGCACCCTTGTCGAGTGTCTTAACAAGTTCGAACTGTGCCGTTATGTATTTGGCAAACGAGGTTATGTCTCCGTTCAGGATGTAATACCTCATTACCGAGCAGTACTCGCGTATCTTCTCCACAGCCTCTAAGGCCTCTTTGTTATGGCGTATCGTCCTGTTCATCTCCTCACGGAGGACATTCCTCGCGAGACGTCTCTGACCGGAGAAGATCAGGGCAAAACGTTCATTCAGTTCTTTCATTGTCTCAGCAGGGATATCGAGAGCGTCAACCTTGATATCCTGATATGTACCGGGCTTGGAAGTAAAGTACTTGATGCCGCCTGTAAGTCCGCCGACCTGATCCTGCCAGCCTCCGCCGGTGCTCATTAACTGCTCAGCAAGGAATACCTGTGAATAGACCATCTCATTTGTCACTTCGATACCGAAAAGTCTGTTGACCGCTTTGACTGCAGCTGCCGCGATAATGCTGCTTGTGCCGAGACCGGAACCCTTTGGAACATTTACTTCAGTTAATATCTCAAGTCCTCCGCCTATCTTCCCGCAGAAGTCCTGCATTGTCATTCCGGCAACATCCTGGGACACAATACCTGTCGCAACAAGCACCGCCTTATGAAGAGCATACGGATCGAAAGGGTTACTGCAGGAAGCAACATCGGCAAGGTCGGTAAACAAATCCGTACAACACTGGTCGATGCTTCCGAATCTGATCTCGCTTTCGGATATCCTGTTGACGGTGACTTTGATGGGAAGCTCTCCTCTGAGAGTCAAAGCTCCGTCGATCATCGTACCGCCGTGTTCAAGACAATAAGGTGCCGCATCAGAAGGACTTCCGCAGAAGTTGATGCGGACAGGAAGCTGCTCCGTAACCGAATCACTGACGATATGAAGAGCATCAGGATCGACATTAAAGCGCTTGAACGTCTCACTGGTTATTGCATCCCTGATCACATCGTAAGCAGCATCTTCGAATAAGGAATAACTGCCCGACACATCATCGATCTCAAACTTCCTGCACATGTCAGCGCACGCCAGATACAGCCTCATGTTCTGAGGGAAGTCGGATGCTCCGGCAATCTCACTTACCATGGAGATATATTCCCCGGCTTTGTATTTTCGTGTGTTGAGAGCATCTATGGTCTCTGTCATGTCTGCACCGCCGGCAAGTGCCGCAACAAAGAGTTCCACCTTAACGCGCTTGTCGATATCCTGCTGTCTTGCGATCAGTCCGGGCACGTCCGCTTCATTAAAGCTCGAATTAAGGCTGTGCCTTACGGATGCTTTCCAGGCGTTAACCTCATCGGAAGAAGCTTCTCCCCTCATCATCTTAAGGATCTTAAGAGCCGCATCTACTGCTTCCGGCATCGTATCGCACTCAGGGAATATCTTTGCGTTCCATATCGATGCGGTATTCTTTCCCCAGACATCTTCGGGCAATATGCCCGTCTTGTTCAGAAGATCTTCGAGCGATCCGCCGAGGTAAGGAGAATTGGATGACGCCTTGGGATTATCGTGCCTTCCGTAGATACGGCATACACTCTTTCCGCTCTTGAGCTTAAGACCGTGAAGTACGATATCCGAAGGTATCGTTGTGCCTTCCACATTAACGTTGGAGATGATGCACCTTTCGCCTATCGTGCTGCCCGTGATGATCGAATCCTCGACATAGGTGTTATCGGGAATGACCGAATCAGACGACACGAAACTGTTGAGCACGGTACCTGATACCGCATTGGTAGCCAGGCGTCTTTCCCAGTTAAGGAACGAATACTTATCTATGTCATCGACGAACAGATCGTTCATCTCATGTGTCATGCCGAAATGGATATACCTGGCAGGAACCAGTTTCACAATGGAAAGCCTGTACTTGTGGAGGCAGTCAAATATCTCCTTCCTGCATTCCTTCAATTCGTCAGAGAAGCCGTTCTCGGGCGCCTCCTCATAGAATTCCCCGATAGTGCTCTTCGCAGCCAGCGGATACACAAGATCCGCATAGAAGTTAAGGCAGACCTTGGGATCGACAAACCTGTCGAATCTTGACTGATCAAAAGCCCCGTCAGTCGTTATAAGACCGTACAGTTCGCGGACCAGCTTTGAACTGAACCAGATGCATCCCGTATCGACATCAACCTGGTTGGATGAATCCACGGCTCCAAACTCATTCAGGGTTGCCGCAGGCTGCTTGTGAAGGAACCATTCCACATCGTGATTCCTGTGATCGCTGCAATTTGTTCCCTGCACGAATACGCCGTGATCCTGGCCCACTGACACAGGGGCTTTCATTGACAGACTCGCCGCATCACAGGAGATCAGATCAAGCTGGAGGGAATTGAACAGGAGTTCCGTATCGCTCGGGAATATCATCATGCCTTTACCGCAACGGTTGGGTATGTCAGTTGCAATGATGACCAGTTCATCAAAAAGTGTCGAAACATATCCGCCGGGAAGCATTCTCGGGACGGGAGCAAACAGTTTGCCGCAAGCCGAATACTGAGGTATGCGTTTGCTGTCTCCGCCGGAATGGATCACCAGTATCTTCTGATTCAGGACATTTGCCATACCGTATTCTTCGGCCAGAACTCTGAGGACATTAAGCGTCGCTCCGCCGGAACCGATGCGCTTTTCCTGATAATCCGTAACTACAAGGAAACCTGTGCCTTTGGGAAGGCGTCTCTGCTCTCGTCTTATGGCGATCTGCGATCTGTATGCCTCAGCCTGCCTCTCATTTGCAGCAGTAAGTATAATAAGGTCCCAGCGGTCAGCTTTACAGTTCTCACATGAATACTCATAGTCTTTGATCGCATCGTTGTAACTTTGCGAGAAAAAGTATTCCTGATTCATCCGGTCCCTCCCATAAAATCTATCCCGTCAATATTATATTATATAACGCGGATAAAAAAAGGAGTGCCCCGAAGGACACTCCTTTTGCAGTAACTTGTTTTGAGTATTACTTGGCTGCAGCTACGACTGCGTCAGAGATCGCTGCCTCGTCACCGATGACGACAACGTTCGGGTGAAGCTGCAGGATGGAAGCGGGAACATAAGGCGTAACAGGGCCGCAGAATGCCTTCTCTACGATGTTCTTCTTGCCTGCGCCCGTAGCCATGAGAATGACTGTCTCAGACTTCATGATATAGCCTATACCCATTGTGTAAGCCTGTGTGGGAACTGCTGCGAGGTCGCCATTAAAGAACAGTCTTGCATTATCCTGAATGGTCTGCTCTTCAAGATCGATGCACTGTGTATTTACGCAGAAAGCATCAGCAGGCTCGTTGAATCCGATGTGTCCGTCTCCGCCGATACCGAGGAGCTGGATGTCCAGATGTCCGAGAGACTCGAGGATCGCATCGTAATCCGTGCATGCC
>JAILMZ010000054.1 GCA_024692105.1 Saccharofermentans sp.
TCTCTATTCTCTGGGGCCTTGGGATCCTCTTTGTAGTAAGCATAGTCCACCCTGTTCTTGCGGTCGAACCCACACACGGCATGATCGCACATACGGCGGGGATGATAATACTTGCGGTCCTGTATACCGTCTTTGTCATAGGCTGCATTGCAACAGTTCTCACCATAAGAGGGTTCAACAAGAAGCTCGCGGAGATCGACGAGATCACCGCGGCCATACGTCAGGGTTCCGATTACATCACCGAGAAGGTCGGCGGCGGCGCTTACAAGACGACTGTAAAGCTCGAGGAAGGCGCGCTTCAGGCCAAGCTCGGATACGTATCTGAAGTAATGTAAAAGGAAAAGCCCGGTTACCTTACGGGGTAATCACCGGTGAAGCAGGCGTCACAGTATCTGTGATCGTCTCCTCCCAACATTTCGTTAAGATCCTCAGTCTCGAGATATCCGAGTGAATCTGCTCCGATGATGCTGCAGATCTCGGGTATCGTATGACTGCAGGCAATGAGGTTCTCTTCATTCGGGACATCAGTGCCGTAATAGCAGGGATGCATGAACGGCGGGGAACTGATCCTGACATGGACCTCGACAGCGCCTGCATTCCTGAGCATATTGACCTGGTTTGCAATGGTATTTCCCCTGACGATGGAATCGTCGATTATCACTACCCTCTTCCCGCTTACGACGGATGCTATGGGGTTGAGCTTTATCTTTACGGCCTGCTTGCGCTGCTCCTGCGAAGGCTTGATGAATGTCCTTCCCACGTAAGAGTTCTTTACAAAACCCTTCTCATAAGGGATGCCGGATTCTGCGGCAAAACCGAGCGCCGCATCGATACCGGATTCGGGCACGCCGATGACGATATCGCAATCGCACGGATGTTTTCTGGCAAGGATCCTTCCTGCTTCTCTTCTCGCGGTGGCAACGGATATGCCGTCGATGACCGAGTCAGGTCTTGCAAAATATATGTACTCGAAAACGCACTTCTTCATGCCGCACTTAAGGCCTGAATCCATGCTCCTTACTTCACCGTCTTCAACGACTATGATCTCGCCGGGATTGACGTCTCTTACGAATTCCGCGCCTACCGCTTCCAGAGCGCAGGTCTCGGAACAGAATATGACCGCATCATCGAGCTTGCCCATGACGAGCGGCTTAAGACCGAACGGGTCTCTTGCAGCGATGAGCTTGCGCGGGCTCATTACGAGCAGCGCATAGCCGCCCTTGATAAGTCCCATGACTTCCTTGACCGCTTCTTCGACAGAAGGTACCGAAGACCTTTTGTGCGCGATCAGATAAGCGATGACTTCCGAATCCGTTGTCGTGTGGAATATGGCTCCCTTTTGGGCAAGGTCGCTCTTGAGTTCTTCCGCATTCGTGAGGTTGCCGTTGTGTGCTATCGAGATCGTTCCCTTTGAATAATGGGATACGATAGGCTGTGCATTCTCGGGTACGCTTCCGCCTGATGTCGAATATCTGACATGCCCTATAGCCATGCTGCCTTTGAGGTCCTGTATCTTGTCCCGGCTCAATACATCGCTGACAAGACCCATGCCCTTTACGCATCTGACATTGAGTTCATCGTCTGTCGTAGCGATACCACAGCTTTCCTGTCCTCTGTGCTGAAGACTGAAAAGTCCGTAGTAGACGGCACCGGCGCTTAACGCGTCGCCCTGGATACCAAATACACCGCATTCCTCATGAATAGCCATGAATTGATTTTAACCCGTTTCGCTTTTCTGTAAAGTTCAATTTTATGAGGTCTTCAGGGCTGTTTTTCAGACACCTTCACAAGCCGCCTTTATGAAGCGTGCAAAGATGGGATGTGCCCTGTCAGGTCTCGACTTGAACTCGGGGTGATACTGGACGCCGAGATAGAACTTATGTCCGGGTATCTCCATCTCTTCCACGAGGAAATCGTCCGGAGCCGTACCCGCGAAACGCGCACCGCTTTGCACGAACTTCTCACGGTAGTCGTTGTTGACCTCATATCTGTGTCTGTGGCGCTCCTGGATCTCATCCTTGCCGTAGCATTCATACAGAAGGCTGTCTGGAGCGATCTTGCATGGATAAGCACCGAGTCTCAGCGTACCGCCCTTATCGATCGTATCGCTTTGGCCCGGCATGAAGTCTATGACCTTGTTTGCGCACTGTTCGTCGAACTCGCCTGAGTTAGCATCAGTTATGCCCAATACATTGCGTGCATACTCGATTACCGCGATCTGCATTCCGAGGCAGATGCCGAAGTAAGGGATGTTGTTCTCACGTGCGTATTTGGCTGCGAGGATCATGCCTGAGATGCCGCGGTCGCCGAAGCCGCCGGGTACGATGATTCCGTCTATGCCTGACAGCATGTCTCCTACCGTTTGTTCGTTAATGAGTTCTGAGTCGATCCACTCGATGTTGACCTTTACGTCGTTGGCATATCCCGCACTCCTGAGAGCTTCAGCGACTGAGAGATATGCATCGTGGAGGTGCACGTATTTACCGACAAGACCAATCTTGATTTCCGTGGTGATGTGCTCGATCTTGTCGACCATTTCTTTCCAGTATGCAAGATCAGGTTCTCTTGCTTCAAGACCGAGTTCTCTGCAGACAATCTCAGAGAAGTTCGAATCTTCGAGCATCAGAGGCGCCGCATAGAGATTGGGAAGAGTACGGTTCTCGATGACGCAGTCTTCCTTGACGTTGCAGAAGTGTGCGATCTTCTTCATGATCTCGTCTTCGAGCGGCTCGTCGCATCTTAAGATGAGGATTCCGGGATTGACACCCATTCCCTGCAGTTCCTTAACAGAGTGCTGAGTCGGCTTTGACTTGTGCTCGTCGGATCCCCTGAGGAAAGGCACCAGAGTAACATGGATGAACAGGCTGTTCTCTCTTCCGACCTCGAGCGATATTTGTCTTACAGCCTCAATGAAAGGCTGAGACTCGATGTCGCCTACCGTACCGCCGATCTCAGTGATAACGACATCGGCATTTGTTTGCTTGCCTACGCGGTAGACGAACTCTTTGATCTCGTTTGTGATGTGAGGGATTACCTGGACTGTGGAGCCTAAGTATTCTCCCCTTCTCTCACGGTTAAGCACGTTCCAATAGACACGGCCCGATGTGAGGTTTGAATACTTGTTAAGATCTTCGTCTATGAATCTCTCGTAGTGACCGAGATCCAGATCCGTCTCTGCTCCGTCTTCAGTGACGTAGACTTCACCGTGCTGATAGGGACTCATCGTTCCCGGGTCTACATTGATATAAGGGTCGAGCTTCTGCGCTGCGACTTTATATCCGCGCGCTTTAAGCAATCGACCCAAACTTGCTGCTGTAATACCCTTACCTAATCCTGATACAACTCCGCCGGTTACAAAAATATATTTAGTCATACGTCTTCATCTCTTTTCTTATAAACTCAAAAAATATAATTCAAAAAAATAATCTCTATCAATACAAAATTCTAAGCAATTCCCGGGGGTACTTTCCGTACCCCGGGAATCACTTAGGTTGGTGGAATATGAGAATATGTTATTTAACGCTGAACAGCAGATCTCCGTAAGAAGGAAGCGGCCAGCATTCCTTGGAGACAAAGCTCTCGGCTTCGTCAGCAGCTGCGCGGATCTCGTTCATTACAGGGATGACGTTGTCCTTGATGGATACGCTCTCTGAGATGACATCGGATGCCTCGCCTGCTTCTGCGATAACCTTCTCGAGATCGTTAGCGCCGGTGTAGACCTTGTCTGCAAGATCGGACAGCTTAGCGATCACGTCGTTCTCGTAGACACATGCTACGGAAGAAGATACTGCCTTCTTAGCTGCAACTGCGCCGGAGAGTTTGTTTTCGTAGCACTCGATCGCAGGAAGAATCAGCTTGCGGCTCATCTCGAGCATCGTGTTAGCTTCGATCAATACCTGCTTACTGTAGTTGTCGAGCATGATATCGACTCTGGACTTCAGCTCTGCCTCTGTGAAGACCTTGTGAGATGTGAGCATCTTGACGTTCTTCTCGTCAAGGAGGTGGGGCATACAGTCAGGTGTTGTCGGATAGTTGGACAGGCCTCTGACCTCTGTAGCTTCTTTGACCCAGGACTCGTCGTAACCGTTGCCGTTGAAGAGGATCCTCTTGTGATCCTTGATGGTCTTCTTGATCATCTCGTGCAGTGCCTCTTCGAAGTTATCAACTCCTTCGAGTCTGTCAGCATAGATCTTCAGTGACTCGGCTACAGCGGAGTTGAGCATCATGTTGGCACATGCGATGCTGTTGGATGAACCGAGGCTCCTGAACTCGAACTTGTTGCCTGTGAAAGCAAACGGCGAAGTCCTGTTACGGTCTGTAGTATCACGTGCGAAGCGGGGCAGTACGTCTACGCCGAGCTTCATGATCTTCTTCTCTGCACCCTCGTAAGGCTTGTCGTTCTCGATCGCATCGAGGATAGCGGACAGTTCGTCGCCGAGGAAGATTGAGATGATAGCCGGAGGTGCCTCGTTAGCGCCGAGTCTGTGGTCGTTGCCTGCGGTAGCCACTGCGAGACGGAGGAGATCCTGGTAATCATCCACTGCCTTGATGACGGCGCAGAGGAAGAGCAGGAACTGTGCGTTCTCGTAAGGTGTTGCGCCGGGCGAGAGGAGGTTCACTCCCGTGTCTGTCGACATCGACCAGTTGTTGTGCTTGCCCGAACCGTTAACGCCTGCGAACGGTTTCTCGTGCAGGAGGCATACAAGACCGTGTCTTGCTGCTACCTTCTGCATGATCTCCATCATGAGCTGGTTCTGATCGGTAGCGATATTTGTTGAAGAATATATAGGTGCGAGCTCGTGCTGAGCGGGTGCGACCTCGTTGTGCTCCGTCTTGGCGAGGATGCCGAGCTTCCAGAGTTCC
>JAILMZ010000067.1 GCA_024692105.1 Saccharofermentans sp.
ATCTGGACGGCTGCTGTAGTAGTAATAGGTCTTGTGATCATCGTTTTCGCGCTGTATGTGAATTCCGGTGAGAAGAAGCTGAGGATCCTGTTCTCCAAGAAGACCGTCGGCATGAAGCAGTACGGAATGCAGAATCAGGTCATCCCCCTGAGAGTAGCACAGGCAGGCATCATGCCCATCATCTATGCGCTGTGCATCACACTCCTTCCCGCTGCCATCGTTGCGATGGTTACTCCCGGTACCGAGAATGTGATCTCCGCGGGCTTCGTTAACTTCAGGACGAGCATCCTGTTCTACGTGGCATTTGCCATCCTGCTCGTAGGATTCACTTCTTTCTTCTCGATGATCCAGTTCAACCCCATCGACATGGCTAATCAGATCAAGCAGTACGGCGGCTACATCCAGGGCATCAGACCCGGCAAGCCGACGTCACAGTACATGATGAACACTTACACGAACATGAATATTGCCGATGCCGCATATCTTCTGGTCCTCTGCCTCGTTCCTATGCTGTTAGGACTTATTCCGGTACTGGGTCCCGCAACTTATGTCGGCATCGTCTGCGTAATGCTTGCCGGCGGTCTCTATGAGACAAAGCTCTTCCTCGACCAGAAGGTCAAAGAAGAGGCGGACCGCGTAAAGCAGGCAGGCAGAGAAGCTAAGAAGAACAAATACGCAAAATAAACTGACGGAGGTACACATTATGAAGCTTATCATCCTTGGCGCACCGGGTTCCGGCAAAGGTACAACGGCAACAGTTTTAAGAGAGAAGTATGATCTCGCACACATCTCAACGGGAGATCTATTCAGATATAACCTCAAGGAGGGCACACCTCTCGGAATCGAGGCAAAGTCCTACATGGACAAGGGCGCGCTCGTACCTGACGATGTCACCATCAGAATGGTAGAGGACAGACTGGGCAACCCCGACGTTGCAAGGGGATACATCCTTGACGGTTTCCCTCGAAATATCGCACAGGCAGAGGCACTTGATGCCATTCTGTCCAAGAAGGGCGAGAAGCTCGATGCAGTCGTATACGTTGTAACAGATGACGATATCATCATGGACAGAGTTACGACCAGAAGAGTCTGCGAGAAGTGCGGCGCAAGCTTCAACGTCAAGTATATGCCCACAAAGGTTGAAGGCGTATGCGACAACTGCGGCGGACATGTTGTTCAGAGATCTGACGACAATCCCGAGACAGTCGGCAAGAGACTTGCGACTTATGCGGAGAACACACGCCCTCTTATCGATTTCTACAAAGAGCGCGGAATCCTCGTAGAAGGTAACAACAACGTTGATGCTGATACCTGCATCAAGAGCATTGAAGAAGGCCTTAAGGGTCTTGGTCTCGTGTAACGGGGGCGGAAAATGATAGAGATATTAAACGCTGAAGAATTTGAGCTCATGAAGGCTTCCGGAAAGATACTCCAGGAAGTATTCAAAGTGATCCGTGATGAGATCAAGCCGGGCCTGTCGACACACGATGTCGATAAGATCGCATATAACATCATCAGAAGCCACGATGCGATACCGTCATTCCTTAACTTCGGAACGCCGCCGTTCCCCGGAACGATCTGTGCTTCCGTTAATGAGGCTGTCGTACACGGCATTCCGAGAAGGTCGGTCATCCTCAAGGAAGGCGATATCCTCTCAGTTGATGTCGGATGCGTGCTGGACGGTTACCAGGCTGATGCCTGCCGTACATACTGCATCGGAGAGGTTGCTCCCGAAGTTGCAGATCTTGTCAGAAGGACAGAGGAGTCATTCTTCAAAGCGCTCGAGTTTGCAAAGGAAGGCTGCCGTACAGGCGATATCGGCAATGCGGTACAGACATACTGCGAGAGCTTCGGCTACGGCGTCGTAAGAGAACTCGAGGGACACGGAATAGGAACGACCATGCATCAGGATCCGTCCGTACCCAACTTCGGCAAACCTGGACACGGTTGCAAGCTGAGGAAGGGAATGGCGATCTGCATTGAACCAATGATCACACTCGGTTCGAGAGAGATAGAGATGCTCTCCGACCAGTGGACGATAGTAACACAGGACGGCAAGCCCGCTTCACATTACGAGAACACGATTCTCATCACGGAAGACGGGCCTTATATGACAACCTATGACTATGAGGAGGGTTTTTGATGGCCAAGGAAGACGTTATCGAGGTAATTGGAACAGTTGATGAAGCGCTGCCGAACACTATGTT
>JAILMZ010000115.1 GCA_024692105.1 Saccharofermentans sp.
CCATCCCGACAAGGCCGAGGCATATTCCTGGTGGTCATATAAGACATTTGCAAGAGACAGGAACGTCGGCTGGAGGATCGATTATTTCTTCGTCACGGAAGGTCTCAGATCCAAGGTTATAGAGTCGGATATGATGAGCGATGTGATGGGGTCGGATCACTGCCCGATATACCTCGATCTGGATATTCACTAATGTGGTAATATTTTATTCAAAACCAGATACACATTAACGGTTAATAGGCATGGAATACTTCTACGACAAAAACAAAAAAGGTCAGGCGCCGCGCAGAACACTAATCCTTATGGCTGTCTTCTGTGCTGTATTGCTTGGAGCGCTGCTCATTATAGGATTCTCAAGATTTGACCTTGCCCATAGATTCGAACTCATGACATATACAAAGATATCCTCAGCAGAAGAATTAGTGTCAATCCGTGACAACCCGAGCGGAAAGTATGTTCTGACAGATGATATTGATATGTACGGTATCGAGTGGGAGCCCTTCTCTTTTAGCGGGATTCTTGACGGGGATGGTCATTCTGTCAAAAATCTTAAGGTTATCGCTGAGGGTTCGTCAACGCGAAATACATATGATGGAAATATGAAAGTGTATGAGACTTCCTTTTCCGGACTCTTTGATGTAATGGATAACGCCGAAGTTCGTAATCTGTCATTGCTTGGAGCAGACATCGAGATAGTCTCGGAATCGCCGATATTTGCCGGTTTGATCGCAGGATACATGAGCAATTCAACAATAGAGGACTGCTATGTGGAAGGCAGCGTATATCTTCGCGCTCACGACAGGATGTTTGGTGTAGGCGGTGTCGTTGGTTATGGTTTTGGCAAGATAGAGAATGTTGAAGCAGATGTTACTCTTATCTGCGTAGACACAGACCGTGAGACAAAAGACGAGCAGTTCATGGGCGGGATCTGCGCCGCCGGTTATCCTGATCTTATCAGCTGCACTGTTGATATAGACGGCTACGGCTCTGAGCATGGCTATGCACATAATGGCGGAGTAATTGGTATGTATATCTTTTACCCCGAAGGAACCGAACATGACGGAAGGATAACTGATAATACAGTCTACGGAATGATCACATTCTTTGAGGACAACGATGACCGCAGAGCATACTGTGATCCGATCATCGGGGAATGCTTGGATAAGATCGAATTTTGGGGCGGTAACAGTGAGGCTTTTACTGTGAATGAGGTGTTTGATTATGATGTTGAGTTGCTTCCGGAAAGCTAAACTGGGATGTCTTATCCTTTGCACAGTGTTTCTTTTGGGGAGCACGGGATGCCGTTTTAAGATGCCCCCTGTTTTTAAGACAGAAGATGGAATTGTTGAGGCTGAAGACTGTCTTTTAACTTCATCTGAAATTCAAGAAGATGTTGATTACAGCGGTACCAAAGCCGTCAACGGAATCAACAAGGACGGTGCATCACTGGCCTTCGCTTTTGAAACTGATCAGGAAGGCTTCTATGATCTTTACATCGATTACGTTAATAATGGAGAAGACGGTACATTAGGTTTATTTATCAACGATCATTTCTTTATGAAGGTCAATTTTCCTTCCGGCTGCGGAACGATTACGGAGACGATCGCCCTTAAAAACGGAATAGAAACAATAAGATTCTCTTACCTCCCGGGAGATGGTGATATCACTCTCGACAGTTTCAATCTGTCTCCCAGCAATCACAGTATCTCAATGATAGTCGTTCCTCACGAAGATGACGAGGTGTTGGGGTTTGCCGGCACGATACAGCATCTTGTCGCTCAGGGCGATACCGTCAAAGTAGTGCTTCTCACCAACGGCGACTATTTCAGCGGTGATCTTGGAATGGAGCGTATAAAGGAGAGTATGAACGCACTTGCAGTACTTGGTGTTGACAGTTCAGACATCATAGTTATGGGGTACGGGGATTTTACTCTATATGAGTTGTATAACAGCTCCAATCCCAAAGAGGTGATCACTGCTCCCAGCGGATTCAGCCAGACTTATGGCAATCCCGAATACAATCTTTATGACTATCATACATTGGACACCGGATCTCCGGCGGATTATACGAAACAAAATCTCACTTCTGATCTCTATAACATCATCGGTACCATCCGCCCGGATGCTATATATACCACGTCTGAATTTGAATGGCACCCTGATCATCAGTATGCATTTATGCTGGTAAAAGATACTATCGAGAAACTCAACAAAGACTCCGGGTACCATACTCTTTTGTGCGAGAGTGTAATCCACGGAGAAGATATCGAGGGTTGGCCGGAAGCCCTGGAATTTGACGAGAACGGGAATCCGATACTGGAAGGATTCACAGATCCGTTCCCTTCAGGAGATGTGGAGCTGGATTGGAACGAGGTTACGAAGGTAACGCTGACCGAAGAAGAAGCAGCCATAAAACTCAAGTCAATAGATGAGTATTATTCTCAAAACTATGGTGTGGAAAACATACCCGGTAACCAGGAATTCAACTATGCTTTTTGCAAATCTGACGAGTTCTACTGGATCTTCGAGTACTGATCTCTTCAAAAATCACCACTACGGCTAGTAATACCAATCCGGATATACTTCCAATAACTCCTTCGGTAAGGAATGGTGTCTTATATCTCATCTCGATATCATTCTGACCCTTCTCAAGAGGTATGGACATAAACAGCCCTGAGATCTTATCAGGCTCGACCTTCTTTCCATTGCATGTAACCTCCCAACCCGGATTTGAAGGAATTGAGATAAAGAGACTGTCATCCTGATCTGCATCATATATGGTGAAGCTTCCGTAACCGTCTTTAAGAACCGATTCGCTTGCCACATTCTTATTAGCTATATCAGATGCTTCTTCAAGCTTATTTGTGTCAAGGAGATAGAACCTGACTTCCTTTATCACAGATTCTGTGTCTTCTTTATTATCAAAACTCAAAGATATGGTAACTCTCTTTTCACCGGTATCGATCTTTACCAACGAAGGTGCTAAGTACCCTGAGTAATAGGTCAAGTCTTCACCGTTAACTCTGAGCATACCTCCGCTGTCTGTATTGGTAATGAGCTCCGCATAAAGGATATACTCTTCAGGGTTATATTCCTCTCCCAGGTCGATCTGATAACCGGTGCCGTCTTCAGTTTCAACTGCCTCGTAACCGATAGGAATAAAAACATCTTCAGTGTCGGTAAGAAGTTCGAAGAGATCGTTAACCAAAAGCGGAGACTCATCAAAATCTCTGTTGTAATCACCATTTCCTTTATAAGTAAATGCCACGGGAAGAGCATATGGATTGAAATACAAGTTTTTGAATCCGCTTATTCCGCTGCAATATTCTAATCCGGTATCAGCATTATCTCCCGAAGGCAGCATAATATATTTGACACCGAGAAGACTGTCCAAAGCAAGATTCTCGGAAGATGTGACAGTGATCGTAGTACTGTATTCGGCATATCCGGCCCTGTCAAGGAAATAGATCGCATCCTCATCAGGATCAGACACAAACGATGTAACTGAATTAAATCCAAACGCCATCGGTTCATTATATGAAGCGGGAACTCCATCAATATGTTCACTGTGATATGTTGTCTGAACAACCCTGTAGAATGAGTCTTCTTCGATCTCTCCAAGCAGGCTCTCTTCCTGCCTCACATAATCAGATACATATACTGCATCATTTGTTGAATATATTCCTGTCAGCAACAGTTGCCCGGAAACAGATTCACTCAAGGCACAGATACAAAACAGGCTTGCAATGGTCGCTCTTACAGTTGTCTTTTCTTTCCGCGCAGCAAGATACAGGCTCATAAATACCGAAATAACGATCGGGTAGAGTATCTTTGTAATGAGTGGAACAAGATCATTGGTGCACTCGGAATTGGTAACCTTTTCAAATGCGTAAGTCATCATATACTCCTCACCACGCCCGGGGAAAAGTACACTCAGCAGGATAGATACAAGTGAGAAAACAGAAGCCATGGCTATAGGGATCCATGTTTTGATCTTAAGCTCGCGTTCTTCCAGATAAAACAATGCTGCCAGGAAGATCAGCGCAAAGATACCCAGATAAGAATACCTGCACCAGAATGCTCCCACATGGCGAAGGAGCGAAAACAACGCAACTAATGGCTGCCAATAGAACATGAGTACGGTAAAGGTAAGAAGACCACCATATAATATCTTCTCCTTTAAAGGTTTTGTTCCGGCTGCAAAAAACATGACGACACCCAAAAGAACTATGCTGCCCGCAAATAAACTGACGCTTTCAGGAGTGCTTACCATACCCGGCGAATATCCCATGATCACACTCAGAACATTTCCTGTCATGCCAAGGTCGAGCAGCATAGACAGTCCGCCTTTACCATATGTACGGTCCGATAGTTTGAATAAAGTCGGAACAAGGAATGCAGAAGCAAGAAGCAAGGAGCAAATACATGCCAAGCCGAATCTAAGCACCGCAGTAACACAGAATCTCAAAGTTGCCTTTTCTTTTTTGCCGGAATCTCCGGCAACGGCATGTCGGATCAGTTCGAAGACCACCCAAACTCCGGCAAACATCATATCGATAAGTCCGCTATACCAGTTGAAGCATATTGCAAGAGCAAGAGTCAGGATCAGTCTGAAGATCTTCTTACCACGAATGACTCTCTCACATTCCATTAGGATCAATGGGAGCATGTATGCTCCTTCGAGCCACATTGTGTTGCTGTTCTGCGAAATAAAATACTGTGAAAGACCATAGGACATCGAAAGAAGTACCGCGAGAACACACTTCTCCCTTCCCTTAGGAGTAAATCTGTGTGTCAGATATATCCCGGCAAAACAAGAAGCAAAAGATGCCTTAAGAGCAAAGAGTGTGCTCATATAAAGGGGCATCTGCGATTTATCAAAGAATACGATCAACAATGAGAACGGGGAAGCCAGATAGTAGGAAAAAACGGCAAATGTGTTTCCTCCAAGAGACTTTGCCAAAGAGTAGTTCAATGGGATCTTTCCGGCCAAAACATCTTTATACCAGCAGAACAAGTCGATCATCTGCAGACCACCGTCCCTGTGGAGCAATGCATTACTGCCAAAAGGGATTATCCCATATAAAGCATAGACTGCCAGTACGATAACAGCAGTCATCAGGAAAGCTGCACCGGCAATCAAAAGATAGCTCACAGAATCCGTTTTCTTCAATGCTGTAATTCTATTGTTCATGCGATAATCCTTGAATTTAAGCCAGACATAGTAGTATCTGCGTTATTCTATCACAGCATTGATATAAACCTCAAACCGACCTGATTCTCGACAATTATTATGATAAGATTATCAATGTAACTACAGGCGCTTTGCATCACATAACGGAGAACAAGAATATGGGTTTGAATTTCAGGAAATCTATCTCACTCGGCAACGGATTGAAGCTTAACCTCAGCAAGTCAGGACCGAGCTTATCTTTCGGCAAGAGCGGTATGCGCCAGTCGATCAATCTCAAGGGGCAGACACGCACAAGCGTGGGCATTCCCGGTACGGGTGTTTACTATACCAAGACGAGCAACGTGAAGAACCTTTTCGGAGGTAAGGATAAGAAGGCTGCCGCTGCAAAAGGCGCGAAGACTGCAGCCAAGACCTCAGCTGCCTCCAAGGGTCTGTCTGAAGCGGAGATCGAGCAGAACCGCAATACCGTCGCAGAGTATGAGGCAGCAGTAGAGCAGCTCAAGTCCATCCACAAGTTAAGCGACGGTGCGATCGACTGGACAACGCTTACGGCAGGCGATCTGGCACCCTTCGCGCAGAGCGTCCTGGCAGGTGATATCGATTCGTACTTCAAGGTAATAGAAGAAGTCGGCCCGTTCGACGACCTTCTCGAATACGGAAGCAGCTTCGAAGTCGGAACGGACGATCCTTCGATCCTCGAAGTCGAGTTCAACGTAAAGTCAGAAGAGGTCCTCCCGACCACCGTTCT
>JAILMZ010000117.1 GCA_024692105.1 Saccharofermentans sp.
GGGGACTCGAACCTCCGGCCCACAGCTTAGAAGGCTGTTGCTCTATCCAGCTGAGCTAATGACCCTGGAGCGAGTGATGGGAATCGAACCCACGTGGTCAGCTTGGAAGGCTGAAGTTCTACCATTGAACTACACTCGCATGTAATCGGCGCCTGATTCTTCTCAAGCGCCTTGATATATTACACTAACACAAATGAATTATCAACAACTATTTTAGTCTGAAATCAGGCAGAAGGAGCTGTTGATGTGAGGTAGTTTCCGGAAATATAAAAACCGTCTGTTGTCTTGTACCAGTCGTTGTCAGTTCTTGCCACTACCGTGACTGCCTGACCCTTGGAAAGAGTGCCTACCTTTGTATACTTGGGATCCGGACCGGAACGGACATTAAGATATCCGGTATCGGAGATATTGTATACATAGAGTACTGTCTCGGATTCGAGAGCAGTCTCATTCCATGTGATCTGCTCAGTATTTGCAAGCGGGCCCGTATACTCTGTAAGTGTTGTCGTAGCTTCAGTAGTTGTGGTGATCGAAGTAATCGATTCCGAAGCATCGCTGGGCTCAAGGCTCTCTGCCTCTTTCTTTGCGCCGCAAGCAGCAATACTTGTGCCGATAACAGCAGTAAGCATTATAGCCGTAAGTCTGAGTGTAAAGGTTTTCCTGTTCACCTGTTATCACCTCCGCTCAAAATTTCCTATTATATTTTTACTATTATCGCATAAGTTTGCAAAATTCAATATTAGTTTTTGATTACAAGGAATCCGAAAGCATGTAGTATGCCTCATGGTCCCTGTAGGCACCGTTTATGTGCATATACGACACTCTCTTCCCTTCATATGCAAACCCAAGTCTGTTCACAAGGTCGATCGACCTCTTGTTCTCCGGAAGGATGAATGCCTCTATCCTGTGCATCTTGTACTCTTTGAACATGAACTGGCATCCGGCCCTGAGAGCCTCGGTCATGTATCCGTTGCCTGTGTGGTCTTTGTCGAGATGGTAGCCCGTGGCGCAGTTCATCATGCCGCCGTAAGCAATATTAAAGAAAGACACTCTGCCGATTATGACATCGGAACCCTTGAGTGTGATCCAAAGCGGCACGAGATTGCCGTCTTTAAAAGACATGGCATCGAATTCAAGATAACCCTTCTGCATGTTATCCGTGAAATACTGATCATCATGAGTCTGGGAGAAATCTTTATGGAAATCCCTGTTACGTCTGAGATAATCGCCTACTCTGTGGTATTCGCTCTTCTTGAGGACAGACAGCCTGAGCCGGTCTGTTGTCAGAGAGAGCAGCGTATTCCTCGGTCTTGCCGTATCGATATCGTAGAACATTACCTTAAGCCGATCCCGTGCTTCTTATGAAGTTCCTGCTTCATCAGATACATGCGGTCATCCGCTCTCTTGAATACCGTATTGAAATCAGGATCTTCACCTGCATGGAATTCGGAAGCGCCATACGACAGAGAAAGGTTCTTAATATCGTGAGGATTGTTATCAAGCTGCTTAAGGTGCTCGCCGAATTCATAGATCAGCTTCTGTCTTATCCTGAAATCATGCTCGGTAAGGATAACCACAAACTCGTCGCCACCGATCCTGAACACCTGGCTCAAAGGGAAATGCTCGCAGATGACATGAGCAGCCCTGGTGATAGCTTCATCACCTGCACTGTGACCGAATTTATCGTTGGTGACCTTAAGATAGTTGAGGTCGCACATGACAACGGCAAATCTTGCGACACCGTCTCTTATCTGCTCATCGATACTCTCGACCATGCTGTTGAATGCCGACTTGTTCTTGACCTTGGTCATCTGATCGACAAAAGCCTTGGTCTCCATATCGACCGTATATGTCTTGAGACTGTTGACCACGGTCTTGATACTCTTGGTCAGGTCTGCAACCTCATCGTTGGTGTCAACATCAGGAATCTGTACGCGAAGGTCACCGTTAGCGATCCTGTGCGAAGCATCAGTAAGATCTCTTAACGATCTAGTCAGCCTGCTTGCGTAGTAATAAGCAACTCCGACCATCATTACGCCGAGTAACACGCCTATGCCCAGGATCCATCTGAGAAGGACTCCTCTTGAAGCAAAAGCAGCAGCATAATCCACTTCTATGGCAAGCTTCATGCCGTTCTCCAAGGTATCGAAAACCATTGCAAAGTCTTCACCGTCATACTTATACCTTACGACGTACTTATCGGTATTGGACTGCGTCATCTTGTTGGCATTCTCGGTTACGGTAACATCCTTGTCTCCGTGAGCGTTGGGACCCTGCTTATAGAAGCCGAGATGATAATGGATCGAGCCGTCATTGCTCTTAAGATATGCTTCACCACCGTCTGCAACGGTAAAACCGCTCGTATATTTGATAAGCTTGTTGAAGTCCATATCGATGCCGACAACTCCGACCAGGACATCGTCTTTATAGATAGGGACGGAATAAGATATGACCAGCGCATTGCATTTAGAACTGAAATAAGGGTCTATCCATGTTGCAGCCTGGCTCTCGACCGGCTCATAGAACCAACCGGCCTCTGTCATATTCCCTTCAGAGAACTTGAGAACGTCTGTCGGTTCGGATTCAACGAATACACCATCTTCATTCTTTGAATAGTAGAAGCCCTGTGTTCCGTCACCTGTCAGCTCGGGGCTGAAAGTCATATAACACGCAAGAACATCAGGGTTAGCACCTGCGACAGTAACAAAGTACTGTTCGAACTCATTACGGAAAGCATTCCGCTTTCCTGCGTCGGCTACATCATAAGCGGAATCCAGACTGTCCGAGACATAAGCCTCAACACCATTGACCGTATCTTCAACACGGTACATCTTGGTATCCATCTGAAGTGCATACTGCTGTACCGTAAGGTTAAGAGTCTTTGCAGCTGCATCATCCAGCACCTTGCCGAGCACCGAATAACAGATGCTGCCCAGCGTTGCAAACAAGACCACCACCATTACGAGAACGATGATGACAAACTTGAACTTTAAGGATATTCCGCGTTTTTTTATTCCCACAAAAACCTATTCCCTATCAGTGATAACAATATGTTACCGCTTAAAAGGATTTGACACAACAAATAAAGTGTTAACAGTTAAAGGAGAAATTAAGTCCTTCGTCAGGCTTTCTTCAACTCATCCCAGGTCCTGTCATCGTCCTTAAAACCCTTGGAAGACTTGATCTTGACAATGAGTTTTACGATCAGGCCGGAGCAGAGGATCAGAAGGACTGTAGCCCATCCGAAGATGATATTGTACTTGAGCGAGTAACCGTCCTTTGCACCGTAAACACCGCCGCTCGTAATGAGATTATACAGATTCCAAATGAACAGCCCCGTAAGGATGACCGGCGAGATGACCTTGATCGAAGGCAGGAACCACCACGAAGGCATCTTGATTGTCTTTGTGTTGCGGTTGAGTTCTTCGAGGATCTTCGTGGTCTTGAAGAACCAGCCGGCTGCGAGCATTTCGAGAACGCCCGTGATGAGGAGCGTATAGCTGTTGATAAAGTAGTCGACGATGTCAAGGATCGCAAGGCCGGCACCTGTTATGTAGATAAGGCTGATGACACCTTCCACGATGCAGATCGTAAGAGTGGTCTTCTTCTTGTCGAGCTTGAACTTATCGGATACAGCCGTTGAGATACCCTCGATGATGGAGAACAGGGAATCTATCGCAAGCGTGATCAGGCAGAAATAGAAGATAAAGGCAAATATCATGTTGAACACGCCGCTTTCGGAAATGTTGACGATCGCCTGAGGATAGATGATAAATGCCGTAGCAATACCCGAGGCAGACATGTTGTCGAGCATTCCGACGCCTGCCATCGTGGTGAACATAACGATACCTGCAAGGATACTTACAAACATGTCAGAGAAAGCGATGATAAGCGTATCAACAAAGATATTGGATTCCTCGTTCAGGAACGAGCCGTAAGCAAACATTATCGCCATTGATGTGGAGAGCGAATAGAACACCTGTCCGATCGCATCAACCCAAAGATTGGAATCCTGAAGCGCGGACCAATCGGGAATGAAGAGCTTTGCAAAACCGGCCATTGCACCGGGGAGCATTATTCCTCTCGCCGCCATTATGACGAGGCAGATGACCGGAAGCGATACCGTAAACTTAACAACCTTGCCGACGGAAGTCGTACCGTTGCGAATGCAGACATAGCAGAGCACCCAGGCAGCAACGAGACAACCTAAGACAGGCCAGGAGATCGTAGTAAAGCCTTCGGTAGTAAATGTGGTCTTGATAGTATCAGACCAGAGAGAGCTTGCAGCGGCAGTATCTCCTGTCATGCCGGCAAACTTGAAACTCATAACGAACATCAGTATTACCCACGCAAAAACAGCAGCATAGTAGATCGAGATGCCGATGCCGTTTGAAACGGCAAGCCAGCCGACAGCCTCAGTCTTCTTGTTCATGGCACGCATGGAGCCCGGCGCACCCTTACGGGTATATCTCGCAACGGAAATCTCCATCATAAGGAGCGGGATGCCCACTACGAGCATTGCAAGCAGATATACGAACAGGAAAGCTCCGCCGCCGTACTTTGCAGCAAGTCCCGGGAATCTCCAGGCATTGCCGAGTCCTACGGCAGAACCGATGGAAGCTAAGATAAAAGCCGATCTGGATGACCATTTTTCACGCATAGATAACACCTTCTCAAATAAACTGCTAATAATATAAAATACTATTTTTATTTTGCAACGAAAACTGTACCGCACACGAACCGCTGCGATTCATTATGTTGTCGCCTTTTCTCGTAAAATAACACAATTTTATCGTTATTCGATATATTTCTCTTGATTTACAGAAAATCAAGTGCTAACATACCAAGTATAGAGATGAGCGAAAGGAGCAACAATCATGGGGAATTCAAACAAGATCAGCATCGGCGGGATCATCGGTTCCGTTATCTTTTTTTTATCGTTCCTTCCTTATGTCCATCTGATCTATATCGGTCTTACAGGTGTCTTATTCGGCATGCAGGGATTTGTCGTCTGCTACGGTTATATGGGAATGTTTGCAGATGCCATCTTCCTGACTTTCTTCCTGGTTCTTCCGATCTGCATAATCTATCAGATCGCTTTCGGAATCAACTGCATCCGTCATCACAAGAAGCTTTCTAAAGCGACATTATTACTGTTCATTATCCTTATTATCGCCGGATTGATCACAGAGCCCGTTGCAAATTGCATCCATGGAACAACTATAACGGATGATCCTGTCAAGATTCAGGAATTCAATTCACAGAAGCACTGGCCCTGGTGATCAATCCTTATTAAACCAACCTGAACTCCTGCATATCATCAAGTCTCAGCAATACAGGCTCGCGACCGAATCCTGCTCCCATATCGATATCTATCCAGGTAGATGTCTTGATGATCTTGTCAGTGTATTCATTCCCGTAGGATAGCGTTGGCGTATGACCGAATACCGTCATCACCTTTTTGTAGTATACATCGGTCAGTTCAGGCCATGCCCAGAGGAGTTCCTCGCTAGAATAATCTTCTATCCTCTTTTTGGGGTCAAACTCATCCAATCCGGAATGAACAAGGATAAAGTCCTGACCACCTGCACTTACGGTCTCATATAACGGTGCTTCCCGAAGATAATCCAGTATATCCTGCTGGAGATCTTTGGGAAGCTTCTGCATTGCCTTTAGAGTAGCATCCCCGCCGTCAGCATTGTACCTCTCGAGCATGTCGAGCTTCTCGGCATCGAGTTTTTCTAAGCTTTCCTCAGTAACCTCGTCAAAGACAAAGGAACACGCCAGGAGCATAGCCTCGTGATTTCCAAGGATAAGTTGAGCATTGATCTGATATAAGAGCCACCTCAGTGTCTCGACGCCACCATCTCCGTTACGGTCAACGACATCTCCAAGGATGAACAGAAAGTCATCCTTGGCAAAGCCTGCCTTGTTCAGCAACGCCAGGAACTTATCGTGCGGATAACCATGAAGATCTGAAATTACATAGATCACACCAAATCCTCCCCTGATAAACACCTATACACTCTCATTTTCTGCACAGGCAATGCAGGATCGTTCCGTCTTCCGGTCTGTATATTTTCCCCTTTTCGCAAAGGATTACTTCCATGCCTGCCTGGTCCGCGAACTGTATCAGATCATCTGATTCAAAAGCCTCCCAA
>JAILMZ010000033.1 GCA_024692105.1 Saccharofermentans sp.
TTCATACCGACATTCATCGTGGTCATGATCGTCACGGGCGGAGCGATCCCCATGGGTCTTAACATCGTCTGGTTCCTGGTGGCAACGGTGTTCGCGCTGATCATCAACTACAACATCGAGATGCTCGTGGCGCCCATATGCCTGTTCACCGAATCGACATGGGGCATCAACATCGTAAAGGAGACGATCGTGCTTCTACTTTCCGGCGCTACGATCCCGCTCGCATTCTTCCCGGAGAAGGCGAGGATGGTGGTACAGTATCTGCCGTTCCGCGCGGTATATGACATACCGCTGTCGATACTTCTCGGCAAGAGCGGATCGGACACCTGGCTGGGACTTCTGCAGCTGTTCGCACTGCAGATCGTGTGGATGGTCGTGCTGACCCTTGCCGGCAACTTATTCTGGAATACGGCGGTGAAGAAAGTCACCGTGAACGGAGGCTGATATGCAGAAGAGAGGATTAATATTCTATGCGAGGATGTACCGTAAGATCCTCGTGCAGGACCTTAAGAGCAAGATGAGCTACCGTGCGGACTTCATCATCTCGACGTTCGGAATGATAATGACCAACCTGTCCGGATTCGTGACGTTCCTGATACTGTTCCAGAACTTTCCGACGATCAACGGCTGGGACTACTACTATATGCTGTTCCTGTACGGGTTCTCTCTGGTCGCGCTCACTCCGGTGCAATGTTTCTTCGACAACAACTGGAATCTCAGATTCATGGTGCAGAGCGGAGACTTCATCAAGTACTGCTTCCGCCCGATAAACGTCTTTTTCTACTTCATCTCCGAAGTGTTCGACGTCAAGGGACTGGGACAGCTCGCATTCGGCATCGGTACCATCGTGTATGCCTGGATACACATCGGGATAGAAGTAACACCGCTTGTGATACTTAAACTTATCGTGTACCTGCTTACTGCGTCGCTGTTCATGATCGCGCTGATGAATTTTGCAGCTGCTACATGCTTCTGGATCAAGGGTTCGGGTTACGTCATGGTCATCATGTTCCGTTTCAAGGATTTCGCCAAATATCCGGCGAGCATCTTCTCCGGAATATTCAAGGTGATCTTCACGTTCATCATCCCGATCGCGTTCATCGCGTACTACCCGAGCCTCGTCATCCTGCAGCCTGACAACGTTCCTGCTTTGTCCTGGATCTCGCCGCTGTTCGGATTTGCGTTCGTGTACCTCAGCTATAAGTTCTGGATGCTGGGCGTCAGAAAATATGATTTTACGGGTTCTTAATCCGCAAGTATGGAGGATATTGATATGAATGAATTGGTAATGATAATCAAGCAGACTGTTGTCCCGAACTTCATGAACATCAGGACATCGATCAAGGCTTACGACCGCGACGCACTCTGCTGCGGCGCGCCCTGTTGGAGGTGGGCATACCATGCCCTGCACTCCGCGGACAAATGGTTCATCAACCCTTATGTGTACGATGAGCCCGCGTTCCACGAGGAGGGCATGGACAACCCCGATAATCCGACTTCTGTCGTGCTGTCAGACGAGCAGCTTCTCGAGTATCTTGAGGCGGTCGAGAAGAAGACGCTGGACTACCTTGATACTCTCACGGACGACATGCTCTACGAGTGTCCGGAGAACTGCAAGTATACGAGGATGGAACTCGTGCTCCGCCAGTACAGGCATCTGTCATTCCACACGGGAATGCTGAACGGCCAGGTGGCAGTTGCTACGGGGCAGTTCCCGATGTGGGTCAGTGATGCCGACAAATACATTGATGACGGAGTATATTTCGGGAGGTACCGCAAAGGTCCCACAAAGCTGTGATGCAAGACCCGCCCGCTGAGGCGGGTTTTGTTTTGTCACCAAAAAACTGAATCTGGTGACACTATCGGTAGTATACGGTTTCTGTGGTATCATCAACATATCAAAGGGGATAGGGATATGATCGATTACATCAGAGAAAGCTTCAGTTACTACGAACTGTTCTACAGACTCCATAAGGCAAAGAAAACACACAAGCCGGAGAAGGTAAGCTTCGGTCCGGACAAGGATCAGTACTTTCTGTACTATGAGCCGGAAAAGCCGGTCAGCGATAAGGTCGTTGTCTGGGTGCATGGCGGCGGTTGGAATTCCGGAGACCCGGAAGTGTTCGACTATGTCGGGCAGGCCATGGTGAAGGAGGGGTACCGTTTCGTATCGCTTGGTTACCGCCTGTCGCCTAAGAACAAGTACCCGGTTCAGATCGAAGATGTCTGTGCAGGATATAACGCTGCAATGAAGCACCTGAAGGGCAAGGGCGTCGACACCTCGAGAGTAATCGTGTCGGGACCGTCTGCAGGCGCGCATCTTTCATCGATACTGACATACAGCAGGAAGGTGCAGACCGAATACCAAACGGATGTCAGCAATGTTATCGGATATGTCGGTTTCGGAGGTCCGTACAGGTTTGGTAAGATGCAGGGCCTGACGCTTCGCATGCTGCTCGCGATGCTTTTCGCGAAAGGATACGACAGGTCTCAGGCAGAGCCGCTGGCATTGATGGAAGAAAGCAATATCCCGATGCTTCTGATACAGAGCAGTCACGACGGTTTGATCGAGTTCTCATGCGCTGAGGAGTTCGCGCAGAAGGCGGAGACTCTTAGCATTCCGTGCGAGATCTACGATGTCGAAGACAAGAAGAACACGCATTCGTGGTATACCGCAGGATGTTTCTTCTTTGACCGCGGGAAGAGCAGGACGGTGGATAAGTTCCTTAAGTTTATAGAGTCGCTGTGATTTAAGGTTTCGTTAAGGTTACGCTATCTTCAGGTTAAAGTTGCAGAACTATCATCTGCTCATCAACGAAAACTGATGGGGAGAATAGTTTATGAAGAAGTTGATCGCGGCAGTTACGGGAGCGGCGCTTGCCTTTATGGCCTTTTCACCGCAGGCTAAGGTCCTGGCGGATTCGGCAGAGGATCAGACGCCGTCGGGAATCTACTACTCGGAGATAGGCGCATCCATTAATAATTACATTGCAGAGCGCGAGGCGGGACTTGCTTCGTGCGAAGTCTGCGTTTTTGACGGCGACGGTGAGATATACACGGGATACTACGGTTTCTCGAACATCGAAGACGGCGTTCTTGCTGACGGCGAGACTGTTTACGAGTGGGCGAGCACGTCGAAGATACTCGTGTGGGTTTCAGTCATGCAGCAGGTAGAGCGTGGCAACATAGATCTCGATGCGGACATCAGAGAGTACCTGCCGGACGGCTTTTTGACCAAACTCCAGTACCCGGACGAGAAGATCACGATGGTCAATCTGATGTGCCACAACGCAGGTTTTCAGGAGAGCATGTATGAGAACCAGGAGGCGGAGCCGGGCGACGTCTACGGTTCGCTCGAGGAAGCTGTCCGCGCATGCGAGTGCTATCAGTCGTTCCATGCCGGCGAGTACACTGCATATTCCAACTGGAGCACGGCACTGGCAGCATATATCGTCGAGTGTGTCAGCGGTACTGATTATGTGACGTATGTCCATGAGAATATCTTCGAACCTCTCGGGATGAATCACACTTCGATAGATCCTACTCAGGCGGACAATCCGTGGGTAGCGGCGAAACGTCAGGAACTCATGTGCTACGAGCGCTACGGAGATCCTGCGTACAATCAGGACTACGGTGTCTGCATGTATGCGGTGCAGCTGTTTCCCGCAGGTGCTGCGATAGGCACACTTGAGGACCTTTCGAAACTCGGACAGGCACTGGTCAGCGAGGACTGTCCGCTGTTTGAAGACGATGCAACTCGCGACCTGATGTTCTCTGCGACTTCATGCTTCGGCGATACCGACATTGCCAAGAACTGTCACGGTCTCTGGGCACAGCAGCGCAAGGTCATGACATTAGGTCACAACGGAAACTCCGCCGGCTGCACGACGTCACTCGAGTTCGATCCCGTCAGCGGTCTGGGCATCGCGATAATGACAAACGAGAGCGGCGAGACCGCATTCACAAACGGGATCCCCGTCATGCTTTACGGAGCATATACCGACAAAGAAGGCTTCGAAGGCGGGGCTGCAAACGCTGTTGACATCAGCGGTACGTACTACTGTACACGTTCTTTTTGCATGGGTTCCGGTGCGGCAACGCAGTACATGGCACAGGTCTTTCCTTTGGCAGCAAATGACGACGGATCATACTCGGTACAGATTGCAGGCTTCAGCTTTGCTGACGGCATGGAGTTCATCAATGTCGGCGAGAACCAGTACATCATGAAAAACAACGGCATGGAACAATTCGTCTACATCGAGGACGGCAGATTCGAGATGGGATACATGGACTATCTGAAGAGCAGCACCGGCATAGCTCCGACGTTGTCCTGTTATGGATTCATCGTTCTCGGTCTGGGCTGCGCGCTTTCGCTGTTTATAGGTCTCATTGCTTCCGTGGTAAGAAAGATCCGCGGTAAGGGAGAAGTGAGAACTTTTGAAGATAAGCAGATTACTCTTCAGCAGTTGATATATGCTGTGTCGGGTATCGTCTTCGCATTGTTTACCATGATCATCGGCATTACCAATCCTGCGCTGCTCACAGTGTCTGCGATACTTGCCGGAGTACTTGCTTTGGCATCCCTCGTTAACGGCATTGTGCTTGTCAGCGGGACCAACATGAAGGATGCTTCTGTGAAGAAAAAGATCTGGCAGTTTACATGGTCAGCCTTGAGTATCGGCTACATGGCGTTCATCGTGGTAATGCAGGTGTTCTGTTTCTGGAAAGTCTAAGGGATAATAGAGTTTGGTGACGAGACCCGCCCAAGCGGCGGGTTTTGTTATGGGCGGTTTTCTATGTGTTATCATCGAAGTATCAGAACACAGGAGGCAGTATATGAGGACCACACAAGAAGCGATCAAAGATTACAAGCATATCTGCTGGTACCCGTCGGCATCGAATGATTTCAGGCCGCTGCTTTTCCTGTCTGACTGGTATTACGATACGTACAATGTTCCCCGCGATGAAGACCAGGTGATGCCTGACCTGTTCATCCTCTCGGATCTAACCGGACTTCACGGATGGATGAATGAGGAGATGTACAAGGATGTGTATGCGCTGATCGAGCAGGGGATCTGTCCTCCGGGCACACGCCTTGTTGAAGAGTATTACCATAGTACCCGTACCATTATTACCGTTAAGAGTTTTGAGAGGCTGAAGGATCTGCCGCTTACATATGATCCCGCACTGACCAGATTTGAACCTAGTCCTGCGTACAAATCGTCATATCTGATAAATGTAGATGTCGAGTCGAGAAAGTTCGGCATCACGAGGCATTTCGATGCGACGGTACTCTATATCGCAGGCCAGAACGAATCCGTCGCAAAAGACTTCCTGATCCAGTCCAAAGTAAAGGTCGAATACCAGGTGCTGGTCAGATACGGCACCGGTTTCGGAGGTGCAAATCAGGGCCCCGAGTGGATCATCAGATCCTACAGAGATTTGGGGATAAAGTATCTGATCTCAAACGATGAGTATCTTCTGAATGCAATGAACGGAAAAAACATGGAAGGCGCTGCCCCGCAATACGAAGAACTCTATTCAATCGATGGCATACAGTGGTCAAAATACGGCAAGGTTGCCTGGTACAAGCTGTCCTGACCTTACGCCGGGAACATCTCCATATCGATGCAGACCCAGGTGCCGATCGGCATCTCGCACTCTCTTCTTGAGAACTCTTTGAACCCGACTGCTTCGTAGCAGTGTCTCGCGCTGTCGTTGTTCTCGAAAACGCCCAGATCGATCCTTGTTGCATGCAGCACGTCTCTTGCGTACTCCACGCCCAGCATCAGCATCTCCTTTCCGTTGCCGCTTCTGCGCAGGTCAGGGTCTACTATGACGAACCCGAAACGCACACTGCTGTCGTCATCTTCCTTGGGATACCTTACGATGAAATGCCCGACTACATTGCCTTCGTCGTCAGTAGCGGTAAGAGGGAAGAACCGGCCGCCTTCTTTCTGCGGAAGGTAGTTGTCATTGATGTCTTTGCCTTCGAGCGGGAATTTGTTGAAACGGTCGGCCGACCACCTGTAAAGCTCGTCTTCGGTTCTGATCCACTTGCAGATGATGTCTGCATCTTCGGGTAAGTAATCTCTTAGTATCATGCGTTCAATCCTTCTCGTAAAAAATGATGTCCATCAAATCGTTGATCTTCATGGTGCGGCCTGTGCGGCGGTAACCCATCTTCTCATACAGGTGGATGTTGCCAGGTTCCTGCAGGATCGTATCCAGGCACCAGTTATCCGCGCCGTGTATCTTCTCTGCCTCGAGGATAGCAGCCTGTGCATAACCTCTTCCGCGATATTCTTCCATTATCCACATCGGAGATATCCTTTTGCGCGAGCTATCTTTCTTATCGATTACCCGTATAACACCGACTCGCATGCCTTCAGCGACGATAAAGTAGTAAGTCGTCTCAGGCTGGGCAAACCTTGCTGCAACCTTCTCGAGGCCTTCTGCAGCAGGACTTATATCATTGTCATGATACTTTGCCCAAAGGCCTGAAAATGCCTCGACCTGCATCTTCCAGACCAGCCCGATCTCATCTTGTTTTACCGGTACGAGAGTAACGCTCATCTTCACCTCAATGTGTTTTTCTGATTATCCCATAACTTATAATTATTTTACATCGGTTTAACATATGAACTCGTAAACCATGTAAAATAAATATATGACTGAGCAAGGAGTTGACCTATGTCGATCACTTTCGATGAGATAGCTCTTGCGCTTGCGAGAGACTACAACAGTATCTATGTTATCGATGCGCATGACGACAGTTATGTCGAGTATCTTGCCGAGGGCGGAGATAGGCAGCTCGTGATCAGGGCGAGAGGAACCGACTTTTACAAGGATGCCATCCTCGATTGCCGCGAGAGCGTCCATCCCGATGACCGGGAAGAATTCCTTAATCTGTTCAGTAAAGAGAATGTCCTCAGCATACTTAAGACCGGAGAGTCTTTTTCTTTCAGATTCAGGCTTATGCTCGGCAGTGAGACTGAATTCTACTTTTTCAAGACAATAAAAGCTTCCGAAGACACGGTAATCGTTGCCGTAAAGAACATCGATGATAACCGTAAGAAGGAACTGGCGGCTGAAGAAGAGATGCGCACGTACCGTCAGCTCGCAACTGCGCTGACTTCAAGATATGAAGTCATCTACCGCGTCAATATCCATACGAACGAATATACCGAATTCAGCTCGAGCGACAAATATACCAAACTCGAAGTCGGTACCAGCGGTAAGGATTTCTTTGCGGATACTCAGCGCAATATGAAGGCTGACATCTATGAGGAAGATTACCCCATGATGGCCGAGGCGATGGTCAAAGAGAATATCCTGGCAAAACTTGAGGAAAAGAACAAGATACACATCAATTACAGACTCCTGCTCGATGGCCGTCCGCAGTACGTGTCACTGATCATCCTGCGTCGTGACGATGATACAGACCATATCTTCGTCGCGGTCGAGAATACCGATGATGTTAAGAGACGCGAGATGGAATACGAGGCCAAGATCGGTTCTGCTATCGACATGGCCAACAGAGATGCGCTTACAGGCGTTAAGAACAAGCATGCATATGTCACCGCAGAAAGCGAACTGGACGAGCTTATCAGCAAAGATCCCGAGAACCTGGAATTTGCGATCGCGGTCTGTGATCTGAACGGACTCAAGCAGGTCAACGACGATCAGGGCCACAGTGCGGGCGATACATACATCAGGGATGCGTGTGCGAATATCTGCGAGATATTCGATCACAGCCCGGTGTACAGGATCGGCGGTGACGAGTTCGTCGTCATTCTTAAGGGCAACGATTATCTGAGAAGATATGATCTCATCAAGCGCTTCTATAACCACCAGGTCGATAACAGACACAAAGGTCTTGTAACGATGGCTTACGGCATGGCCGAGTTCATGCCGGGAAATGACCTGAGGTTGCAGGACGTTTTCGAGCGTGCCGATACCTTGATGTATGAGAACAAGAAGCACTTCAAGGAGCAGCCTGAGGGCGAGGAGGCACAGTCCATCGAGAGCTATTCGTTCATCAGGTTCTATGAACTGTACGAGCAGCTCCTGACGGCGATGGTCGATTTCGAGAACGTGGATGTTCCCCTCGTATCGAACCTCATCGCGAAGATAGGCCGCATGTTCAGGCTTGCCAAGGGCGTGACGAAGGTCTACAAGAATCCGCGCGAAGAGGAAGAGGGCGGAGGCGAGACGTACATCCCGTTCGATACCAATGCGGAGTGCCATGAGGTGCTGAGCCTGAGAGTCGTAACGAGTGTCCTGTCCAGCGCGACATGCACGATCTACATGACGAACGACGAGGAGCCATTAAGTCCCGAGGAACTGCAGAAGGTCGAGCTCGTTATGAGAACTGTACTGAGCTTTGTCAGCCGCAACAAGCTGAGGACCATCGTCTATGAGCTCGCATACTTTGACGAGAACGGATATCCGAACCTGAGAAGTCTCAACCGCGAACTGGGTGAACTCATGAGAGGTACCGTGGCAAGTGAGAAGATGGCGGTCAGATACAACTTGAGGCACTTCTCCATTATCAACCAGGAGTTTGGTCGTGAGGCCGGTGACCGCATCATCAGGCAGCATTACGAGACGCTGCTCGGCATTATGGGCGAGGGCGGGTTCATAGCAAGGCTCGGCGGTGATAATTTCGTAGGAATTTGCGCCAAGGATAAGGCAGATAAGGTCGCAAATTATCTTAGCGAGGTGATCTTGAGAGTTGACGATTACAGCAGTGTCCGGGTGCGCACGAGTGCGGGCTTCTTCATACCTCCGGACTGCTTCAAACTGCACGATCCCGGAGAGATCATGGGTGCCATCATCAACGCTTACAATGTCGCACAGAGCGGCGGCGGTGAGAGGATAGTCTTCTACGATGACAAGCTGATGGCGGAGAAACAAAAGAATGCGCGCATCCAGCGTAAACTCGCAGAGGCTCTTAGAAACCACGAGGTCAAACCATTCTATCAGCCGAAGGTCAATGCAGAGACCGGCGAGATCGTCGGAGGCGAGGCACTCTGCAGGTGGTTCCACGACGGTAAGATCGTACCGCCCGACGAGTTCATTCCTGCTCTTGAGCAGACGAGCGATATCTGCGACCTCGACTTCTATATGCTCGACCATGTATGCAGTAATCAGAGGGCATGGCTCGATGCCGGAGAAGGACGCACACTGGTTCCGATGTCCATAAATTTCTCGCGTAAGCACATAATGAACATGGATCTTGCGGATACCATCGAAATGATCATCGACAAGTACAACATACCGCACGACGCCATCGAGATCGAACTTACCGAGACCACTACGGACGTAGAGTTCAGCGACCTCAAGCGCGTTGTTACTCAATTGCGTGACAAGGGCATCAGATCATCGATCGACGACTTCGGCATCGGTTATTCTTCGCTGAACCTGCTGAGAGATATCCCGTGGCACACGCTCAAGATAGACAAGAGCTTTGTTCCTGAGGAGAGCGACGGAACTGACAGTGTCAGATACAAGCTGTTCTGCGGCGTTCTCGGCATGGCCAAGACTCTCGGCATCACTTGCGTTGCTGAAGGCGTCGAGACCGCCTCCCAGCTAAAGATAATGCGCGAGACCGGCTGCGACATCATCCAGGGATACTACTACGACAAGCCCCTTCCCAAGGAAGAGTTTGAATCGAGGCTCGTCACGAAGAAGTACGACAAGTAATGCTTACATCTCTTTCACGTATTTGGTCGCACGGTCGTTGATATATTGAACGACCTGATCGAGTGTGACGTCGCCCGCATAGTAGGCTTGAGTCTCCTCGATGACAAATGTTACGATACGTGGATCTTCATAGTAGTAAGTTGAGATCGTCGACAGGCAGTCAAGGAAACTCTGCTGCATGCTCTCGGATGCGATCTTGTCGTGGTAGAACACTGTCTCGATAGTGGCATTGTCGCATTCGATCTTGGCGGTAAGTTCTTCGTTGTGCGCTTCTGTAATGACAGGGATCATGCTCTCCATGATCTCCTTGTTCGTGATTATGTCAGACAGCTCCATGCTTCCCGTATCGATGCCTGCACCGCTGAACAGGAAGTTCAGGAACTTCTTGCAGCCTTCGCTCTGGTCTGTGGATGCTGCGACCGAGATGGTCTCGAGCGCTCTGAATCTCGGACCGGATGCGTCAACGGAAGGCGTACCGATGAATGCGTAATCTCCGTCAGAAGAGTAGCATGCGCAGATGAAGTCCAGATAGTTCCTGCATCTTACATAGATCGACTCGCCCCTGACCTTGGTGTCCCAGTCTTCAAGATATTCGTCCGGTGTGCTCTCGTAGTCGTCGTATTTGAAATTATCCTTTGCATATTCGACTGCGGCATAGAAATCCTCGGAGCCGAAGTCGATCGTATCGCCTTCGATCGCTGCCTTGGTATCGATGCATGACAGGATGAAGGTGACCTTGTTGTTAAAGGCTGACATCGGGTATTCGTAAGGCGAGTAGCCGTTCAGGTCTTCCTTGACCATCTTGTCGTACTCTTCGAAAGTAATGCCCACGGCACCCTCGGGTATCAGGTCCTTGTTGGTAACGAGGCCTTCGATCTCCAGCGTGACGGGAAGGAAGTACTGTTTGCCGCCGATCTTGGAGGCTTCGATTATGTTGGTGTACTGCTTGTCCATGACGGACTGGTCGAGGAATCCGGTAAGGTCCATAAAGATATCGTCTCTCATGGCATAGTTCAGCTGTATGCCTATCGCAAGGTCAGGTGCTTCAGATCCCTTGAGCTCCTGGATCATAGTAAACTGCTTCTCGTCATCTATATTGATGTTGCCGAAATCTCTTCCGACCTTGAAGCCCGTCTTGTATTTGCTCCAGATCCTTATAAGGTATTCATCATCGGTCTTGTTGAACTCATAGATGGCGTTGGACAGATAGACGGATACCTCCTCTGTAAGAGGCATCGCGATCTCGATGACCTGCTTGCCTGCGTGCGGATTCTTCTCTGCCTTGGTAAGTATGGTAATGTAATCGAAATCAGCCGTCGGGTCGATAGAGGTTCCTACGTTTGCAACGGTAGATACGATGACCGCCTTCTCGTCTGTTGCCGTAAGAAGCTTGTTTTTACCTGCAAGATCTGAGAAGTACGGTGAATACCACGTGTTGTCGATAACGGTCTCCGCGGTGTTGGATTCAGTATTGAGTCTTGTGATGTTGCCGAGGGTATCTATCCTGCACAGATCACCGGTGTCCGTGACCTGATAGTCAGCAGTATCGATTTCGGTATCCGTAAAATCAAGTTCATCCTGGCTCTTGAGACTGCAGTCTGAGGGATCGAACTTGAGGATGACATCATTTCCTGAATAAGTGAGGCCAATTACGGAAAGAGTGTCTGTTCCCGCATCGTATGAAAAAGGCTCAAAATTAAAGAGCGGCTCGACCTGCGACATGTCAAGCTGTCCGATGTAATCGTTGTCTTTGAATAGGAAGAAATACGTCTCATCAGAGGTAAATACAGTTGCGACGCAGTAGTCTCCGACAAAAGCGGCCTGGGAGACACCGTAGTCACCTATCTCGATATTGTTGCCTTTATCATCGGCAAAGCGTTCTTCATTGGTTATCTTGGCTTCTTCAAGATCTAATGTGAGCCTTGCGGACTGGAATGATTGGTCGCCCCATGTGACCGCGATAAGTTCGGCCGTCTTTCCGTCATCACAAAGCCTGATATCCTGGACCACATCTATTACATTGAAGCTGCTGTCATCGATCTCCTTGCGGCTTACGAGCTTGCCGGAATAATCGTAAGTATCCATTACGGTCCTTCTGCAGGCTTCCCAGTTCACTACGTCGTAAAGGGAATAGAGATAGTAAACATATTCATCACTG
>JAILMZ010000061.1 GCA_024692105.1 Saccharofermentans sp.
CTTGTTCTCCATCAGGAGTATCTATCAGAGGATAGCCTCTGCGAGCTCGGCGAACTGCTCGGGATAGATGAATGAACCCCACTCGATGATGGCCTGAGTTACGTGCTCGTTAGGTCTTGAGCAGAGGTTGTCTGTTACGAGGTAGACCTCACCGTTCTTGATGGCGGTAACATCGCCCCAGCCTTCGAGTGCAAGGATATCGCCGACGGGATCTTCAGCCCAAATATAGTTTGTGAGGATGACGTCAGGGTTCATCGCGATCGCTTCCTCTTCGGTAATAGCGACCCAGCCCTCGAGGTCTCCGCATGCATTGACAGCGCCTACCTCGGTAAGCATGTCGGACATGTATGTGCCGCTGCCGAAGGAATAGATCGTCGGATAATCAGCTGAAGGGATGGACATCATGAACAGTACTGTCTTTGTCTCGGGAACATCGGCAGCAAATGCCTCGATCTCGTCGAGCATGAGGTCCATGGACTCGACATAGCCGTCAGCTACTTCGGGCTCGTTAACGCAGAGACCGATGAACTGAAGGTCGAGCTTCAGGTCTTCAAGAGTAGCGGGCGTAGGGATGTCTGCAACGCAGATACCTGCATCGACAAGTGACTGGAAAGGAGACTCGCCGCCAACATAGCTCATGCCGGATGTGAATACGATATCAGGCTCGAGTGCAGCGATGGCCTCGTTGTCAGGGTTCATCATGTCGAAGTTCGGGATCGTGGGATCGAGATCTTCGAGGTAATCAACAGAGTTGGAATCGATGCCTACGATCTTGTCAGACAGACCGAGCTCGATAAGGAACTGTGTCGTGGAAGGTGCGAGGGATACGATCCTGTCTACCTGGTCGGGTACTTCGATCGGAACGCCTGCGCGGTCCTGAGTAGGCTTAACATATTCAAGGGGTTCAGTCTCTTCGTAAGAACCGAAGATGTCCTCTTCCTCAGAGACGATTTCTTCAACCTGTGAAGCTATTGCAGATGCTTCTGCTTCGTCAACTGCAGGAGCCTCGGGCTTTGCGCATCCTGCAAGAACTGCAGCAGAGAGCGCTCCGCAAAGGATAAGTGAGATAAGACTCTTTTTCATTATTCGTGCCTCCATTTCTTAAAACAAAATAATTATACACAAAAAAGCCCCTCCCCCCTTTTGTGCGATATATCGATTACTTATTGCAAACCGCAGGAAAAAACTATGAAGAAAGCGGTCCGCATAACGTGAATATAAGAGTTTTTAAACCCGTTATTTTGATATAATAAGCAGACACAAGTAATAAAGCCAACAAGGGGAAATATTATGAAGATAAAGGATATCCTTCTGACCGATAAGCCGACGATCTCTTTCGAGGTCTTCCCGCCCAAGCAGGAAGCAGGTCTCGATAACGTTAAGGCGGCAGCAGGCGCTATCGCTGCCCTGAAGCCGTCGTTCATGTCGGTAACATACGGTGCGGCAGGCTCCACGAGCAAGCTTACATGCGAAGTGGCATCAGACATCAAGAACCTGCACGGCGTATCCGTCATGCCCCACCTCACCTGTGTCGCATCGACCAAAGAGCACGTTGACAATATGCTCGCCAGGATCAGCGAGAGCAACATCGACAACATAATGGCCCTGAGAGGCGATATCCCGCAGGACGGCAACGTCTGCCATGATTTCGAGCACGCATCAGACCTCATCGCATACATCAAGGAGAAAGCTCCCGAGCTGTGCATCGGCGGTGCATGTTACCCTGAAGGCCACATCGAGTGTGCGCACAAGTCGCAGGATATCGATTTCCTGAAGATCAAGGTCGATGCCGGCTGTGACTTCCTGACGACGCAGATGTTTTTCGACAACAACATCTTCTACAACTTCCTGTACCGCGTGAAGGACAAGGGCATAGGCGTCCCCGTCCTCCCCGGCATCATGCCCATCACGACCGCGAAACAGCTCTCACGTTCCGTTGCCCTTTCCGGCACGAACGTACCCGAGAGATTCCGCGCGATCGTTGACAGGTTCGGCGACGACCCCGATTCGATGCGCCAGGCAGGCATCATCTATGCCTCCGAGCAGATCGTCGACCTCATCGCAAACGGCGTTAATCACATCCACGTCTACTCGATGAACAAGCCTGACGTCGCTGCGGACATCCTGAAGAACCTGGGTTCCATCATCGAGTAAGAAGGTCCCTATGCCTTTAGATGTCACGATTCCCGCAAGTGAAGTAAAGCGTTACTGGGGTTACTACGGTCCCATCGGGCATCCCGAGGCGGATTCTTATATCGCTGAGGCTATCGCAGCGCTTGAGAAGGAATCCGAGCCGCACCATATCTGCAAGACATTTCCGGTACGCATCGAAGGCAGCACCGTCTTCATAGGCGATGCACAGGTCGAAAGCGCCAACCTTGCCAAGAACCTCACAGGCTGCCGCAAGGCAGTGCTCTTCGCAGCCACGATAGGTCCTGCGTGCGACAGGCTCGTGAAACGCGCCAACCTCAAGTCCTATACTCTCATGAGCTGCTACCAGGCGGCAGGCGCGGCTGCGATCGAAGCATACTGCGATATGCTCAACGACAAGATCACCGCGGATTGCGAGGCTGAAGGTCTTTATACCAGGCCGAGGTTCTCTCCCGGCTACGGCGACCTCAAGATCGAGAACCAGAAGATCTGGTTCGACATGCTCGGCGTCACAAAGAACACCGGCATCACACTGACTGATTCATATCTAATGGTACCGACCAAATCGGTTACTGCTATAATCGGACTATCCGAAAACAAACTCCCCTGCATCAGACAGGGCTGTGAGAACTGCAACATGTCTTCCACATGCGAGTTCTCGAGAGAAAGGAACTGAAATGACCCTCAAGGAAAGACTCGGCAAGGAATGGTTATTCTGTGACGGAGGCACCGGCACGATACTTCAGGAGCTCGGCCTCAAAGGCGGAGAGCTTCCCGAGACCTGGAACCTGACCAGACCTGACGATATCAAAGTGTTGAACAGAGGGTATTTCGAAGCCGGAAGCAACATCGTAAACACGAACACTTTCGGTGCCAACAAATTCAAGTTTAACAATGTTACAGAGATCGTAACCGCTGCAGTTAAGCTGTGTCAGGAGGCAAGGCACGAAGCAGGAAGAGACGACGATGCTTATGTTGCACTTGACCTCGGGCCCACCGGAAAGCTCCTTGCACCCATGGGTGACCTGGCATTCAATGACGCCGTCGAGGTCTTCGCAGAGCAGGTCAGAGCGGGCGCCGCTGCAGGTGCTGACGTCATCGTCATCGAGACGATGAGCGACGGCTACGAAGCCAAGGCAGCTGTCATCGCTGCACACGAGAATTCCGATCTTCCCGTCATCGTTACCTGCGTGTACGACGAGACCGGAAAGATGCTCACGGGCGGCGGAGTCGAAGGCACCGTCGCGATGCTCGAAGGACTTAAGGTAGATGCGATAGGCGTGAACTGCGGTTTCGGCCCGGATAAGATGATCCCCATCGTAAAGAGACTTACCGAGTGCTGTTCCCTGCCGATCGTAGTAAACCCCAACGCAGGCCTTCCGAGGACAGAAGGCGGCAAGACTGTCTTTGATGTAATGCCCGATGAGTTCAGCAGGATAATGGCTGAGATCGCAGCGCTCGGCGTGCATGTCATGGGCGGCTGCTGCGGCACCACTCCGGCACACATCAAAAAACTAGTGGAGACCGTTAAGCCTCTTCCCTTTACCGAGCCCGTCAGAAAGCACAGGACTTACGTCACGAGTTCTTCCGCGTGCGTCGAGATCGGTCCCAAGCCGGTCATCATCGGCGAGAGGATCAACCCTACCGGAAAGAAGCGTTTCAAGCAGGCGTTAAGAGATAACGACGTCGACTACATCCTGACGGAAGGCCTTAACCAGGAGGAAGCAGGCGCAGACATCCTGGACGTCAACGTCGGTCTTCCCGAGATAGACGAACCTGCGATGATGGAAAACATCGTGCTGAGCCTGCAGTCGGTCACTACCCTTCCCCTGCAGATAGATACCACCGATATAGAAGCCCTCGAGCGCGGCCTTCGCATCTACAACGGCAAGCCCATGATCAACTCGGTCAACGGCAAGCAGGAAGTAATCGAAGCGGTCATGCCCCTGGTCGCAAAATACGGCGGAGTGCTGGTCGGACTTCCGATCGACGAGGAAGGCATCCCCGAGACTTCAGACGGCAGGATAAGAGTTGCCGGGAAGATCTACGAAGCAGCTGACAGATACGGCATCCCCAGAGAAGACATCGTGATCGACGGTCTTGCCATGACGATATCGTCAGACCCCGGTTCCGCGATCACGACTCTTGATACGGTAAGAAGAATAAGAGACGAGTTCGGCGGATATTCCATTCTCGGCGTGTCCAACATCTCTTTCGGACTTCCCGCAAGAGAACTCGTCAACTCGCACTTCCTTACGATGGCAATGCAGAACGGTCTGTCCTGCGCGATCATCAACCCCTGCAACGGACCGATGATGGTCTCCTACAGGTCGTTCCTCGCGCTGATGAATCTTGACCCGCAGTGCTCGGGATTCATCTCGGCTTATGCTGATTACGTTCCCGGTGCGGCTACTACGGCTGCGGCCAAGAAGACCGCATCTTCAGGCGGAACGCTCACCCTCGGCGAAGCGATCGAAAGAGGCGTCACGGGCAGAGCGGCAGAAGCCATGAAGGAAGAGATAGATGCGGGCAAAGAACCACTTGCAGTTATCAACGACGAGCTCATCCCCGCACTCGACAAAGTAGGAAAAGGTTTCGAGGCGGGAACGGTATTCCTTCCCCAGCTTCTTATGAGCGCGGATGCCGCGAAAGCAGCGTTCGACGTGGTCAAGCAGGCACTCGCAGGAAAGCCCCGCACGGTAAAGGGCAAGGTCATACTCGCCACCGTCAAGGGCGACATCCACGACATCGGCAAGAACATCGTAAAGGTTATGCTCGAGAACTACGGCTATGATGTAATAGACCTCGGCAAAGACGTACCGCCGGAAGTTATTGTCGATGCTGCGATCAAAGACGACATCAAGGTAGTCGGACTGTCCGCACTGATGACGACGACGGTAGTATCGATGGAAGAGACGATCAAGCTCCTCCGCGAGAAAAAGCCCGACACGAAGGTCGTCGTAGGCGGTGCGGTCATGACGCAGGAATACGCAGACCAGATAGGTGCAGACGCCTATTCAAAAGACGCCATGCAGACTGTCAGATACTGCGATTCTGTTTTCGGAGTTTGATCAGGGCCTCGGAAGTCCGAGTTTGTCCAGAAGCTGATTCACCTGTGTCTTGTTGGTGATGTCGTTTTCGTATGTGTCTATGATCGTGACGGTGTTGTCCTTGAAGTAGAACCCGCCGTACATGTATTCCTCTTCAAACAACGACGGATAAGTTCCCGCGAAAGTGTAGCACTCCGCATTGATGCCGGGTTTCGTAATGAAAGCGCCGGACTTATCGTAGACATCATTGACCTGATTTTTCATCGTGTCATAGTAGAATTTCGCGTTCTCGCTGTTGTCGAAAACGAGCAGCAGGTATCTCGTGCCCTTTTCGGTGATGCACAAAACCTCGGATGTGCAGCCCCTGATGTGGCCTGTGATGCTCATGTCGTATGGATCGTCGTAATTCATCACGAGGTATCCGCCGCCGCCGAATGCAGCGAACGACATCAAGGCCTCGGTAACGGTCTTTGCATTGGCCGCATCCTGGACCTGATGGTATCCGAGCTCATCCAGAGCCGTGCAGAAAGCATCAGTCGTGGGCGCACTGTATGTCGCACATCCCGTCATGGCAAACACCATGACTGCCGTCATAAGCGCAGTCGAGAGCTTCTTAAGGATTCTCCTCATTTTCCTTTCCCCCCTGTTCCTTCGCCTTGGCAGCCAGTGCCGCCTCCTTCTTCCTTCTCTTCCTCATAACTGCGAGCGTTACGATCATCACCGGAACTGAAACGATGAGGCCCTTAACGATCGAGAACGCGATCGAGAACTTGTTCGGGTTAGCCATGAATGATTTGATGTCCTTTGAATCATCGACCACCTTGCGGTCATGCAGCTGCGAATAATACTCCGGGAATACCGGTACGCCATCCTCACCTTCTTCAAACGAAGAGACATATATAGCGACCGCATCCCAGGCCTTGAGTTCCTTGCCGTCCGTGTAGATCGCCGCAGCATACGGATCGGTTATCGGATTGCCGTCCTTGTCTTTCGGGACGACCTTCAGAAGTCCCTTGGACATATCGGTTACCGCGCCAAGCATCTGCATGCTGTAGAGGTCGACTGCGATGTGATACGTCTTGTCAGGATCAAGCGGTTCCGTCGTTCCGTCCGGTTTTACTATGACAACGTCCGTGACCTTGTTCAGGATCCTTCGGTTCGGATTGTATGTGAAGCTGAGCCCGCTGAAATACAGCCTCGCAGACGTCATGAGGTCTGATATGGAAGCATCGATCTCGCAGGCCGTCAGCAGTTCTTCACCGGTAAGGTAGACACTGACAAGCGGATACCCTGACAGGCCGTCTTCTCCGAAGCCCAGCGAGTAGGAATTGAAAGCATCAGCTGCCGTCACATAGCCCGGCGCGAAAGTTCCCCTGATGCATCCCGAAGGTGCGACCGCAATGTCGAAAGCCCCCTCTTCCTTTGCCGTATCAGACAGGTTCGCGGCATACACGAAACTGTCCGACAATATGTCTCCCAGACGCTGCTCGGTATGGTTGATGTAGCAGTCATCCACGCTCTCGAACTCATACGGGTTGTACGCAAGGATCTCATCCCACGAGTATCCGAAATTCGACAGGTATTCCTCATCGACCAGCGGTCTGAAGGAAGCGACATATGCTTCTGCATCAGCATCCTTTGCAACAGTCTCGTCTACCGAGATGAGCTCATAACTGTCGTATACCCAGTTGTCTCCGTCTGCTTTCATTACGACGTGGCCGACATATCTTCCGTAGCATCCTGCGGCTACGATCGTAACGTTGCCGACTACGATGGGTTCAAAGATAGCCGTGTGCGAGTGTGCACTGATTATGAGGTCTAAGTCCTGCACTTCCTTTGCAAGTTCCTCGTCTTCGGACTGGCCGGTGCTTCCCGCGGAGCCGAGGCCCGAATGCGAGAGCGCGACTATCATGTCGACATCCTCGTTCGCCTTGATGTATGCACAGGTCTTCTTGGCAGCTTCTACCTGGTCCTCGAAACTGAGCACGCACGTGGGGGCAGTCTTGATGGCATCCTTTCCGAAAATGCCTATCACTGCGATCTTCTTTCCTCCGCGCTCGATTATCGTGTAATCGGACACGCCGTAATCTTCGAAGCAGTCCTTGTAGAGCTGCTGGTCATCAGTGAGGCCTTCAGCTTCCATCTTGTCCCAGTCGATGTTGGAGATGACGAACTCGGGAAGCGGATCGCCTGAATCAAGCGCCGCTTCGAACATGTCGTAGAAACCCTGCGCGCCGCAGTCGAACTCATGGTTGCCGACAGTTGTCGCATCAACTCCGAGATAACCCAGAGTGCGCAGTTCCGATGCATGCGTGGTGTATATCGTCTGGTAGAGCGTTCCCATCGAGAAATCGCCGCCATCCAAGGTTATAAGGTCGGGATTGTCTTGCCTAAGATCATCCAGGACAGTCTTGATCCTTGCGACTCCGCCGACTTCCTGCACGCCGCCGTCTGCGTTCTCATAGTAACCGTCAAGATATGAATGCAGGTCGTGGATAAATGCTATGTCTACCGTATCTTCCGTCTCGGCAAACAAAGGCGCCGCCGGTGTTATAACAACTGCTGACGCGATGATCACTGCCACTGCCGCAGCTTCGATTCTTCTTATCAAACTCATGAATGTCTATCCTCCGTCTTTTATTGTCCGATACTTGCCTTATCATTTCAATCTTTGATTAGGTTATAATGAGAAAAAATCAAGGAGTCCAAACCATGATCTCTGACCTGCAGATCCAAGAGCTTTGCCAAGCCGCCATCGATATCAGGAAGAACTGCTATGCGCCTTATTCGCATTTCCTGGTAGGCGCTGCCCTGCTTACTTCAGGCGGAAAGATCTATACAGGCGTCAACATCGAGAATGCGGCATACGGCCCTTCGAACTGCGCCGAGAGGACTGCCGTGTTCAAGGCGGTCAGTGAGGGTGAGAAGGATTTCGTTGCGATCGCGATAGCAGGCGGACCGGAAGGCGGAGATGTGCAGTACTGCCCTCCCTGCGGCGTGTGCAGACAGGTTCTTGCGGAGTTCTGCGGGGGTGATCTCGAGATAATACTCCCTTCCTCTTCCGGTGAGCCCAAGCGCTATACGCTGGCCGAACTTCTTCCCGAAAGTTTTGGTCCCGATAATCTGTAATTCCCGTAAATCATGATATAATCACGCAATGCGCAAGACGACACCCAAAGGCATAATACTGCTTCTTCTGACTGCGGTCATATGGGGTTCTTCCTTCGTCGCCCAGGCGGTCGGAATGGAATCCATTGACGCATTCACGTTCACGGCTCTGAGGACCACCCTAGGTGCCCTGGTCTTGATTCCCGTTATAATCATCTTTAACCGCAAGTTCGACATGAGGCCTTCCACGCTCATCGCAGGCGTCGTCCTCGGCGTTGTCTTCTCTGTCGCGCAGAACCTCCAACAGTTTGCTTTCTACTATTCGACCTCGGGCAAGATCGCGTTTATCACCGCGTTCTACATGTTCTTCGTCCCGCTGTTTTCCGTGTTCCTCAGAAAGAAGGTCCGCCTCATCGTCTGGCTTTCCATCGTGCTGGGTTTGGTCGGACTCTTCCTAATCTGCATCAACCCCGAAGACATGACGGCGATCAATCCCGGCGACATGCTCGCTTTCGGGTGCGCGGTGTTTTTCGCCGTGCAGATAATGCTGATCGACCACTTTACCGGCAAGGACATAAGCGGCGTGCAGCTGTCATTCATGCAGTTCGTCGTGGCGGCAGTTATATCGTGGGTCGCTATGTTCATTTTCGAGAAACCGGAGCTGCCCAACATAATAACCGCAGCCCCTGCCCTTGCGTACTCGGGCATCATGAGCTGCGGTATTGCTTATACTTTGCAGATATTGGGACAGAAGCACGCGAGCCCTGTTGTGGCGTCGCTTTTGATGTGCCTCGAGTCCGTTTTCGCCGTGATCACGGCAGCGCTGGTGCTTCAGGAGATGATGTCCATGCGCGAATTAGCGGGATGCATCGTAAAGTTCGCCGCTATCGTTATTTCTCAAGTTCCTGCTCGTACTTCTCAAGAGGCGCATTGAGGTCGGCATTCTCGGGAAGGATCTTCTTCAAAAGGAACATCAGGCCTATCGTGAGCGCCGCGCCTATCGCGAGGCAGATTACTGCGTTCTGGATGTAGCCTGCCAGCAGGTATGTCACGAAAGACACTGCCGCAGCCGTAAGCGCGTACGGAAGCTGCGTGGACACGTGCGCGATGTGGTTGCACTGCGCACCTGCAGAGGACATGATCGTCGTATCCGAGATGGGCGAGCAGTGATCGCCGCAGACGGCACCTGCCATGCACGCCGAAACGCATATGATCGCCAGAGGGTTGCCGCTCTCCAGAGGGAACGCCTTGAGCGTGATCGGAATGAGAATACCAAAAGTACCCCATGACGTACCTGTCGCGAAAGACAGACCGCACGCAATTAGGAATATGATCGCAGGCAGGATGTTGATGAAACTGCCCTTGCTCTGGTCAACGACGTTCGCAACATACTCAGCAGCGCCGAGAGAGTCCGTCATTGCCTTGAGAGACCATGCGAGCGTGAGGATCGTGATCGGCGCGACCATTGCCTTGAAGCCCTCTTCTATGCACTGCATGCACTCCTTGAACTTGAGGATGCGGCGTGTGAGATAAAGGAGCAGCGTGAACACGATCGCAAGGAACGAACCGTATGTAAGGCCGACGGAAGCATCGCTGTTTGCAAATGCATCGACGAAATCCTGTGCGCCCATAGCGCTTTCGAAGAAGCCGCCCGTGTAGATCATGCCGAGCACGCAGAACACGATAAGAGATGCGACAGGCAGGATCAGATCAATGACCTTACCCTTGCCCTTGATCTCGTCATTCTTTGCACCCTCAGGCATGGGAAGTGTGAACAGATCGCCCTTGAAAGCGTTCTTCTCATGCTTGACCATCGGGCCGTAGTCGATCTTCAGGAAAGCGATGCAGAGCATCATGAGGATGGTAAGGATCGCGTAGTAGTTGTAAGGAATTGCAGAGATGAACAGCATCAGTCCGTTCGTACCCTCGGGCGCGAAACCTGATACTGCCGCTGCCCACGAGGACACCGGAGCGATGATGCAGATGGGGGCAGCGGTCGCGTCGATGAGGTACGCGAGTTTTGCCCTTGAGATCTTATGTCTGTCAGTGACGGGCTTCATGACGGAACCTACCGTGAGGCAGTTGAAATAGTCGTCGATGAAAATGAGGCAGCCGAGAACTATGGTCGCGATCTGAGCGCCGACTCTGGACTTGATGTGCTCTGAAGCCCACTTACCGAAAGCCGCGGAACCGCCCGCCTTGTTCATCAGCGCCACGATGATGCCGAGGAACACAAGGAATACAAGGATTCCGACGTTGTATGAGTCAGAAAGCGATGCGATCAGACCGTCCTGGAACACGTGTTCCATGGCACCTACAGGATTCAAGAATCCCGCATAGAAGAAACCTCCGAAGAGTATTCCCACGAACAGTGAGATATACACTTCCTTCGTAATCAGCGCAAGCAGAATTGCAACGATCGGCGGCACGAGCGCCCAGAATGTCGCATACATAAGCTTCCCTCCTAAGTTGTAATTGTTCCGTAAGGTTAAGAAATCAAGCCCTTTGAGGGCTATGTTTGATTATATATGCATTTGCGGGGGTATTCAATAAAGGGGCTGGGGACGGACTGTGTTCAGTGTTTTTTATGCCTCACTGAAAAAGTCTCATTTTGTCGGTTTTTGTCGGTTTTTGTCGAGTTTTTCAGGGTCTCTACGCATATAGAATATGAACACTATGGGCGGAGGTGTATGTTATGCGATTACCCTTGAAAGTACATGCAGTAAAGATCAGGTACCGTGAGCAGTTGCTGCAAAAGATGCCTCACGGGAAATTCTATGATTACAGAGGCAAACGGCATGTGTTTGTTTTCTTCATTCCGGGGGACCCGTCTGTAACCAAGCAAACTGCCAAAAGGTTCACGCTGACCAGTAAGCAAGGCAAGATATATGCGAAACAAATTACTCAATACATTAAGGTCAAAGCCGAGTACGACGAATTGCTGGTGGATTGGCGGGCAAACTATACATTTGAGCCTCCGATGGTGAAGTTCCCGATAAAGCAGACTTTTGATCCGCACCTTATGGACAACAAGTTTTTCGAGCGGGCAGCAGACAATACGGGGGAAATGCCTGCCAAGCACCCCGTGTACAGTGGCGATGACATACTCAAGTCGAAGAACGAGCAGTTCGGAAAGGATGTTCTGTGCGACCTTGGGATTCCATACAAGTATGAGCCCGGATTGGACATAGATAACCCGGATGATTTCGCACCGGACTTCCTGTTGTCTTTATATGAGATCGACCGGTGCATCTACGCGGAGATTTGCGGAATGACAGATGACTACGACTATTCCAGGCGTACCGCTCGCAAGATTAATTTCTATTCCAGGAACAACTACCGGCAGGGACGGGAGATAATCTATTGCTTTATGTATGACAAATATAACTTCGACGAGGAGTGTTTTGCCATGTTGGTCTTGGGTGCTTATGATTTGTTGATCCCAGACAGCGCCATCGACTGGGAAAACTGTCTGCCACCGAGTATTTGTGAGTAAATGTGCTGAATTCTGGCATAGGTACTTGAACACTTTCGAGCACAAATGGCCTTAGATGGTCCAAGTGTGCTGGATTCTGGCATAGGCGTTAGCACACTTTCGCGCACAAAAAGCCCTAGATGGCCCGAATGTGCTGGATTCTGGCATAGGCGTTTGCACACATTACTGAACAAATCGTCCCAAATTCTGACAACTGAGGTATAATAACTCGTACGCGCCTGTGGTGAAATTGGCAGACACGCCAGATTTAGGTTCTGGTGAGCGATCGTGCAGGTTCAAGTCCTGTCAGGCGCACCAAAAGACAAACAAAGTAATGCCTCGCTTAGGTCCTCCGCGCTGTGCTTGTGCGGAAATCGCGAGGCATTACTTTATTTGTCTGGTAGTAAATTCGGTAGTAGTTTGTATATAATTAACCCTATGAACGCACGGGAATACCTAGAGATACTACACACGGCCGAAAAGCTGAAGGATACTCCGCGCCACTGCACTACCACGAACGGAAGGACGGAAAGTGTGGCTGAGCACAGTTGGAGAGTGTCTCTTATGGCGATGCTCCTGAGGCGCGAATTCCCTGACGTTGACATGGACAGAGTCGTGGACATGTGTCTGATACACGATCTCGGTGAATGTTTCACCGGCGATATCCCGACCTTTGTTAAGACTGATAACGACCGCAGCACTGAAGACATCCTGCTTGATCAGTGGCTGGATACCCTGCCGGCAGACATCTCCAAAGACCTCAAAGCACTCTACGCCGAGATGGAAGCGCAGGAGACCAAAGAATCCAAGATCTTCAAGGCTCTCGACAAGCTTGAGGCTTTGATCCAGCATAACGAATCCCCTATATCCACATGGTCCGAGAATGAATACGAACTGAACAAGACGTATGCTTTCAACACCGTGGAATTCGACAAATGGCTTACGGACCTCAGGCATGAGATCCTCAAGGACACCCTGGACAAGATCGAACAGCAGGCGAAGTAAAAAATGTTCTTCAAAAACAACGCACCCGTTATCCCCGACGACATCGCGCAGAAAGTTGCGCGGAGGCTTTACGCTGACTTCACTTATTCGATCGAATATTCCGTGGAAAACGACAACCAGCAGTTCGCGTTCGACCCTGAGTTGGGACTGGGAAACAAGGAGGAGCTGCGTTTCGAGATGAGACGCGTGCACTACCTCTGCGAGAGCAAGAGCATCACACCGGAGATGGAGTGCCACAGAGGGTTCGTAAAGGGCAACGGTTACATCTCGCTCGACAGATTCAATTACCTGCATTACACGAACCGCGATTCGCTCATCAAGGTGCTCGACCTGATCAAGACTTATCTGGAGGCGGACCACAAGCAGCTGCTGTACAGGATCTACCGCAACAAGAAACAGAAGCGCGACGAGATCATCATCTGCGCATACATATCGTACCAGGAAAAGCTCTTTCGCGATGTCAGGCACGAAGGTCTGGCAAACTACCCGAGGCCGGAATACGAACCTTTCAGATACTGGGATCCGCCGTACCCCGTAGATCCGGACATGCCGGACAAGCGTTTGAATATCAAGCCGGAAGGCATCACGCTCCTCAGCGATAAGGGGTTTGAATCTTGCAGTAAGATCATCCCCTACGCAGACCGTGACGGCATGTTCTGGCTCAGTAGTCCCCATTATGCCAACGTGCACAATGCTGCGGTGGCGCAGTTGAACGGGAGTGTCAGTTGGAACTGGGTAAAGTACGATTTCGACACAGACCCTGCCGTGACGGGGGATTTCGGCAAGTACAGGCGCGCCACGAAATTGCTTTTCGCGGGGCACAAGTGGACCGTCATAAGCAGTAGCATGATGCTCGCAGACGAGCCCATCGGAAGGGGGCCGTTCAATTATTTCGCGGAAGAGGGCAACAACTACGAGACCAGCAGGATCAAGCACATGATCGAAGGCTGGTTCGAATACCACAAGGACGACCCGGTATACCCCGGGGATGCGTTATAATCAGACCATGACTAACCCCTGGGAAGAGATCGATCTCAAAGCATACGAAGAGCACATGAGCCTGGATTCCGTTAAACAGTTCCAGACCATGAATCTCATCATGAAAGATCAGTTCGAATCATACCCCGCCGATACGGCAATGGTGCTCGGCATCGCAGGCGGCAACGGGCTTGAGCATGTGCGCACGGACAAGTACCGCAAGGTCTACGGTGTCGACATCAACAAAGAGTATCTGCAGGCAGTCAGCGAGAGATGCAAGGATCTGTCGGGCGTGTTGGAATGCCTGCAGATAGACCTCATAAATGAATACGAACGATTGCCCGAGGCGGACCTGCTGATCGCCAACCTTCTCATCGAATACATCGGATACGAAGCCTTCCAGAAGGCGGTAATCCAGACCAAGGCCGAATATGTTTCGTGCGTGATCCAGATCAACACCGACGACAAGAACTGGGTGTCGGACTCCCCTTATCTGCACGCTTTCGATAGGCTGGATGAAGTACACCATCAGATGGAAGAACAGGAACTGACAAAGGCAATGCAGGAGATCGGCTACCACCAGACAAAAGCGGAAAACCACCCGCTTCCGAACGGCAAAGCGCTGGTAAGATTGGATTTCGTACGAAAGAAGATTGTTAAGGCTAATCCGGAAGACCTCAAAGAGATCCTTGACCTTCAGTATCTTGCTTATCAGAGCGAGGCAGCGCTCTTTGGCAACAAGGACATCCCTCCGCTCAAGCAAACTCTCGAAGAAGTCGAAGATGAATACAGACAGGGCATCATCCTGAAGATGACTGACGAAGGCAACATCATCGGCTCTGTCCGCGCTCACGAAAAGGACGGCACGGTATACATCGGAAAGCTCATGGTCCACCCCGATCACAGACGCAAAGGCTACGGCAGGATGCTCCTTGCCGAGATTGAGCAGTATTTCCCGGACAAGCGCTATGAACTCTTCACCAGTACAAGGAGCAAGGACAACATCCGCCTCTATGAGACGCTGGGCTACAGTCAGTTCGACTGCAGGAAGGTCGACGACGAACTGCAGTTCGTATATCTGGAGAAACAGTAAAACCCACAAAAACTTAACAAATACCCTGCATTCTCAATATACAGATTTATATTTGATACGATATAATATTATCAAATACAGCACAAAGGAGAACGCAACATGTCATCCATCTACGATTACTCAGTTCCCACACCCAAAGGCGGCAACATCTCCCTCAAGGAGTACAAAGGAAAGGTCATACTTATCGTGAACACCGCGACAGGCTGCGGTTTTACTCCCCACTACAAGCCTATCGAGAAGATGTACGAGGACCTGCACGATAAAGGTTTCGAGGTCATCGATATCCCCTGCAACCAGTTTGCGGGCCAGACTCCCGGCACGGACGAGGAGATCCACGAGTTCTGCACGCTCAAGTACAAGACGCAGTTCCCGCAGATGAAGAAGTCCGACGTCAACGGCGAGAACGAACTGCCGCTTTACACATACCTCAAGTCGCAGAAGGGTTTCGAGGGGTTCGGCAAAGGCCCCACCGCCCTGATAATGCACAAGATGCTGATGAAGAGCGACAAGGATTACGCGAGCAAGCCCGACATCAAGTGGAATTTCACCAAGTTCGTCGTGGACAGAGAAGGCAGAGTCCTGCACAGATTTGAGCCCACAGACGACATGAAGGACGTCAGGACTTTCGTCGAGTGCATTCTCTGAGAGGCAAGCCATGAAGATCGATGAATCCATGAAGCTCGACTCGCAGCTGTGTTTCCCGCTTTACGCCGCATCGCGCAAGATCGTTAACCTCTACACCCCTTACCTCAAGCCGCTCGGGCTCACGTACACGCAGTACATCATGTTCCTGGTGCTCTGGGAGGAAGACGGCATCACGGTGGGAGATCTCTGCAGACGGCTGATGCTCGATACCGGCACGGTCACCCCGATGCTCAAGAACACCGAGAAACAGGGGCTCATCACGAGGACCAGAAGCATCGACGACGAGCGCGTGGTAGTGATCAACCTGACCAAAGAAGGCAAGGATCTCTACAGGAAAGCAAAGGACATCCCCGCCAAGGTCGGATCCTGCGTCAAACTCAGCAAGACCGAGGCAATGCAGCTCTACAAGACTCTGTATAAGCTGCTCGAAACCTGAACACACAACCTACCCCCGCAACCGAAACTGGACATTACTTCACGGAATGGTAATGTTCAGTTTTAATTTTGTTTCCTTGAAAAAATGTAAATCGAGGTTGATAATTCAACTACAGTAATAAAAAAGTAAGAGACTGTAATGCTTGAATATTTGATCGTACATCAGGAAAGTATCATGACTGTCTTGAGCTGTCTGTGCGCTGTCATCGCAGTGTTCGTACTGTTCATGAAGTCTCTTCCGCGCAAGAGGCGCACCGCGCTTTTGGCTGTCGAGCTCTGCGCAATGGTCATCATGATCGCCGACTGTCTGGCCTATCACTTCAGGGGCGACCCGTCGGAAGCAGGATTCTGGATCGTAAGGATCGCGAATTTCCTGGTCTATTTCCTCAACATCGGCGTCCTCTACGCTTTCAACGCCTACATCATCAATCTGTACGAAGATGCAAACGGCGGCAAGCGGTTCAAGCGTCTTAATGTAGTCAATTACCTTGGCGTTGCCGGCGCTGCAATGCTCATCATCTCCCAGTTTACGGGTCTTTATTACACCTTTGATGCGAGCAACACTTACCAGCGCGGTCCTGCATTCTTCCTGTGCTTCATTATCCCCACTGTCATGCTCGCGCTCCAGGTCACGGTCATCTTCCAGAACTACAAGAGACTCAGCCCCGTCATCAGCCTGTCCCTTATACTGTTCTCGGTAATTCCGTTCCTGGCTGCAATAGTGCAGTTGAAACTGTACGGTCTGTCCCTGATCAACACGTCTATCGCGGGAATGGCGTTCCTGCTCTACATGTTCGCGCTCAAGGACATGAACGAGACGTATGCACACGCCAAGGACCTCAGGATCGAATACCTGACGGCCGAGCAGCAGAGTATGAAGAGGCTCTTCGAACAGACCGCGGAAGCACTCGCAAGCGCAATCGATGCCAAGGACAAGTACACACACGGTCACTCCTCGAGAGTTGCAAACTACTCCAAGACCATCGCGAAAATGGTCGGCAAGGACGAGAAGGAGTGCGATGAGATATATTTCGCGGCACTGCTGCATGACATCGGTAAGATCGGCGTGCCCGACCAGATCATCAACAAGAAGGGCAAGCTCACCGATGAAGAATACGAGAAGATCAAGGAACACACGACGATCGGCAAGGAGATCCTCTCGAGTATCGTCGAGTTCCCTTACCTCAGTATCGGTGCGCACCACCACCACGAAAGATTCGACGGAAGAGGCTATCCTGACAAGCTCAAAGGAAGCGACATCCCCGAGCTCGCAAGGATTATCGCAGTTGCGGATGCTTACGATGCCATGACTTCCAAGAGAAGCTACAGAGACCCTCTTCCCCAGGCAACCGTAAGACAGATCATAATCGAGGAGATGGGCGCGCAGTTCGATCCGCTGTTCGCGACGCAGATGATCCACATGATCGATCAGGACCAGGAATACTACATGCGTGAGAAGGAAGACGTCATCGAGTTCGGCGGCAACGACAAGTTCAATTTCGACATCTTCAGGTCTGTACACACGGAAGGAATACTTGCAACGCCCGGACGCAGGATGAACATCCGCCTGCGCATAGATCCCGCAGAAGGCCATACTGAGAGCAACTGCCTGCCAGTGATGGTCCTTTTCGACGCGTTGGACGGAAGAGTGCATGAGCCCGGCAAGCTTGCAGACGAGCTGCTCTATACAGAGTATGTTGAGCTCAGGTTCGACGGCGAGTACAAGATGGGCGAAGCAAGAGCGGTCAAGCCCGTCATCACCGGCACGAAAGAAAACGGCTCGCTTTGCGGTGAATACGAGATCGATGCCGTAAGGTATAAGGACCATATCCGCATGACTATCACGGGTGACGGCAGGACGGTCGACTATATCGTGGCTCTCCCCGACAGCACCAGGTATTGCTATATCAGCTTCACCGGAGCAAATTACCACCTCAACGTCGTATCCATCAAGCATTCTGACGACGAGGTCGATGAGAACACCATTCCCCGTATCGCGGGTCTTGTTTCGTACATCGAAGGCGATGCAGGCGACGTCCCGAACGTTCAGGTCGACGGCTACCGTACGGATGCGACAGATGGTGTACTCCTCAAGGATACTTTGGGCATCGACTTCCATGCCAAGAGCCTCCCCACTGCCCGCCTGATCTGGCACTGCCCGTTCGTGTGCATCTTCACATCTTCCAACGGCAAGGTAACGGACGAAGACTACCGCGAGTTTGCTCTCGTCAGGTTCGACGGCGAGGTTTGGGAGACCGGCGACTTTGCATCCAATGAGGTAATCATCAGCAAGAACGACAAGTTCGACGGCTGGGACAGCTGGAAACAGATCAACAGGGATGGTTTCGACAGCCATGTCTCCATCAGGCGCAACGGCAATACCATCACCGTCATAACCGAGAACGGCGGCATCTTCCTCAAGAGCACCACGAAGATCAAGACAGATGACGAGAACATCTACATCGCTCTCACGGGCGACCAGTGCGCACTGACGAAGATATACTTTAAGCTGAACGAATAAGGCATAAGAAAGCCTCGGGCGTTCAAACCCGAGGCTCTTTGTTTCAAATTGTCAGCGGATCAATAGTTGGATGCGATTGCTGCACCTGCAATGATGAACACGAAATATAGAATAACGCAAATTATCGCGATCACCATAACAGCGATAGGAATGATGATACCTGCGATAGCAAAGCCCTTACCCTTCTGTCCGGACTTCTTAACCTGAACCAGACCTACGATAGACAGGATCAGAGCGGGTACGAGACCGACTCCCATGAGCACAGTTGCAAGTGCGCAGATGAATCCGGCAATACAGAATCCGTTCGTTCCTTCAGGAACCTGGCTGCTCTGATACTGTGTTGTCGACTGTGACTGTACCGGCTGAGCCTGTACGGGCTGGGGTGCCGGCTGTGCAGCGGGCTGCGCAACAGGCTGTTCAGCAGGCTGAGCAACGGGTGCTTCTATAGGTGTTCCGCAGTTCTCGCAGAACTTTGCTCCGTCTTCGATTGAAGATCCGCAATTCTTACAAAATGGCATATCTTACCTCCACTATCCACATTCTTAAATTTGCAAGGTCCGAAACCATACACAAATGTAGTATACCAAAGCGTAGAGATAATTATTAAGCAAAAAGCACAAATTAGCTCAGACTATTCGGTAATCCTCACCTGCAAGATACTTTCCGTAATCCACACGCACATGCCTGTCACCCGATTTTCTGGTCAGGCTCCAGCACATCGCAGACAGATACCCCACTGTCATGTCGTCAGTGATGCCGTACAGGCGGTGGTTCTCGAGCTGTGTCGGCCAATGTCCGTCCAGCGCACGAAAACCTTCAAGCTCCGCCTGAATAAGGAACAGCCCCTGCGTCCGCTCGTCCTCACAGCAGATCCACACATCCGGGTTTTCTTTGACCAGGTCACGCAGCCAACGCATAGGCACCTCCCTCATTTCCCATCTTTTGCATATTCCGCAAACCTTGTAATAACTGCTTCCAACTCCTTTGTCAGATATTCCTTAGCCTTGACAGCGATGCTTTCCGGGATGCCCCAACGGGCCTCAGCAATCGCGCCTGCAATCGCACCAAGTGTGTCCGTATCGCCTCCGATGTACATGACATTGCGAAGTGTGGACTCGTAGTCTGTAGCCTCGAAGAAGCACTCGAAAGCTTCCGGCATTGTGTTCATGCAGTCTTCCACATGCTCGTAGGTCGGACGGATATCATCCAGAGTCCTGGACAGGTCATAGCCGAACTCTTCATGAATATACTTTCTTATCTCTTCCTGCGAAGCACCGGTCCTTGCCAGGAATATCGCTGCTGCCGTGGACTCTGCGCCCATGATGCCCTCGGGGTGGTTGTGCGTCACTTCCGCGGTCCACCTTGCGACCTCGCGAGTGCGCTCGAGCGAGTCATAGAACCAGCCTGCAGAAGATACTCTCATGCCCGAACCGTTGCCGAAGCTTCCGTACGGCTTCGGATCGTCCGAGAGTACCCAGTCGATGAACCTTGCACCGTAGCCTGCGTGAGGATACTTCTGGCCCCACTTCTTCATGGACCTGATGATGTTGTCCTTAACAGTCTGCTCGTCAGCGTCCTTACCCGCATCCATGAGGGCTTCTGCCACCGCGATGGTCATCACGGTATCGTCCGTGTAGTCGCACTCAGGCGTGAAGAGCTCGAACTCGCGGCTCTTGCTGCCTCTGTCAAACTCAAATCTGCTTCCTACGATATCTCCGATAATTGCTCCTAACATTTCCTTAATCCTCCTTGTTCGTTTATGGCTTTAGCATAACAGTTAAGCCACGTCTCCGGGTCGCCCGTCAGGCGACATCTCCATCTTGGCGTTCTTGGCCATGTCCTCGCGAATCAGCTTCTTGATGTATGTTGCCTTACCCACGCCGTCCAGGCGGCTGAGCCACTCAAGGATGTCGGCGTCGTACTTCTTGCTCAGGCGGACGTTGACCTGAACTGTGTTGTCCTTCTGATACTGCTGGATGTACTTGATGTTGTTTGCCATAATTCTTTCCTCCTATTGTAAAAATAAAGATCTCTCTGCTCGAGCGACAGGATCAATAAGAGTCAAGAAACCATCGTTCAAGCTTTAGCACCTTGCGCAAGGCAGGTTGCTGTGCGTTCACCGGGCTTGTCCCTCCCGCACTCTTTATGGTAGCTACAGTATAACACGGAATTCAAAATCACGAGTCCAATTATTCGGACTCGTTTTAGGTTTTGCATATTTCCTTATCTTGTCGGTTTTTGTCGGATTTTTGAGCGTTTTTGAAAACTATAATTATAATGCTGCTATCTCCTACACGGCAGTGGAAAGGAGGTACCCGCGATGGAAAAAATCCTTTCATTTCTTTCTTCGATCATGGCTGGTGTAATCGCAAACTATATCAGCAAATGGTTGGATCGAAGAAAAATGAAAAAGAAGAAGAAAGCAAAACGCAGTCAGCCTAAGGCCTAAGCCACCTTGCATCAACGGAATAGAAAGCCCTCGGGACCAGTCCTCCCGAGGGCTTTCGTTTCTGCGATGGATAGCGAAAATTCTTTCATTTCTTTCGCTAAACTGATTATACCATCTTCATTCCCTTTTGCAACAAAACACATCCATCACCAGTCATCCCCTACAAGGATCTCGAGGATCTCCTCTTCAATATCTCTGTCATAGTACTTACTGTAACCATAGACAGTCATATCCGCATTATATTCATCTCCATCAAGTGTAGTAATCTTACCGTCTTTCCATTCAAAACGTCCGCAGAAAGCTACAGTATCCACGCCATCCAAAACCATAGTGCTGTATACCCCGACTCTGGCAATATCCTTGCCTCCGAACACAGACTTGAACGAGTCCGGTCTGTCCAGGAAAGTAAAGTACTTATAATTGCCTCTTTCTGCCAGCACGGTCTTGAATATCATCATCGTCTCTCTGTCCTTATGATCCTTGTTATACAGCTCGTGAAAGCACCTCTTTCTATGGTCCCACAAAAGGTTGATCTTCACATCTGCCTCACCGTAATTGTTCTTGGCAACAATCAGCTGCGTTTTGGGATCTCTGTTATTCATGCTGTAGTAACCCGGTCTGACTACGAAAACAACGCTGTCGGCATCTCTGTCCAGCGTAGAGTGCAATCGCAGATCCGTAAGTTTGGGGATGTGCCCGCCCCGGAAATCTGAATTGCGGTGAACATCCGCCAGAAGAAGGATCGGGACATGCAGTTCGACCGCCATCTTTTTCAGTCTGACACTGATGCATGACAGCTCATCGAAACGATCATCAAAACCGTTTCCGTAAGGCAGGCTGATGCGGTCAAACCAATCAACAATGACAAGTTCCACGCCATTTACGGTTTTATTCGACAGTTCTCTGAATCTCTTTCCTATGTATTCCGGGGAAAAATCCGTATAGTCATCAAAATAGACCGGAAGCTTTCCGATCCGCAACGCCATGGCTCCGATTGATTCACAACCCGGTCTGCACGGTTCTTCAAGGAGCGCAAATCTGCTGACAAGCTCAGCCCTGTCTTCTATGAGAGAGAAATAAAGAACGGTCCTGCCGTATTCCTTGGCAGCATTTTTCGCTATATTCAGCGCCAAACCAGTCTTCCCTATCCCGATCCTGCCGGCAATAACATTCAGTGTCCCCGGCCTGTATCCGCCGAGCACTTCATCCAATCCGACAAAACCGGTAAAGACTTCATCTCCGTTCATCCCGTCTTTCCCCCTTCCGCACATTCTCACGTTTACACAAAGTTTACCCGCACGCATGCACCAAATATGCCCCATCGAATTTAATTAGATTTATACTGTAGGTATACCTTGCAAGGAGGACCGACCTATGGCAACCGAGTCACGCAAGAAGATGATACCCGCGATGATCCTCGAGATCCTGAAGGAGCACTCGGACGAGAACCACACGATGGATCAGAAAGAGATCCTGGATGCTCTCAACAAGAAATTTGACGAACCGCTCGACCGCAAGACAGTCCGCCGCAACATAGAATATCTGCTGGACATGAACATACCCATCTCATACACCGAGACCACGCGCAAGAACGGCAATGTCGTCTGGTCGGACTATTATCTCGAAAGGGATTTCAACGAGGAGGAACTTCGCCTTCTGATAGACGGTCTGCTCTTCTCGAACCACCTTCCCTACAAGCACTGCCAGGAACTCATCGAGAAGATCGAAGGGCTGTCGAGCGAGCATTTCAAGTCGCATGTAAAGCACGTTAAGACGCTGCCCAACACCGGACTCGGCAATAAGGAGATCTTCCACACAATACAGATCCTCGACGAAGCAATAACGGCCAATAAGCAGGTGTCATTTAATTACGTCAACTACGGCACGGACACGAAACTGCACCCCAGACTCGATGACAACGGCAATCCGGTAGTGTATACCATCAACCCTTATCAGATGGCTGCCAAGGACGGCAAGTACTACCTGATCTGCAACTATGACAAGTACGAGATACTGTCCAACTACCGCGTCGACCGCATCTCGAACATCAAGATGCTCGAGACAAAGCGCAAGGCCTTCTCCAAACTTAAGGGTACCGACGGAGAGAGTCTCAACCTCGGCGACTACATGAAGACACACATCAGCATGTACGCGACCGGCGACACGCGCGTTAAGTTCAGGATCGCCAGAAGGATGGTCTCGGACATTATCGACATCTTCGGCAAGGACGTAACGTTCACGGAGGAAACAGATGACTACGTCGTGGTCTCGGCACTCGTCACGGAAGGCGCGATGTTCCAGTTCGCGAAATCCTACTCTCCGGATGTCGTTATCCTGGAACCGCAAAGGTTAGTAGATGAGATGAAGGATTGGGCAAAGAAGGTTAAGAAAGCGTATAACTGATTAATCGTTATAATCAAGATATAAGCATTTTACCCGGCCATCACGTCGGGTTTTATTATGTCCGCTTTTTGTCCCATCTTCCCCGCTATCTTATAGATGAAAGCAAGAACGTAACAGAACACCAAAGGAGGTGTCATATGGATAATGATAAGGCTAAGACAACATCGCTCCACAGTGGAGAAGAACCCGTCGTCATCAAGATCGCCAGGCTCGCGTTGATCCTGGCAGACAAGGACTATGACACCGGGACCAAGCAGCTGTGCATCAAGGCAGCAGAGAGGATGGGATACATCACCGCAGAAGAGTCTGCCCTGTTCAACCTGCTGAGGATGGAACTTGAGGCTTCAGATGACAACGATAAGGAGGAATTATCATGAGTGAGAATAACATGATCGCTGAGTTCAAGGGTGAGTATCATTTCCTTTCAAACTTCCATCAGTGTGACTTCGTCTATGAAGGACTGACCTATCACACGGCAGAGGCTGCATTCCAGGCACAGAAGTGCTCTTCTGAGGAAGACAAGATCAAGTACACCGAGGTGAAGAACCCGGTCGCTGCCAAGCGCATGGGAAGAAAAGAACCCAACCTCCCTGAGAACTGGAATGAGATCAGCGGTGACATCATGAAGAAGATCCTCACGGCCAAGTTCTCCGTTCCTGAGATGAAGGAGAAGCTTCTCGCCACAGGTGATGCAACTCTCGTTGAGGGCAACAAGCACCATGACAACATCTGGGGAAGGTGTGAATGTGAGAAGTGTCTTGCCAAGAATGCTCTGGGACTGAACAGGCTCGGAAACATACTTATGGAGATAAGAGAAACCTTATGAATTATCTTGACTTTATAGATTATGTAAAGGACATCGACAGTACAGGCGATCTGGAGTTTTTCCAGTTCAAGAAGTACACGCCTGCGTATTTGAAGCGCGTTGTCAGTGATGCAAAGATAATAAAGATCCCGCGCCGCATCATCTACAGAGGGAATGATGCCACTGTGGGGTGCGTCTTCACAAACAGTTTCATTGGGAATACGAACATCACTGACATCATCTGTACGAGAACAAATCCGGTCATCCTGCACAATCGCCATTATAGCGGCGACAAGGCATGCGGAGCATTCGCAGGCTGCACCAGTCTGCAGAGGAGCACCATACCCGTTAGCACCCGCAAGATTGTCGAAGGTACTTTTGCCGGCTGCGAATCTCTGACCGATGTTTACTATGAGGGATCATACGAGGACTGGAAGAAGATCGAGATAGTCAGCGGGAAGCGCGAGCTTGAGTTCGGCGGAACAATACCGGGTACGCCGGTTCAGCAGTTGGTCGATGACAGACTTGTCTACTTACCGGGCAACGAAGCTCTGCTGAGAGCCACGGTTCACTTCAACTGTGACCTCAGTTTACTGTACCCGGAAGACCAGGAAACTGGATGTACCAAATAGTGCACATAAGGTTAGCTATACTATTTAGTTTCACTTTTCCGTTCGCGTAACGGGCGAAAAAGATGGGACAATTTGGGTTCATCTTTGCATCTATCCTATGTTAGAATGGACACGGAATTAAGAGGGATATAACATGGTTCAGCACAACAGATTTATAGCATTAGTATTTGATTCTATTAAGGTGCACGCTTCCGAAGAGAAGCCTATAAGCTCTGCGGATATTCTGAGGAAAGTCCTGGCCGACAATCCCTCTGACGTCTGCGAGCGCAAGACTATCCAGCGTGCATTAGAGCAGCTCAGGGAGATGTACGGACCGGACGACAAGAGCGAATGGCCTGTCGATAACATCCGTCTGCACTACGAGACTGTCCAGAGAAGAACTTCGCCCATCTACAGGAACTACTGGCTGGAGATCAATGAAGATGATGACGATTCCTTTACGGATGAGGAACTCACCTTCCTGATCGACGCCGTGCAGTTCTCCAGGCACGTAAGCCACAAGTATGCGACGGACATCATCAAGAAGCTAATAGCTCTCTCCCCCAACGCTTTCAGCGACAAGTTCGAGAACTATAAGAACATCGATGCAGACTACCATGCCGTAAAGAAGGATTTCTTCCTGAACCTCGGCAACATCAACGAGGCTTCGCGCCAGCATAAGAAGGTATCTTTCTATGCGACCAAATACTGGACCGACAAGAAGCTGCACAAGGTCGGAGACAGTCCGATAGTGGTCAGCCCTTACAGGATCGTCATCGCAGATGGTAACTACTATCTTCTTTGCAGCGTCGAAGGTTCCTCAGTCATCAACAGTTTCAGGATCGACAGGATCACTGAGGTGAACGTTCTCGACCAGAAGTTCTCTTATACAGCCGAGACGCGCAAGCTTCTGTCAAACCCGGAAGAGTACATCATGCAGCACCGTTACATGTACCCAGGTACAGCCGTGGAAGTTACCCTCAGCATTTACAGGGACTTCCTCGATGAAGCCATCGACTCGTTCGGAACAGGCATCAGCATCGAAGCCGCGGACGAGACCTCCAACTGCCTGACGATACATCTCAAGAGCAGCGAAAGGGACATCATCGACTGGGCTCTGCGCTACGGCGAGTATTGCGAGATCATCAAGCCGAACTACCTCCGCAACGAGATCGGCAACATGACTGCACGTTTGCACAACTGCTATGTGTATGAGAACCACAATGAGTATTACGAGAGGCAGATCGCAAAGGTCGAGAAGCATCACGGCCTCCTGCATCTCACAAATATCGATCTGAACAAGTACGATTCCTATAAGCACCTGACTAACGTAAGCTGGGCTACATTCAGACAGAACAGGATCAAGGATTTCTCTTTCCTCAGATCCTATGCCGACAAACTTCACTATCTGACCATAGAGCGCAACAAGGTAAAGGATCTTCGTGTCATCTCAGAGCTGTCCAAACTGAAAACACTTACTCTGATCTATACCGGAACGACGAATCTTGATTTCCTTGCCGGTCACAGAAGTCTGCGCACCTTGTGTCTGCATGAACTCACCGTGGAGAATGTCGAGGGAATCTACCATCTTCCCAGGCTCAGGCGTCTGATAGTTAACAGAACCACTGCCGCTCTGATCGACGAAAGCAGGCTGCGTGAGATCTACGGAGATAATCTGCTCTATGACGTAGAGGATAACATCTCATTTATCTACCGACGCGAGTATTTGCGAAGAAGAGACGGTAACAGGTAACGGATTATTCTATGATCTGCCACCTCTCATACCCTCGGGTATTGCCGTGTTCTACCGCTTCCCTGTAACACTTCAGGTTAAGTGCCACCAGTGTGTCCATACACCAGTCCGGCGCGAAAAGGCCGAACTCACGGCATATAACCTGATACACAAGTCTGTTGGGAACATAGAACGGATTCTCCCACACCGCTTTATCGCTTCGCCCTGACATCCTGAGAACGGCTGCAGCGACTGCGGGGCTTCTTGAACTCCCTTTCGAACAGCATACAAACAGATCGGTAACTTCGTCAGGAAGGCGCTGCAAAAATCTGATTATCAGATTTGCCAGATCAGCTGTTATGGCATTGGGATGATCCGCGTCCTCCGTATCAGCAAACGGAATGATGCATCTCTGACTGGCCGGAAACGTATAAACATATTCATTCTCCCTGTCAGTACACGATATGATCGCACACCGGCTCATGGGCACATCAAACAGATCCGGCTTGATCGCCGGTATCGCCAGAATATGAATAGCGTATTTCTTGATACGATGATGTCTCATTTAGAGGTCAATCACAGTCAACCAACAGTATATTATTCCGCTCAGAATACACTTTGATCAAAACAGGAACCTTACTATTCTCTCTGCACAATTCTTCACCGATCGCTATCAAAGCATCATCTGAGATGCCTATAATCTCAACACACCAACTGCCTTCGGAATACACCAACCCCTCTTGGCCTGTATAACGGCCCTTGAAGAAATGCCCGAGGCACCAGCTAGCCTTTATATCAGGCAGTCCGGCTACTTCCTTAACACCCTCTTCGAAAACAACAATCCCGCCGCGCTTATCATCCGGAACTCCATTATGGTCTATAGCAGCATACATATGCGCCACAGCGGAATAAGCGTTGCATTTCGCATAATCTATGTCTGGTCTGATGTGTCTATGCATATCATTCACCTCACCTGTCCAAATAACACTTGTAATGCTCACTGCCGTCGATATGCACGACCGGCGCCTCCGACAGTCCGAAAACCTTCGCAATCTGCGCCACATACTCATCACCCACATGCGGACTCATATACACCACAGGCCTGCCCTTGCCGTTGTAATCAACACGCCCGCGCGGGTAATAATCGAAAGCTCTGTTGCACTTGGCAGGTCTCACATGCTCCCACAGAAGCTTGTGATTGAAGGTCTTGCCCGACTTGGCGACGCCACACTCGGCACCTTCTTCAAACACAAAGGCCTTCAGTTCATCTTCAACTATCCAGAAAATTCCTCTCATACAAACCTCCACCACTTAATCGGGATGATTAATGTAATAATCCTCATTGTTCTGTATTTTGCTCCAAGCATATTCATACGCTTTCCTGACCACACCGTAATCATCCGGGTAATATCCGTCTGAGATAAGTCCTGATGCATTGTCAATCATCCAATGCGCAACCCTTTCAGGGTCATTATTCATGTGGAATACTTCATCGGCTCTGCTGAGAATGCACTTATATGTATCTATTCTTTCTTTGTCCCAATGCGTCTCAATCGTTTTCCACGGCCATGCAACAAAGAACCTTAAAGAAACACCTTCTTTATTAAATGATTTAATC